>NZ_JBFUIW010000036.1:0-543 GCF_056401675.1 Phenylobacterium sp. P4_E10 | reverse complement strand
CCACGTTGGAGGTGTCCTCGACGTCGGCGTCCGGCGTGAAGGTCCCGGTCCAGGTGACCCCGCCGTCGGCGCTGAGGAAGGTCCCCAGCGCGCCGTTCGGGGCCGTCAGGTCGGTCTTGTCGAAGTCGCTGACCGCCTCCGAGAAGGTCACGGTCACCGTCGAGGTCTCGCCGATCTTCAGCGCGCTGTCGCTGAGCAGGATCGTGGCGGTCGGCGCATGGGTGTCGATGGCGTAGTTGGCCGAGGTCGCGGTCGTCCCGGCGTTRCCGGCCAGGTCGGTGTAGCTGGCGGCCAGCGCCACCGCGTTGGAGGYGTCCTCGACGTCGGCGTCCGGCGTGAAGGTCCCGGTCCAGGTGACCCCGCCGTCGGCGCTGAGGAAGGTCCCCAGCGCGCCGTTCGGGGCCGTCAGGTCGGTCTTGTCGAAGTCGCTGACCGCCTCCGAGAAGGTCACGGTCACCGTCGAGGTCTCGCCGATCTTCAGCGCGCTGTCGCTGAGCAGGATCGTGGCGGTCGGCGCATGGGTGTCGATGGCGTAGTTGGCCG
>NZ_JBFUIW010000035.1:0-571 GCF_056401675.1 Phenylobacterium sp. P4_E10 | reverse complement strand
GGCGCGGGCCGCCCGGACGATCGCCGGGACGGCCGCCGGGCGCCGGGCGCGGGGCCAGGGCCGAATAGCGGACCGGCTCGCCGCTCGGACGCGCGCGATCTCCCTGCGGACGGTCGCCTTGCGGGCGGTCGCCTTGCGGACGCGGACCACGATCGTCGCGCGGCGGACGCGGCGGACCGCCAGCGTCGCTGCGCGGCGGGCGCGGGCCATCGGCGCGCGGCGCGCGCTGGCCGAAGTTCATGTTCTCATAGCGGCCCGGGGCGCGCTCGGGACGATAGGTCGTCGTGCTCGGACGATCGTCGCGGCGTTCGCGGGAGGGCTCGTAGGTGCGGGTCTGACCCGGCGCGCTCGGCGAGCGCGGACCTTCGGCGCGCGGCGCCTCGGAACGGGGGGTCTCGGAACGAGGGGTCTCGGCGCGGGGCGCCGGGCGCGGCGTTTCTACGCGCGGCGCGGCCGGTTGCGCAGCCTGAACCGGAGCAGCGGCCTGGGCCGGGGCCGCAGGCTGAGCCGGGGCGGCGGGTTGAACCGGGGCGGCGGGCATCGGAGCCGGCGCGGGGGCCTCGGCCTTCGG
>NZ_JBFUIW010000034.1:0-1190 GCF_056401675.1 Phenylobacterium sp. P4_E10 | reverse complement strand
AGCCGAGGTGGCGGCTTCGACTGGCGGCGCGACCTCGGCCGGCAGCGGCGCGGCGGCTGGTATCGGAGCGCTCGCCGTTCGCAGCTCGGGCGGCGGTCCGACGGGCTGGAGTGGCGCGGCCGGCTCTTCACGGTTTAGCAGGAAGGCGGCGGCGAGGCCGGCCGCAGCGGCCAGTCCGACACCGGCGCCGATGAGCGGCAGGGGCGAGCGGCGCGGCGCGGCGCGGCGGGCTGACGGGATCGCGGCCTGCGCGATGACGATCTCGGGAAGGATCTCGGGCTGCGGCGCAGGTTCGGGGGGCGGACGTGGAGGCTCGGGCGCGCGGGCCTGCGGCTGCGGCGTCGGCGCGTCGGCGCCCGGGGTCCCCTGCGGGATCAGCGAACCGCCGAGGATGCTCGAGGGCCGGGTGGCGGCCGGGCGCGGCGCGAAGCTGACCGGCTTGGGGGGCTCAGGTTCTTCGGGCGCAGCCACCGGGGCGGTGCGCTCGGCGGCTTTCGGCAGCGGGCCGAGGCGGAACGGGGCCGAGGGACCGGCGGCGCGGCCCCAGGGGCTGGAACGGATGAACGGATTATCGTCCTGATCTGGCGTCGACATCGAGATCTCCCGCGCCTCGGGGGCGCGGGGTCACTCTAGCGCGGACTTCGGCGTATGTGGGGCGCCGCGGCCTCAGCGGACGGCTGTGCGCATCGGACGCACCGAGTCGGTGGCGCAGCCGGCCGGCTCCAGCATGCCGTGCATGGCCAGGCAGTAGATGTCCTCATAGTAGGGCCCGGCGCTGGCCAGGCACTGATAGAGGTTCAGCTTGGCGACCCGGACGCACATGCCGGTGCGCGGTTCGTTCATCAGGGCGCGCCCGCGGCCGCCCTCGCCCAGCACGTTGAGCGCGGCGACCGCCAGGCCGCGGGTGGCGACCGGGCCGGCAGCGCCGCCGCGACGGCCGCCTTCGGACAGGGCAGAGTAGAGCCGCGCCTGGTCGCCGCTCGCCGGACGATAGCCAGCGCTGGACACCTGCTTGACCCGGGTGAGGCGAGCGCGGGCGTCGGCCACGGGCGCCTGAGACCAGGCCTGCCGCTGAATGTCGTAGGAGGCCTTCTTCACCCGCTGGCCGCTGACGGCGAGGCTCTCGCCCTGGCGATAGAGCGCGGCGCTCGCCCGCGCCGCGGCGGCGTCGGCGCCGGGCAGGGCTGCGG
>NZ_JBFUIW010000033.1:0-1528 GCF_056401675.1 Phenylobacterium sp. P4_E10 | reverse complement strand
CACATCCTGGAAGAGCTAGAGAAGCGTCGTGGGGAGGCTCGGCTTGGGGGCGGCGAGCGGCGGATTGCGAGCCAGCACGCCAAGGGCAAGCTGACGGCGCGCGAGCGGCTGGACCTGCTGCTGGACGAGGGCTCGTTCGAGGAGTTCGACATGTTCGTCGAGCACCGGGCGGTGGACTTCGGGATGGCCGACAACCGGGTGCCGGGCGACGGGGTGGTGACCGGCTGGGGCCGGATCAACGGCCGGCTGGTGTTCGTGTTCTCCAAGGACTTCACGGTGTTCGGCGGCTCGCTGTCGAACGCCCACGCCCAGAAGATCGTCAAGGTGCAGGAGCAGGCGCTGAAGGTCGGGGCGCCGATCATCGGGCTGTTCGACGCCGGCGGGGCGCGGATCCAGGAAGGCGTCGACGGGCTGGCCGGCTATGCCGACATCTTCCTGCAGAACACCCTGGCCTCGGGGGTGATCCCGCAGATCAGCGTGATTATGGGCCCCTGCGCCGGCGGCGACGTCTATTCGCCGGCGATCACCGACTTCATCTTCATGGTGAAGGACACCTCGTACATGTACGTGACCGGTCCGGACGTGGTGAAGACCGTCACCCACGAGGAGGTCACCCACGAGGAACTCGGCGGCTACCGGGTGCACGCCCTCAAGTCGGGGGTGGCCGACGGCGCGTTCGAGAACGACCTGGAGGCGCTGACCCAGGTGCGGCGGCTGGTCGACTTCCTGCCGCTCTCCAACCGCGAGAAACCGCCGGTGCGCGAGAGCTTCGATGCGCCGGACCGCCAGGAGCCCTCGCTCGACAGTCTGGTGCCGGCCAACCCCAACAAGCCCTACGACATGAAGGAGCTGATCCTGAAGGTCGTCGACGAGGCCGACTTCTTCGAGATCAGCCCGGACTTCGCCAAGAACATCATCTGCGGCTTTGGCCGCATCGAAGGCGCCAGCGTCGGCGTCGTCGCCAACCAGCCGCAGGTGCTGGCCGGGGTGCTGGACATCGACTCCTCGCGCAAGGCCGCCCGCTTCGTGCGGTTCTGCGACGCCTTCGGCATCCCGCTGGTCACCCTGGTCGACGTGCCGGGCTTCATGCCGGGCACCCGCCAGGAGCAGGGCGGGCTGATCCGCCACGGGGCCAAGCTGTTGTTCGCCTACGCCGAGGCGACGGTGCCGAAGGTGACCTTGATCACCCGCAAGGCCTATGGCGGGGCCTATGACGTGATGAGCTCCAAGCACATCCGCGGCGACGTCAACTACGCCTGGCCCTCGGCCGAGATCGCGGTGATGGGCGCCAAGGGCGCAGTGGAGATCATCTTCCGGGCCGAGGCTGGCGACCCCGAGGCGATCGCGGCCCGAGAGGCCGAGTACAAGGCCCGCTTCGCCAACCCGTTCGTCGCCGCTTCCCGCGGCTACATCGACGACGTCATCATGCCCCACTCCACCCGCCGGCGCATCGCCCGGGCGCTCAAGAACCTCCAGGGAAAGCAACTCGCCAACCCTTGGAAGAAGCACGACAATATCCCGCTGTAGG
>NZ_JBFUIW010000032.1:0-1759 GCF_056401675.1 Phenylobacterium sp. P4_E10 | reverse complement strand
GTCGTTAAGCCTCTCTGGGCCAATGGTACTTCGTCTTAAGGCGCGGGAGAGTAGGTCGCCGCCAGGTCTACCAAACGGATGAAGACAACAAACCCTTCAACTCACAATCAAACACCCTGACGCGGGGTGGAGCAGCCCGGTAGCTCGTCAGGCTCATAACCTGAAGGTCACAGGTTCAAATCCTGTCCCCGCACCCAAGGTTCAAAGCAAAAGCCCCCTGGATCACTCCAGGGGGCTTTTGCTTGTCTGGAATTCGCAACAGGCGGTGCGCGGCTGCGGCTAAAGGCTCGCCCACAGCTGGCTGAGCGGGATCATCAGGGGCATAACCTGGACAGCGAAGGCTCAAGTCCAGTCTGCGATAGAACGCCGCGGCCCATTCGTTCATCGCATGCACCGCCAGGCCGCGGATCCCGTGCCTTCGCCTGCGGCCAGCACGCGTTTAGCCGCATCGGCGATCAACGCCTGGCCGAGGCCGACCCCTTGTGGCGAAGATCCACCGCCGGCGCGCGGGAATCACGACGGGAATCGGATCTGGCATGTTGGGCCGCAGCCGCAGGTCGCCTCGATCAGCTGAATGGATCCCGATCCGAGCGAGAAATTGCCGGCGACCTCGAGCTTCGCGTCAGTCGTGCAGAAGGTTCGACTCGCTCTGGTCGCCTGATTGGCCCGGCCCCCGCTGGCGTACCCATTCCTCCAGCGACGGCGCGCCTGATTCGAGGTGGTCGCGAACGTGGTGATCGGCGAGGCGCGCGCAGTGCCACCGCGACTTCCAAGGCGACGGCGCCCGAAGAATCGCTCGTAGGTTTTCGTCTGGCTCGGCCGGCGGCTCGAGAATTTCGACGAATCGATCGTCGTCGGCCGGTCGACGAGCACAGCGGCCTGGTCGAGAATCGCCTCGTCGGCTGCGCGACGGGAGGCCTCGATCATGAAATCGAGCCGCGATTGGCTCTGCGCCTGCGTCGCTCGATCGATCAAAACGCGAATCTCATCGCCGAGTCCTGAGCTATCGGCACTGCCGGGCCGCCCGCAGGACTCAAGAAGTCGTTCCTCCGCCGGCGGCGACTCGGGCGTGAAACTCGGTTGCGGCCCGCGAGTCTGCGCGAGCAGGGAGAGTAGGGGGCAGGGGCGGGGGCTGCTTCGCGCGATGGCGAACTGCAGGTTTTCCCAACCCGCGCCGTGGGTTGCGCCGGGCGGGTAGCCTTCCTGACGCAGCCGCTGGAAAAAGCTTGCCAACCACGGGCGCTCCGACTAGTTTCCGCTCCTTCGATCGATCGCCGCGGCGCTCTGGGGAACACCTCAAGGATCCCCCGCGGTGATTTTTGCGCTGAATTCCGGGTTTCCTGGACTGGCGCAAAAAGACTGAAAGGTCCGGTTGACGAGGACGAGGTGGCCCTCTAGACAGCCGCCTCCCTGGACGGGGTCGCCGCCGGGACAAGCAGAAGAGATCCTCGGATTTCTTGGGTTTGCTGGCGACGCACAAGTCTAGGGTCGGCCTTTTCGAAGTCTTCCTGGTTCTTCCGGATGGTTTCGAAAGAGACTGAAAAGTCGGGGTTGACGAGGATGGGGCGGCCCTCTAGATAGCCGCCTCCCTGGACGGGGTCGCCGCCGGGACGGACTTCTGGAAGCCTAGGTTTCCTTGGGGTTTGTGGGTGGTGACTTGGTTTAGGTGTCGACCATTTCGGGTTGTTCCGGTTGATCTGGAGCGGTTCGAAAGAAGACTGAAAAGTCTGGTTGACAGGGACGGGGCGGCCCCCTAGAT
>NZ_JBFUIW010000031.1:0-2743 GCF_056401675.1 Phenylobacterium sp. P4_E10 | reverse complement strand
GAGCAGCTGCGAGAGCTGCACCTCGCTGGGGTCGAACCAGGTCCGGTGCACCGCGGCGGCCTGGAACACCAGCTCCATGAACGGCAGCTCGAACAGATCCTCGACCTCGGCGAGCGTCCAGTCGTGGCGGGGGGAATAGGTCAAGCGTGCATCTCCGCGACGGCGGTGGAAGGGCGGCGCGCCCGCAGGGCGCCGAGGGCGGCTTCGACCGCTCGGCGCTCGCGCTCGAGGGCCTGCAGACGTTGGTCGAGGCGCGCGGCGGCGAAGCTGATCGAGTCGCCGGCCGCCCCGCCTTCCTGGCGTTCAAGGATGCAACGGATGTCGGCCAGGGCCAGGCCGGCGCGCCGGAACTCCGCGATCACCGAGAGACGCGAAACCGCCAGAGAGTCGTAGACGCGTCGGTTCATCCGATTGCGGTGGGCGGTGACCAGCCCAAGTTCCTCATAGTAGCGCAAGGCGCGCGCCGTGAGCCCGCACTGGCGCATGGCCTGGCTGAGGGTGATGGGCATCCTCACGCGAACTCCACCAGCACCTCGTCGGCGGCGACCGAGTCGCCCGGCTTGGCCCCGACAGTCTTAACCACGCCCTCGCGCTCGGCGCGGATGATGTTCTGCATCTTCATGGCCTCGACCACGGCGACAGCCTGGCCCGCCTGGACGCTCTGGCCCGGTTCGACGTCGAGACTGACCACCAGGCCCGGCATGGGCGAGAGGATCAGCTTGGAAGTGTCGGCGGCCTGCTTGGGCGGCAGCTTCTCGTGCAGCTCTGCCGAGCGCGGGGTCAACACCAGCACGTGCAGGGTCGCGGCTCGGTGGCGGACAATGAAGCCCTCGGCCGCCGGCTTGACGCTGACGCTGAACGGACGCCCGTCCAGCGCGCCCTTGAACAGCGGCAAGCCCGGCCGCCAGTCGACGTCGGTCAGGCTCAGCGAACGGCCGTCCTCATATGTCACCCGGAAGGCGTCGCCGCCGTTGGAGAGTTTGACCTGACGCTTGTTGTGGCCAGCGATGACGATCCATTCGTCGCGCAGCAGCTGCGGCGCGGCCCGGGCCGTCAGCCGCCGATGCATGGCGCAGGCCACCGCCGCAGCGAGGTCGCTCTGGAACGGCGTCGGCTCGGTCCCTTTGAAGCCCTCCGGGAACTCGTCCTTGATGTAGTTGGTCGACAGCGCCCCGGAGGTGAACCGCTCCTGGTCCATCACCGCGGCCAGGAACGGAATGTTCTGGCCCAGCCCCTCAATATGGAAGTCCTCCAGCGCCCGGCCCATGGCGGCGATGGCGCTAGCGCGATCCGGGCCCCAGGTCGACAGCTTGGAGATCATCGGGTCGTAGAACATCGAGATCTCGTCGCCTTCGCGGACGCCGGCGTCGTTGCGGATCACGATCTCGCCGATCTCGCCTTCCAGCGGCGGGGCGTAGCGCACCAGTCGGCCGATCGAGGGCAGGAAGCCGCGATAGGGGTCCTCGGCATAGATCCGGCTCTCGATCGCCCAGCCGTTGATCTTCAGGTCGTCCTGCCCGAAGGCCAGCTTCTCGCCGTAGGCCGAGCGGATCATCTGCTCGACCAGATCGACGCCGGTGATCAGTTCGGTGACCGGGTGCTCGACCTGCAGCCGAGTGTTCATTTCGAGGAAGTAGAAGCTCTTGTCCTGTCCGGCGACGAACTCGACGGTGCCGGCGCTGTCGTAGTTCACCGCCTGGGCTAGGGCCACGGCCTGGGCGCCCATCGCGGCGCGGGTGGTTTCATCGAGCAGCGGGCTCGGCGCCTCCTCGATGACCTTCTGATTGCGGCGCTGGATCGAGCATTCGCGCTCGAACAGGTGCACCACATGGCCGTGCTTGTCGCCCAGCACCTGGATCTCGATGTGGCGCGGGCTCTCGATGAACTTCTCGATGAAGATCCGGTCGTCGCCGAAGCTGGCCTTGGCCTCGGCCCGCACCGCCGGGAAGCCTTCCTCTACGTCTGTGGTGTCCAGGCCACGCGGATGCCCTTGCCCCCGCCGCCGGCCGAGGCCTTGATCATCACCGGATAGCCGATCTCCCCGGCGATCTTCAGGGCGTGGGCGACGTCGTCGATCTCGCCGACATGGCCCGGCACGGTCGAGACCCCGGCCGCCTGCGCGAACTTCTTGCTTTCGATCTTGTCGCCCATGGCCTCGATGGCCTTGGGGTTGGGGCCGATGAACACGATGCCCTCGTCGGCCAACCGCTTGGCGAAGCCAGCATTCTCACTGAGGAAGCCGAAGCCAGGATGCACCGCTTGCGCTCCGGTCGCCCGGCAGGCCGCGACGATCTTATCGGCCACCAGATAGCTCTCTGCCGCCGGCGCGCCGCCGATGAACACGCTTTCGTCGGCCATCTCCACGGCCATCGAATCCGCATCCGCCTCCGAATAGACCACTACCGTGGCGATCCCCATACGACGACAGGTCTTGATGATCCGGACCGCGATCTCCCCGCGGTTGGCGATCAGGATTTTCGTGAACATTCAATCACCTACAGCGGGATATTGTCGTGCTTCTTCCAAGGGTTGGCGAGTTGCTTTCCCTGGAGGTTCTTGAGCGCCCGGGCGATGCGCCGGCGGGTGGAGTGGGGCATGATGACGTCGTCGATGTAGCCGCGGGAAGCGGCGACGAACGGGTTGGCGAAGCGGGCCTTGTACTCGGCCTCTCGGGCCGCGATCGCCTCGGGGTCGCCAGCCTCGGCCCGGAAGATGATCTCCACTGCGCCCTTGGCGCCCATCA
>NZ_JBFUIW010000030.1:0-9407 GCF_056401675.1 Phenylobacterium sp. P4_E10 | reverse complement strand
GGCCTCCGGGGCCACCCACGCCCCCGACGCCGCCGGGTCGACCGGGGCCACCCACGCCTCCTGGACCGCCGGCCCCGCCGCTGGGCCGAGTGGCTACGCCAGCCCCGCCCGAAGGCCGTGTGAAACCGCTGGACGCGCGGCCGCCGCCATTGAAGCCTCCGCCCCGGACGCTCGTCGCGCCACCGCTGCGAATGCCGCCTCCGCCTGCACTGAATCCCCCGCCGCCGCGAGCGCCGCCACTGCTGAAGCCGCCGCCGCCCCGGCCACCGCCGCCACCGCCTCTACCGCCGCGGGCGAAGCTGGTGTCGGCGACGAATGCCCCCATCGCGACCAGCGCAGCGAGCAGACCCAGGCGGGACACGTGGTTCACGATCAAACCCTATCGCTGGAGGATGGCGCGGATGCGAACAGCGTCTTTCGCGGGCCGGAAGGCGAAGTCGTCGTCAGTCAACGGCGGATTCAACGTCCAGGTCAGGCGTGAGACATACCCGGGGGCGGCAGGGTCCCTGCGGTCGACGATGGCGACCTTGAGCGGCAGCGGCTGGCCGCTCTGCTGAATCCAGACCTGCCAGTCGATCTCGCCCTCACGGAAGGCGTAGTGATTGGTCTTCACGCCGTCGATCGTGTCGGTGCCGACCAGAAAGGCGGAGACCAAGCTGTCGGCGCGCGCACCGTCAGGTCCGGTCCAGCGAAACAAGTCGTCCAGCGGCAGCGAAATGCCGAACCGGGTTTCGACGTCCTGGATGGTCGCCTGTATCGTGGCCGGAGCTGGCCAGGTTGAGTAGTAGCCGAGCTTCGGCGCGTAGAGCGTGAATTCACGCCCGTCGTACAGGTACCGCCGGGTCCATTCGTCGCTGACGACGTCGATCACGAAGGCGTTCGGCTTGCGCACCTTGTAGTGCGCCACCCCGTCGAACTGGACCTTCTGGCCATCATTGGTGACGAGATCCAGGCTGGTCTGGGCCTTCAGTTCGAAGGTCGAAAGCCTCTGGAGGAAGGCGCTCATATCCCTGAGCGCGGCGACGGCGGCGGGATCGATCTTCTGGCCGGCCGGCTGCGCGCTAGGCGTTGGAGGGGCTGCCTGCGACGGCGTGCTCATCGCAAGACCGAGAGCGAGGCCGATGGCCGCTCCTACCAGAGCTTTCGCAAAGCTATCTTGATGCACCGGAGCGGCCCGATCCCGTTAAGTGGGTGGGCGTCAGTGGTATCATCAGGCTTCAGCGCTAAGGCATCAGGGTAAGTCACTAGGGACACGCCCGAATGACCGGAGTTGGACCTGCGCCGTTTATGGACTTTGGAAGTGTCTGAGGCGAGGGACCGCCTAGCCTTGGCGGGAATGGTGGACGTGACAGGGATTGAACCTGTGACCCCCTCGATGTCAACGAGGTGCTCTCCCGCTGAGCTACACGTCCGAACCAGTCGGCTCCCTTTCGGGAACGGGAGGCGGCGGTATAGCGGCGAGGACGGGCTTGTGCAAGCGCCCCCGCACGCCTTTTTTGCCGCCTAGGCCGCAGCCATCATCCGCTCCACCTCGGAGACGATTTCCCGCAGGTGGATGGGTTTTGAGAGCACCTTGGCGCCGGGAGGCGCGCTCTCGCCCGCGGCCAGGGCGACGGCGGCGAAACCGGTGATGAACATGATCCGCAGGCCCGGATGCTTGGCGGCCGCCAGACGAGCCACCTCGATGCCGTCCATGCCGGGCATGACGATATCGGTGAGCAGCAGGTCCCAATCCTGGTCCAGCACGGCGGCGGCTTCGTCGCCGTCGGCGCAGGAGGTCACTTCATAGCCGGCGCGCTCCAAGGCGCGGGACAGGAAGCCGCGCAGGGAGTCGTCGTCTTCGGCGAGTAGAATTCGGGGCATGGGCGCTCCGCAGTGCGAGTTCGTAAGGCGTGATGATAACTCGCCAGACGTAAATCCGTGATGAACCGCGAGAGCTCGCGATCTGTTTGACCCCAGGTGGGACGCATCGTCATATGGCGGCGATGAACGCCTGGGAGCCTATCGCCGCGGATCGCCCCGCCCCGAGCCTGCCGCCCTTCGAGGTGCGCCGCGCGGCCCCCGACGGCGCGCCGGCCCCCACCCCGCTGGTGTTCGCCTCGCCGCACTCCGGCCGCTCATATCCGGAAGACATGATGGCGGCGCTGGACGCGCACGCCATTCGCCGCTCGGAAGACGCCTTCGTCGATGAACTGATCAGCTCTGGTCCCGACCAAGGCGCGGCGATGATCAGCGTCAATCTGGCCCGCGCCTATATCGACGTGAACCGGGAGGCCTTCGAGCTCGACCAGGCGATGTTCGCCGACGAGCTGCCCGACTTCGCCCGGGCCCGCACGGCCCGAGTGGCCGCAGGCCTAGGCGCCATCGCCCGCGTGGTCTCGGAGGGCCAGGAGATCTACGCCCGCAAGCTGACCTTCGACGAGGCGCGTCGCCGGATCGAGACTGTCCACACGCCCTACCACGCCGGGCTGGCCCGGCTGCTGGGCGAGGCCCACTCGGCGCATGGTTATGCGGTCCTGATCGACTGGCACTCGATGCCGGCCGCGGCGGCCAAGGTGGGCGGCCGCAACGGCCCCTGCGACATGGTGCTTGGCGACCGCTTCGGGGCCTCCTGCTCGTCCCTCGTCACCCAGACGGTCGAGCGCGAACTGGAGGACCTCGGATACCGAGTCGCCCGCAACGCGCCCTATGCGGGCGGCTACACCACCGAGCACTATGGCCGCCCCGGCCGGCGCACCCACGCCCTGCAGATCGAGATCAATCGCGGGCTCTATCTCAACGAGATGAGCCTGGAGCCGACCAAGGGCTTCAAGCGGCTGAAGGCTGATCTGGAGAAGGTGATCGCGGCTCTAGCTCAGGCCGACTGGACGGGCCTGAGATAAGCCTTCAGGCCGGCCGCCGCGCCCGCATGGCCTGGTTGATCGTGCCGTCGTCGAGCCAGTCGAGCTCGCCGCCCACCGGCACGCCGCGGGCCAGCATGGTGACGCTCACACCCACCCCATCCAGCCGCTCGGCCAGGTAATGCGCCGTGGTCTGGCCATCGACCGTCGCCGGCAAGGCCAAGATCACCTCACGTACGTCGGCGTCCGAGGCGCGCGTCACCAGCGGACCGATGCGCAGCGCTTCCGGCCCGATGCCGTCCAGCGCCGACAGCAGGCCGCCCAGCACGTGGTAGCGGCCGCGGAAGGCCGCCGCCCGCTCCATGGCCCATAGGGCGCCGACTTCCTCGACGACGCAGATCAAGGAGCCGTCGCGCTGCCGGTCGGCGCAGATCGCGCAGGGGTCCTGGGTGTCGAGGGATCCGCAGACGCCGCAGGTCTTCACCCGTTCGGCCGCCGTCGCCAGCGCCTCGGACAGCGGCAGCAGCAGCTGGTCGCGCCGCTTCAGTAGCGCCAGCGCCGAGCGCCGAGCCGAGCGGGGCCCCAGCCCCGGCAGCTTGGAGAGCAGCGAGATCAGCCGCTCGATTTCAGGACCAGCGGACGAGGCCAAGTCAGAACTTCGGCATGCCGGGCAGGCCCATGGCCGCCAGCGGGCCGGCGGCCTCGCGCATCAGTTCGGCCTGCTGGGCGTCGAGCTTGCGCTTGGCGTCGGCGTGCGCGGCCACGATCAGGTCCGAGATCACCTCGCCCTCACCCGGCGCGAGCAGGCTCTCGTCCAGCTCCACGCCGGACAGTTCGCCAGAGCCCTTCAGCGTGACCTTCACCATACCGCCGCCGGAGGTGCCCTCGACGACAATCTCGGCGATGCGCGCCTGAGCGTCGGCCAGCTTCTGCTGCATGGCCTGAGCCTGCTTCATGATGGAGCCGAGGTCTTTCATGGCGATGTCTCTCTCGATAGGCCGCGCGACAAATCGGCGCCGCGCATCTTACTCGTCGTCTTCGTCGTCTTCAGGCGCGTCGGTGATCGGCGACGCCTCGGGCAGCGGAATATTCCGGATGCTAACGATCTCCGTCCCCGGGAAAGCCAGCATGACCGCGGTCACGAAGGGATCGGCCTCCACTTCGGCCCTCGCCTCCTGCTTTTCACGCTGATCCTGCTCCCAACGGCTTTCGGCCCCGCCGCCGCCGCGGGCGGCGATCAGCCAGGGCTGGCCGGTCCACTCCTTCAGCCGTCCGACCAGGCGCTGTGCCAGGTTGTTCGGCGCGCCCTTGACGGGCTCGTACTCGATGGCCCCCTGTCGGAAGCTGATCGGCCGGACATAGCGTTCGACGTCCAGTTGCAGGACGATGTCGCGCTTGGCCTTGATCAGGTTCAGCACGTCAGCGAACGAGTTGAGGGTGGGGACCGCGTCGGACTGGGCCTGGGGCGGAGCCATGACGCGAGCCTGGGCGGTCACGCCGCCGCCGCCCATGCTAGCCGCGACTCCACCACCACCACCGCCACCGCCACCGCCACCGCTAGGCGGAGGGGCGCCGACTGGATCGCCCGCCTGCAGACGCTTGAGCGCCTCTTCCGGGCCGGGCAGGTCGGCCGCGTAGGCCAGTCGGATCAGCGCCATGTCGCAGGCCGCCGCGGCGTCGGGCGCGCGACGCACCTCCTCGTGGGCCTTCAGCAGCATCTGCCAGATGCGCGAGAGATTGCCCGCGGAGACCGCCGCGCCGACCGCGGCCAGCCGTCCGGCCTGCTCCTTGGGCAGGGTCAGGGCCTGCGGACCGATCGCCTTGGCCACCGAAGCGCCGTGGGTGTGGTCCATCAGGTCCATCATCACCTGGCCCGGCTCAGCTCCGAAATTATAGAGCGTGCGGAAGGTCTCGACCGCCGGGCCGGCCTCGCCGCGCATCACCTGTTCGAACAGGGTGATGGTCTGGGCGCGGTCGGCCAGGCCGAGCATGTCGCGGATCGAGGCGGCGGTGACGGTCTGGCCGGCGTCGGCCTGGACGATGGCCTGGTCCAGCATCGACTGGGCGTCGCGCATCGAGCCTTCGGCGGCGCGGGCGATCAGCAGCATGCCTTCGGCTTCGACCCGCGCGCCTTCCTTGCCGGCGATCATCTCGAGGTTCTTGACGATCACGTCCGGCTCGACCCGGCGCAGGTCGAAGCGCTGGCAGCGCGACAGGATCGTCACCGGGACCTTGCGGATCTCGGTGGTGGCGAAGATGAACTTGGCGTGGGGCGGCGGCTCTTCGAGGGTCTTCAGGAGCGCGTTGAACGCCCCCGTCGAGAGCATGTGCACCTCGTCGATGATGTAGACCTTGTAGCGCGCTTCGACCGGCGAGTAGCGGACCCCGTCCAGCAACTCGCGCATGTCGGCCACGCCGGTACGGCTGGCGGCGTCCAGCTCCAGCACGTCCATGTGCCGCCCCTCGATGATGGGGCGGCAGTGCCGGCCCTCTTCCGTCAGGTCGAGATTGGGTTCGTGGACGGTGTCGGTCTCGTAGTTGAGCGCGCGGGCCAACAGGCGGGCGGTGGTGGTCTTACCGACCCCGCGAACGCCGGTCAGCATGAAGGCGTGGGCGATCCGTCCGCTGGCGAAGGCGTTGCGCAAGGTGCGCACCATCGCCTCCTGACCATAGAGGTCGTCGAAGGTGCGCGGGCGGTATTTGCGCGCGATGACGGTGTAGGCGGATGATTCTTCGGTCGGCGCAGGCGGCGGCGCTGCGGGCGCGCCAAACATGTCGCTCGTGTTGGGATCGCGCTCGAGCGTCTCGGGTTCTTCGTCTTCGGCCATTGGCGCCCGAGGTTGAGGCTAAAGGTGGAGACCGAACGACGACCCGGAGCGAAACTCGTTGTGGCTGCTTCCTTCCGGACCTGACCAGGTTGGCGAGGCGTCCGCCCGTCGCCGATCTCCGCCCCCTATATCGCGACCTTCAGGGTCGCGCGCAAGCGCCAGCGCAGCTACAACTCCGCGCATGCCGCTTTCAGCTCATCAAAACACCTTCGCCGGCAACCCTTTGAACCGCGCCAGCGAGCGACGAGGCGACGCCGCCTGGCTGGCCGAGAAGTTGCTGGCCCCCGAATCGCTCGCCATCGCGCTCTGGAACGGCAAGCCGCTGGTCGAGAATTCCGCCGATGGCGGGGTGCAGATCGCCTACATCCCCTCGCGCATGGCCGAGGACCTATCGGGCGGCGCCGAGCGGCTGCTCTTTATGGGCCTGTGGCAGGAAACCGCGATCTTCGCCATCGACCTGGAGGGCGGCCATGATCCGGCCGACGGCCCGCTGGCAGGGATCGGCCGGTTCGAGGAGCTTCGGGCGATCGCCATGCGCATGCCGGCGACGGACGCGGCGATCATGGCCACAGCCAAGTCGATGTTCGAGTGGCGTCGTCGCCATCGCCACTGCTCGGCCTGCGGCCAGCAGACCGACGTGGTCGAAGGCGGCTGGAAGCGCGCTTGCCCGGCCTGCAACGCCGAGCACTTCCCCCGGACCGACCCGGTGGTGATCATGCTGGCCGTGCACGGCGAGCGCTGCATGCTCGGCCGCCAGGAGATCTGGCCCAAGGGGATGTTCTCGGCCCTGGCCGGCTTCCTGGAGCCCGGCGAGAGCATCGAAGAAGCTTGCGCCCGCGAGCTTGAAGAAGAGGCGGGCCTGAAGACCCTGTCGGTCGCGTACCATTCGACCCAGCCCTGGCCCTATCCGTCGTCGCTGATGATCGGGCTGATCGCCCAGGTGGCCAGCGACGAGGCGACGCCCGACCAGACCGAGCTCTCCGAAGTGCGCTGGTTCACCAAGGCCGAAGCCCGCGACGTACTGGCCGGCAAGGTCGAGGGCACGTTCGCCCCCGGCGCTCTGGCCATTGCCCACCAACTGCTGAAGTCCTGGGCGGAGAGCGAAGACTAGCGCTCGATCTTCAGGATCACCTCGACGTCGTCGCCACGGCGGGTGCGGCGTTCCAGGCGCGCCTGGCCGATGGCGTTGGAGAGGTCGGCGGCGAAGGCCCGCACCTCGGGTCTCAGAGCGCCCTGCACGACGATCATGTAGGGCGGCGACAGCTCGCTCATGGTGCCGAACACCATAGAATCCACGAACGATTCGATGCTCGAACCGTGGCCGGGCAAGGCCTGGATGGCGTCCTGCAGCAGGCGGGCGAACTCTTTTGCGTTCCAGCAGCCGCTGGCGTCAATTTCAACGGTCTTCATCAGCCGGCTCGCACGCGGAAGGGGTCGGCAGGATAGACGCCGAGGATCTCGAAGCGCTCCGAGAAGAACTTCAGCTCGTCGAAAGCCCGGGCCAGGCCGCGATCTTCGGGGCGGCCGTCGACCTCGGCGTAGAAGAAGGTCGCCGTGAAAGCGCCGTTCTCCATGTAGCTCTCGAGCTTGGTCATGTTGACCCCATTGGTCGCAAAGCCGCCGAGCGCCTTATAAAGCGCGGCGGGCAGGTTGCGGACCCGGAAGATGAAGCTGGTCACGCACGGAGCGGTGAATGGCGGCGGCGGCGGGTTGTTGTCGGCCGTCATCACCAGGAAGCGGGTGGTGTTGTTGTGCTCGTCCTCGATGTCGCGGGCGACGATCTCCAGGCCGTAGAGTTCGGCGGCCAGGGCCGGCGACACCGCGCCGCGGGTCGGGTCCGGATGCTCCGACAACAGCTTGGCGGCGAGGGCCGTGTCGCCCACCGGCTCGGTCTTCAACCCCATGCGGCGCAAGGATTTTCGGCATTGCCCAAGGGCGATCGGCATGGAGGCGACGGTCTTGACGTCCTCCAGCTTCACGCCCGGATTGACCATCAGCTGGAAGTGGATCGGCTTGAACCGCTCGCCGATGATCTTCAGGCCCGAGGACGGCAAGAGGTGGTGCACGTCGGCGACGCGGCCGGCGATCGAGTTCTCCACCGGAATCATGCCGAGCTGGCAGTCGCCCAGCTTCACCGCGTCGAACGCCTCCTCGAAGGCGGCGTGCGGGACGGGCTCCATGTCCGGAAAGGCCGCGACGCAGGCCTCGTGGCTGTTGGCGCCGAGCTCGCCCTGGAAGGCGATCCGTCCCTTGGTCATGAAGTCTTCCTTGCGTGGGCGCGGGCCCGTTCGAGATCAGCGGGGTTATCCACCGAGATCGGCGCCTCGTCGATGACCGCGGCCCAGATCGACATGCCGAGTTCCAGCGCGCGCAGTTGTTCGAGGCGCTCGCGGATCTCCAGCGGCGATGGCGGGGCTTCGGTGAAGCGCAGCAGCGCCTCGCGGCGGTAGCCATAGACCCCGTGGTGCAGCCAGACCGGCGCGTCGCCGTAGAGCACCGAGCGGGTGAAATAGAGCGCGCGGGCGCTGCGGCCGTCGGGCGCCATGGCGGCCACGACCTTGGGAATGTCGGGATTGCTGCGCTCGGCGACGTCGGCCTCGGCGACCATCACCGTGGAGATGTCGCAGCTCGGCTGGTCGGCCAGCAGTTGGGCGCTGGCCTTCACCACCGACGGCGACAGGAAGGGAATGTCGCCCTGCAGGTTGATCACCACGTCATGCGCGCCGTCCGGGTCGAGGACGTTCAGCGCCGCGACGATGCGGTCGGAGCCAGAGGGCAGGTCGGGATCGGTGAGCACCGCGCGGCCGCCAGCCGCGGTCACCGCCTCGACGATCTCGGCGTCGCCCGCCGCAACTGCTACGGGACCGATGCCCGCGGCCTCGGCTTGCCGCAGTACGCGGACGATCATCGGCAGACCCGCGATATCCGCGAGGGGCTTGCCGGGCAGTCGGGTGGCGGCCATTCGGGCCGGGATGAGGATGATCGGTTTCATGACGCCCACGAGCGACCAACTGGCCGGTTGCGCGGGCGGCGGTAGCGTGTAAGAGAGCCGGGCGCAATAAGGGGCGGGGATTCCCGCGCTGACGCCAGCCTGTCCGGCTGGCCGTTGAGAGGGCCGATTAAGAGACTATGAGCGACCTAACGTTCAACAAAGTCATGGGCGCCGTGCTGGCGACCGGCCTGGCCCTTGTCGGCCTTAGAGAAGTTTCCTCGGGCGTTTTCGCCCACCATGAGGTCGAGAAGCCGGGCTACGCGATTGAGGTCGCTGAAGAAGCCGGCCCGGGCGGCGCGGCCGCCGAAGCTCCGATCGACTGGGGCACCGTCCTGCCGACCGCCGACATCAAGGCGGGCGAAGCGGTGTTCGCCAAGTGCAAGTCCTGCCACACCATCGAGGCCGGCGGCCCGAACGGCACCGGTCCGAACCTCCATGGCATCCTCGGCAAGAAGTCGGGCCAACACCCGGGCTTCGCCTATTCGCCGGCGATGATCGAGCACGGCTCCAAGCTGGGCGTCTGGACCTTCGAGGAAGCCTCGGAATTCATCAAGGCGCCGCAGAAGCACGTCTCGGGCACCAAGATGACCTTCGTCGGCCTGAAGAAGGCCGAGGACCGGATCAACCTGCTGGCCTATCTGAACAGCCAGGGCTCGAACCTGCCGTTCCCGGCTCCGAACCCCGCGGCTGCGGCCGGCGCGGCTCCGGCGGCGGAAGGCGCTGCGGCTCCGGCCGCGGGCGCAGCTC
>NZ_JBFUIW010000029.1:0-10541 GCF_056401675.1 Phenylobacterium sp. P4_E10 | reverse complement strand
GCACCCTGACCGCCCTCACCGGTACGGTCTCGGCCGGTGACGTGTCCGACCTGGAAACCGCGATCCAGAGCGTGTCTTCGTCGCTGTCGAAGATCGGTACGGGCGCCAAGGCGCTCGACACCCACCTGACCAACGTCATGAAGCTCCAGGACACCCTGGACGCTGGTGTCGGTAACCTGGTGGACGCCGACCTCGCCAAGGAAAGTGCGAAACTGCAGGCCCTGCAGACCAAGCAACAGCTCGGTGTCCAGGCGCTCAGTATCGCCAACCAGTCGTCGAGCACTCTGCTCGGCCTGTTCCGATAGGACCAACGGCGCGGCCTCGGTCGCGCCTAGCGTCGGCGGCGGGAAGGGAAACCTTCCCGCCGTCTCCGCTCAACTGGGATCGCTCCGCCCCGCAAGCGGTGAGCGAAAGGAACCATGGAGAATAGTCTCTCAGCTGTTGCTGCGCCTCAAGAGGTCGAGTTAGCGGTCGCCCCAGCCGGGCCTCCGCAAGAGCCGGCCCGCGCCCCGGACATCTCGGTCGCCCCTGAGCCGGATCTGCGGCTCGTCATCGAGGAAACCGGCGTCGCCGGCGCTTTTGTCTACAAGACCATCGACCGCCGCAGCGGTGAAGTGGTGCTGCAACTGCCGCGTGAAGAAGTGCTGCGACTGCGCGACGCCGAGGCCTATGTGGCCGGCGACATAATCGCCACGCAGGCCTGAGTTTTTCGCCCGGCGCACCGGGCTCGGAAGGGCGACCCGGAGGGTTGCGACTGCAGCGGCGGGAGCCGACTGCGGCATCTCGTCATGTGCGTTAACTATTCAGAAACCACGATCTTCCAGCGTTAACCATAGTTTCGGCGCGCGAGTCGCGCGTCCTGCATGGGTTCTCTGAAGGAGATCAGCGCCATGGCGATGAGCGTCAACACGAACAAGTCGGCGCTGATCGCGCTCCAGAATCTCAACGCGACCAATGAGAAGCTTGAGCAGGTTCAGAGCAAGATCAATACGGGCCTGCGGGTCGCGAACGCCAAGGACAACGCCGCGGTCTATGCCATCGCGCAGAAGCAGCGTGCGGACTTCAGTTCCCTCGGCGCAGTGAAGATGAGCCTTGATCGGGCGACGTCGATTACCGACGTGGCGCTCAGCGCGGGCCAGCAGATCTCCGACATCCTCGTGCAGATGCGCGAGAAGGTGGTGGGCGCCGCAGAAGACTCCGCATCGGCGACGACCAAGAAGGCCTTCGACGACGAGTTTCAGACGCTCCTCGCCGCGATCAGCCAGTTCTCCGACTCGGCGGAGTTCGATGGGGTTTCGGTGCTCAATGGCACGCTGACCGCGGACCTGAACTTCCTCGCGAACGCCGACGGTGACAGCTACATATCCCTGACCCCTCAGGACTTCACGATTTCCGGGGCGGCGATCAATCTCGACGGCACTAATCTGACAGGCACGACGACGGCGACGAAGTCGGTGCTGGCGTCCCTGGATCTGGCCATCGTCAACGTCACCGCGGCTCTGGCCGAAATGGGCGCTCAGTCCAAGCAGATTGAGAAGCACGTCACCTTCGTCTCGAAGCTGCAAGACGTGTTGGAAACCGGGATCGGCAACCTCGTCGACGCCGATATCGCCAAGGAAAGCGCGCGCTTGCAGGCGCTGCAGGTCCAGCAGCAGCTGGGCGCGCAGGCCTTGTCCATCGCCAACCAGCAGCCGCAGACCATCCTGCAGCTGTTCCGTGGCGGTTAAGCTGTTTGAGGAGAATTGAGTTGGCGGCCTCGGGGCATCGGCCCCGGGGCTTTATTTTTGCTTGGGCGGGCTGGCTTAACATCTTGTCAGCCCTGATGCCGCAAGGTGCGGCTGGGATATTCCACAGCGTCGATGTGTTCGGTTGATCAGTCTCGATTCCAACATCCTGCTGAACTACTTCCAAGCTCGCAGCGGCGTGGCCTCGACGGGTGCTGGCTCGAGCGGCTCCGGCCCGCTGGGCGCGACGACGAAGGCGCCGACCCCGCCATGGAGCGCGCAGTCCAAGGCGCCCAAGAGCGACGAACTGCTCAAGAGCGTCCTGCTGGGGCGCAAGTTCATCGACGAGTACCAGACCCAACTCGACGTCAAAGGCGCTAGCGACGACTACCGACAGCTGTTCGCCATGCACCAGGGCCTCTCGACCCTTGAGGCGTTGGCCCGGCGCGCCGGCGAGAAGGATGTCAGCGCCGCCGACCTCAAGCGCATGCAGACCGCGTTCAGTCGCGGCATGACCGAGGTCTCCGGCTATATCGCCGACGCCAAGTTCGAGAAGCTTCGACTGACCCTTGGGGATGCGGCCGACAAGGCCAAGAGCGCAGTCGGCGTACCGAAGACAACGCCGCGCTACCTGACTTCGGCGCTGCACCAGGGAACCGCCACCGACCCGGTCGACGCCTTTGAGGGGGCCGCGCAGTTCAGCATGAAAGTGCGGCTGCCCAACAAGGTCGAGTCGACGATCAATTTCGACCTGGCCGAGATGGGCGCGACGCCGCGCACCATGAACAATGTCGTCAAGTATCTGAACGACAAGCTCGGAACGACCGATTTCCGGACCCGTTTCGCCGTCGAAAAGATTCCCGGCGCTGAAAAGACCACAGTGGTCAATGGGCGGACGGTCAAGCTCGGCAAGGAGCCGGACAAGTTCGCCTTGAAAATCCAAGGCGATACGACTGAAATCCTCACGTTCTCTGCGCCGACGGCTGCGCCTGCGGTCTACGTCACCCAATCGGCCGGCGATCCCAATCCGCCGAAGACCACGACGTTCACTCCCGTCAAGAAGACCGAAGAGACCCACGCCGACCCGACGGTGAAGACCGACGAGAAGCCGCTGGTGGTCGAGGAGTTGATCAAGTTCGAGACCGGTACCACCTCCGACGCCATTCGCCGTCCCGGCGATGTCAACTGGGTGGAAGGCCGAGTGTTCAACGTCGCGCTGCCTGACGGCGTGGAAAAGGTGCGCACTACGGTCACCGGACCGGATGGCGCGCTCTATATGCTGGCGGACGTCAACGATCAGGTGGATGGTCAGACCATCAAGGGCGCCGGCGACGTCGCGCTGATGAAGTTCGATTCGGCCGGCAAGCTGATCTACACGCGCACGCTCGGCGCTTCTGCCGACGCCACCGGTATGGCTCTCAGCATTGGGCCTAATGGCCAGATCGCGATTGCGGGCTCTGTGACCGGCGGCTTCGCGGCCACTGGGGTTCCGGTCGGGGAGGGGGCTCTCGCCACTGTTCCCAAGGTGACCAAGGCGGACGACGGCGCGAGCCCGACCAAGCCTGACAGCTTCGTGGCGGTCTTCAACAGCGCGGGTGAAGAAATGTGGTCGGTGCGCCAGGGCGCGCGCGACGACGATGAAGCGACGGGCGTCTCCTTCGGCTCAGACGGTTCGGTCTACGTGCTCGGACGCACCAAGGGCGCCATGCTCGGTCAGACCTCCAGCGGAAACTGGGACAGCTACATGCGGGCCTTCGGTCCCGATGGGAAACTGCAGTCCACCACCCAGTTCGGGACCAGCGGGGAAGACAAGACCGCCGGCATTGTGGTCGACGGAACCAACGTCGTGGTGACCACCGTTGAGGGCGGCGAGATCAAGCTGCGCCGCTACGACATGAGCAATCCCAAGTCGCCCACCCTGACCGGCGCTCGCAACCTCGGCAATCTCGGGGGCGGCTCGATCGCCGGCGTTGTCATCGAGGGCGGCAATATCGTCATTGCTGGTTCGACCGGAAACACGCTTGGCGTCGGCAATACGACCCGCGCAGCCTCGGGCGGCGTCGACGCCTTCGCGGCCCGGATTTCAGCGGACCTTTCCGGAGGAAGCGACGCAATTGCCTACTACGGCGGCGCTGGCGACGACCGGGCGACGGCCATGACGGTGGCTGGCGGCAAGGTGTGGCTCGCCGGCACGAGCAAGGCCGACTTGCCCGGTATGCCTGACGCGGCCGGCAAGATCGACGGCTTCGCGGTCGGCATCGACATCGGAAGCGGCGCCATCGGCTGGTCGCAGCGCTTCACCGGCAAGGACAAGATGACCACGCCGACCTCGATCGCGGTCGATGTGAACGGCGCCAGTGCCCTCGACAAGCTCGGCCTGCCCACCGGCAAGATGGAGTACTCGGACTCCCAACTAGTGACCTCTGCGACCTCGGCTCGGGCCGGAGACCAGTTCCAGATTCGTCGTCGCATCGGCGGCCCGGCGGTAACGATCACCATCGAGGCAAACGACACGCTTGAGACGCTCTCCAAGAAAATCCTGCGCGCCACCGCCTACTCGGTGAAGGCCGAGGTCGTGTCCGACGGGGACGTACGCAAGCTGCAGATCAAGCCGAAGAACACTCGGTCCAGCCTGGAGATCCTCGGTGGCAAGGGCGGCCTCGACGCGCTTGAGGCCCTGGGCCTGCACGAAGGCTTCGTCCGCTCGACAGTTATGGACAAGGACACCGAGAAGATGGTCCCCGGCGACGGTGGCGCGCCGATGTACGGCCTCAAACTGCCGCGCGACCTGAGCCTCTCGACCAAGGAAGCAGCCGCCGACGCCCTGAACAAGCTTGTACAGGCGACTGCGGCGCTGCGGACCGCCTATCGCGACCTGGAAGCGGGCATGAAGCCGGCCACGGAAAAGAAGAAGGCGACCGGCGAGGTTCCGGCCTATCTGAAGAACCAGCTGGCCAACTATCAGGCTGGCCTCAATCGCCTGACCGGCGGTTGACCCGAGCGCCTGCTTGAAACCGTGACACGCACGGTCTAGCGAGAGCGCATGGATTTCCTGAAAGACCGGCGCACGCTGCTGGCCATCATCGGCGGGGCGGTCGCACTCCTGGCGGGTGTGATCATCGCCACCCTCATGGTTCGCAACGGCCAGGGCGAGAAGACGCCCCCGCCGCCGGCGTCACAAGGTGGGCTGGTCGTCGAGACAGGAGCCCCCGACGACGGCCGTCTCGACCCAGCCAAGCCGCTGCGCTGCTTTGTGGCAGGCAAATATGTGGGCGACATCACCCTGATCGAGTGCGCCAAGCGCAACGGCGTGGCCACTGGCGCGCTTGACGTCGGCATCGATCAGGCGGGCAATTTGGCCGCCGCCGATCAGGCCGGCACCATGTTGACCCCGCTGCCGCCGCAGCCGGAAACGGTCTCGCCGGCCGCGCCGGCCATCAACGCGCAGGCTCCCGCCGCCACAGCGGCTGGCGCTCCGGCAGGCGGCTGCTGGCGCTATGAAGGCGGCTGGCGCAAGCTGCCCAGCGAGATGACCCTCAACGCTTGCGTCCAGGCGCTGTTCGCGGGCCGTTGCGAGCGAACGGGCGGCGCCACTTATGGCCGTTGGATGCAACAGACTCTGCGCCTGGTTCCGGGCCGGGTCGAGGTTTCCGGTGACAACCGCAGCTTCCGTCCGCTGGCCGACCAGGCCGCGAACTGCTCCATATCTCCCATCGGCTAGGGCCTTGGCTCAGCTTGCCCTCGCGCCGCCGCAATCGCGCCTATAGGCTGTATCCATGCTACTCCGCACCGTCCTCGTCTCCGGCCTTGCCCTCCTTGCGCTCGCCGCCTGTTCTAAGCGCACCCTGCCGCCTGGCGGTGAGGGGATATGCTGGCACGTCTCCAAGCAGCAAGACGGTGAACTGAAGTTCAATAAGCTGGCGACCGACGTGCCGGACCTGGAGCACTGCGCGGCGGCGCTGGAATCCATGCGCATCAAGTTCCTGCGCCTCGGCGGCTCGGCGCGTGAGGTGACCGGCGCCTACAAGGGCAACTTCATTTTCGTCGAGCGGCGCGGGATCTTCACCGCCCCGTCGCTGGAAGAGCACCCCTATCTGGCGCTGGTGCGCACCGGCGACGGCCGCCTGGCGGTGCCTGGGGCGATGCCGCGCGCGCCGGCGCAGTAAGCCGCTGGGGCGCGACAAATCCTCTGTGGACGAAGCGCTGTCATCGTGAACGAATGAGGAACATTAATATTGATCGACGCCACATCGTCGTCTAGCGTCCCGCGCTTGGGCCGTCGGCCCGCAAGCACGGAAAGCAAGGGACAAGCTCATGGCGGGCAGCGTCAATAAGGTCATTTTGGTCGGCAACCTCGGCGCCGATCCTGAGATTCGGAGCCTCAATTCCGGCGACCGCGTCGCCAATCTGCGCATCGCCACCTCGGAAACTTGGCGCGACCGGAGCTCCGGCGAGCGCAAGGAAAAGACCGAGTGGCACCGGGTCGTGATCTTCAACGACAATCTGGTCAAGGTCGCCGAGCAGTACCTGCGCAAGGGCTCGAAGGTTTATATCGAAGGCGCGATCCAGACCCGCAAATGGACCGACCAGTCGGGGCAGGAGAAGTTCTCCACCGAGATCGTCCTGCAGAAGTTCCGCGGTGAACTGACGATGCTCGACGGCCGCGGCGACAACGCCGGCGACAGCGCTGGCGGTGGCGGCGGCGATTACGGCGGCGGCTATGGCGGCGGTGGCGGCAACTTCGGTGGCGGTGGCCAGCGCAACCAGAGCTCGGGCCCACGTGAAGACTTCTCGGCCGACCTGGACGACGAAATCCCGTTCTAGGTCTCGCCCAGGGTTCTGTGATGATGTGGCCGGCTCCCTGGAGCCGGCCATTTTCTTTTCACAGCTAGCTGCGCGGCAGGCCGTCCATGATCGCCGTCAGCGCCAGGGCGGTCTGCTGTTCCATGGCGCTGTGGCCGGCGTTGGTGATCACGTAGCTCGCCGGCGGCGCCCCAAGTTCCGTCATGGTTGCGACGAGACGCGAGGCCTGGGCGAGGGGGCACACCTGGTCGAACCGGCCGTGCACGATGTGCATCGGTATGCCCGCCAGCTTGCTGGCGTTGCCGACTATGTAGTCGGGCGCGAGGAACAGCTGGTTGGCGAAGAAGTGGGCTTCGATCTGCGCGAAGCAGAGCGCGAAGTCGGCCTCGCCGAATTTTCCGGAGTCGGCGCTGTCGGGGATCATGTTTGAGATCGTCCCCTCCCAGACCGACCAGGCCAGAGCGGCCTGAAGCTGGCGGTTGCGCTCGGCGTCGGTCGTCGGCGTCATGTCGAAGATCGCCTTGTAGGCGCTCATCATGTCGCCGCGCTCGGCCTGCGGGATCACTTCGACGAAGGCTTTCCACTCGTCGGGATAGGCGATGTAGGAGCCGGGTTCGGTCAGGGCGAAAGGCGTCTGGCTGAAGACCGCGGCGTTGCCTTGGTACATGTAGAGCAGGTCTTCGCGGGTCCCGAGGAAGATGCCGCGCAGGATCAGCGAGGCGACGTTCTGCGGGTGGCGGATGGCGTAGACCAGGGCGAGCGTGCTGCCCCAGCTGCCGCCGAAGACGTGCATCTTGCCGGTGATCTCCAGCGCATCGCGCAGGGCGTTGATGTCGTCGACCAGGTGGTCGGTGGTGTTGTTGGTCAGGGCGATCTTGGCGCCAGCTGAAGCGACGGTCGGCTCGCTCTTTCCGCAGCCGCGCTGGTCGAACAGGATCACGCGGTAGCGGGCGGGGTCGAAGAAGCGGGACATCACCGGGGCGCAGGCGCCGCCGGGGCCGCCGTGCAGGAACATCACCGGCTCGCCGTCGGGGTTCCCGTATTCCTCCCAGTAGAGTTTGTGGTCGGGGACATGATCAACCTGCAGCAGGCCTGAGCGGTTGGCGGGGGTCAGGGGGTAGGACCACTCGTCGGTGATCTTGCTGGTCTGCTGCAGTTCCATGGGCCGCTCCGTCAAAGGGTTAGCTGGTTATAGGCCTCCTTGGGGCCCGGGAGGCTCTCGCCGTCGTCGAGGCCGACCTCGTGGGCGACCAAATGGTTTAGCTTGCTATTGAGACGCATGATTAGGTCGGTCGACCAGCTTGGCCTTGTCGGAGGAGGGCGGTTATTCGTGCGCCAGCAAGGCGCGTAGCTCGGCCTTGGCGACTTTTTCGAGGGTCGAGCGCGGCAGGCTGTCGGTCAGGCGGACCTCGTGCGGCTGCTTGAAGCTGGCCAGAGACTGGGCGCAGGCGTCGAGGATACGTTTGACCAGGTTCTCGTCCGGCGCGGCCGGGATGACGAAGGCCACTGGGACTTCGTCGAGCATCGGATGGCGCTTGGCCACGACGGCGACCTCGGCGACGCCAGGCACGCCTGCGATCACCCGCTCGAGCTCGGAGGCGGCGACGTTCTCGCCGCCGACCTTGAGCATGTCCTTGGAGCGGTCGGCGAAATAGAGGAACCCATCGGCGCCGAGCCGGACGCGGTCGCCGGTGATGAACAGGCCATCGTCACGGAAGGCCGCGGCGGTGGCGGCCGGATCGCCGGCGTACTCCTTGAACAGCGAGACGCCGCGCTGGCCGCCGACGAAGAGATCGCCGGTCTCGCCGGGGGCGACCGGCGCGCCGTCCTCGTTCAGGACATGGATCTCGTAGCCGGGGGCGGGACGGCCCATCGACATTGGCGCGTCGGGCTGGCGGGCGGAGCCGACCGTCCCGTGGGCGATGGTCTCGGTCATGCCCCACCAGCCGATGGTCTTGACCCCGAAGTGCTTGTCCCAGGCGGGCTCGCAGACCCCGTTGCCCCAGAAGCGGTAGCTATGCGCGGCGGGCAGCGGCTGGGTGACCAGGGCCTTGACGCAGAACGGGACCATCGAGCTCCAGGTGGCGGCGTGCTTCAGCGACACCGGCCAGAAGCGCGAGGCCGAGAACCTTGGCATCAGCACCATATGGGCGCCGGCCCATAGCGCGGCGAGCACCGAGTAGGCCTGGGCGTTGGTGTGGAACAGAGGCAGGTGGGTCAGGTGGACGTCGCTCGGGCCCAGGTCTTCGTTGGTGGCGCACATGCGCGCGCCCCAGAGGGCGTTGGCGTGGGTCCAGAGCACCGCCTTGGGCCGCGCGGTGGTGCCCGAGGTGTACTGGATCGCGAAGTCGGCCCAGGGGTCGTGCGGGCGCTCGGCCAGGATCTCGGGATCGGCGTCGATCGCCGCGAAGGGCTCGAAGCCCTGAGCCGGAGCCGCGGCCGGCGCGCCGTTGTCGGTCCGCGTCACCGCCCGCCAGCCGATCGTCGGGGCGGCGGCCGCGACGCTGGCGGCGAACTGAGGCTGGGTGATCGCCCCGACCGCGCCGCTGTGCTGCGCGAAATAGGCGATCTCGTCCTGGCTGGACTTGGCGTTGGTGGTGACCGCCACGGCGCCGGCATAGGCGCAGCCCAGCCAGGCGATCACCGACTCCGGGCAGTTGTCCAGGTGGACGAGGATGCGTTGGCCGGGCTGGACGCCGCGCGCCTGCAGCCCGGCCGCGAAGCGGCGCAGGGCGTCGCGGAACTGGCCGTAGGTCCAGGACTGGCCGGCGCCCTCGAAGGGCTCCCAGGTCAGCCAGGGCTGATCGCCGCGAAGGCGGGCCTGGTCTTCGACCAGGGTGCGGATGTCCATGCCCTCGAAGGGGATGACCGGGCGCGGGGTCAATGGGCCGCTCCCTTGGCGGCCGGGGCCTCGCGGAATGCGCCCTGGCGGACGATCTCATCGGCGGCCTGGGCGGCGATGGCTTCGGGCTCGGCGCCCGGTACGCCCAGCCCGCGCAGTAGCAGGGCGCACATCTGCTGGGCCAGGCTGACGGCGAATGTGGCCGTGGGTTCCTGGGTGACCCGGATCAAGGCCAGTTGGGCGACGCCCAGCACGTAGAGAACGCCTGACTCCGTGGTGGCGACCATGAACCGCCCCTGGGCCAGGCCCTGGGCGACGTCATGGACCAGGCCCTTGTTGAGCGGCGCGGCGGTCGAGGTGTGGCCGCTGTGAATCCGGACCAGGACGCCAGCCCGTTCGGTCTCGTCCACGGCGTAGCGCAGGTAGGTGCAGACGGCCCTGGCCATGCGGCGGGCCGGATCCTCGATCCCCTCATTGGCGCGGGTCACGGCCCGTTCGACTTCGGCGCGGATCTCGGCGGTGACCTCGCGCACCAGTGCGTCGCGGTCGGCGAAGTGATTGTAGAAGCTGCCCTTGGAGACGTCGGCGGCCTGCACGATGTCGTCGATGGCGACGGCGTCGACCGGACGCTCGCAGAACAGCCTCCGGCCGGCGGCGATCAGTGAGGCGCGCGTGCGCTCGGCGCGTTCGATCCGTTTGCCGCTCAAGGTGCTCAATCCTCCCCCATCACGCCCAACGCCGCGGCGAGAGCGGGTTGGGCCCGCCTAGGCTGCTGGGAACAGTCAAGGTTTGGCAAGGGCGTCCTCTCGGGAAACGTGGCGGCGCAAGGCCTGCCGGTAGGCGGCGGCCAGGGCCTCGGGCTCGCCGGCGCCGAACACGTAGCGGTCGGGGCGGACCAGCACGGCCTGCACCTGATGGGCGTCAAGCCAGCGGGTGAGGTCGGCGTGGAACGGCGCCAGGCGCGGCTCGGCCAGGTCGAACGTGGGAAGCCTGCGGTCAGGAGCTGTGGGCGTTCGGGCGATCAGCCAGGGGCCTTCGCCCAGCACCTCGTCCAGGCGCAGTCGCTGTTCCAGCGGGCCGCTGACCGGCTGCGGGAAAAGCGCTCCGGCGGCCGCGGCGCCCCTCATCACGCCGTCGCCGGCCAGTGGCGCGGGCGTAGCGGGCGGCAGCGC
>NZ_JBFUIW010000028.1:0-14222 GCF_056401675.1 Phenylobacterium sp. P4_E10 | reverse complement strand
GGTCTGGCCCGCGCGCTGGTCGACGCCGCCGCCGGCGCCGCGCGCCTGGCCGGCGCCCAGGCCATGTTCCTGGAGGTCGCCGACGACAACGTCCCGGCCATCGGGCTCTATGAGGCGGCGGGCTTCAGCCGGGCCGGCGTGCGGCGCGGCTACTACCATCGCGGCCTGGCCGGCGCCGCCGATGCGCTTGTCATGCGTCTCGACCTTGGCCGCGAGGTCTAGTCGCCCTATCCTGCGCGCCGAGTGTTCGCTTTCCGAGGAGACTGTTCGTGGATCGCATCGAAAGCCTCTGCATCGAAAAGGGCATGCGCATGACCGAACAGCGCCGCGTGATCGCGCGCGTGCTGTCGGCCGCCCATGACCATCCTGATGTGGAAGAGCTCTACCGCCGTTCCCACGAGGTGGACCCGCACATCTCCATCGCCACGGTCTACCGCACCGTCCGGCTGTTCGAGGAAGCCGGCATCATCGCCCGCCACGACTTCCGCGACGGTCGCTCGCGCTACGAGGAAGCCACCGAGGTCCACCACGACCACCTGATCGACATGAAGTCCGGCAAGGTGGTCGAGTTTGTGGACGAGGAGATCGAAGCCCTGCAGGAAGCGATCGCCCGCAAGCTCGGCTACAAGCTGGTGGACCACCGGTTGGAGCTCTACGGCGTCCCGCTGATCGAGGAGTGATCGCCGCGCCGCGTGGGCCGAAAACTTGCGTGGGGCCGCTCGCAACCCCATAACGCCCGCATGTCCAGCCAAGCGCCGACCAAGCGCCTCTTCATCAAGACCTACGGCTGTCAGATGAACGTCTATGACAGCGAGCGCATGGCCGATGTCCTTGCGCCGCTGGGCTATGGCGTCACCTCGACGCCGGAAGACGCCGACCTGGTGGTGCTCAACACCTGCCACATCCGCGAGAAGGCCACCGAGAAGGTCTATTCCGAACTCGGCCAGATCAAGCTGATGAAGCAGGCCCGGGCCGCGGCCGGGGCCAAGATGACCATCGCCGTGGCCGGCTGCGTCGCCCAGGCCGAGGGCGAGCAGATCATGCTGCGCCAGCCGGCCGTCGACCTGGTGGTCGGGCCCCAGGCCTACCACCAGCTGCCCGAGCTGATCGCCCGCGCTCACCGGGCCCGCGGCGAGCGCCTGGCCGCCGATTTCGCCGCCGACGAGAAGTTCGACGCCCTGCCGGTCGAGCGCAATCCCGAGGGGGTGACCGCCTTCCTCACCGTCCAGGAGGGCTGCGACAAGTTCTGCACCTTCTGCGTGGTGCCCTACACCCGGGGCGGCGAGTGGTCGCGCCCGGTCGACACCGTCCTGGCCGAGGCCCGAGACCTGGCCGCCAAGGGCGTGCGCGAGGTCACCCTGCTGGGTCAGAACGTCAACGCCTATGCCGGGGAGGGCGGTTTGGCCGGCCTGGCCCGCCAGCTGGCGCAGATCGAGGGCCTGGACCGCATCCGCTACACCACCAGCCATCCGGCCGACATGGACGATGCGCTGATCGAGGCCCACGCCGAGCTGCCGCAGCTGATGCCCTATCTGCACCTGCCGGTGCAGGCCGGCTCCGACAAGATCCTCAAGGCGATGAACCGCGCCCACACCGCCGAGAGCTACCTGCGGCTGGTCGAGAAGATCCGCGCCGCGCGACCCGACATCGCCATGTCCGGCGACTTCATCGTCGGCTTCCCCGGCGAGCGCGACGCCGACTTCGAGGCGACGCTCGAACTGGTCCGCCAGGTCGGCTACGCCGCCTCATTCACCTTCAAGTACTCGCGCCGCCCCGGCACGCCGGCCGCCGCCCTGCCGGGCCAGGTGGCCGAGGAGGTCAAGGACGAGCGCCTCGCCCGCCTCAACGCCCTGATCGACGAGCAGCAGCGAGCCTTCAACGCCGCCCAGGTCGGCAAGGTGCTGCCGGTGCTGTTCGAAAAGCCCGGCCGCCATCCCGGCCAGCTTTCCGGCCGCAGTCCCTATCTGCAGGCGGTCCACGCCGAGGGTCCGGATCGTCTGATCGGCCAGATCGTTCCCGTCCGCATCGAGGCCGCCCACAAGATGAGCCTGTCGGGCGTCGTGCAGCTGGAGACCGCGTGAGCCGGCCTGAGTACATCCCGCTTTCCGACGTCGCCGCCCGCGCGGTGGCCGGCGCCGCGAGCCGCCATGCGGCCCTGATCGAAGACGCCTTCAATGTCCTGATCGAGACCCCGGGCGGCGGCGTCTCCATCGACGGCGACGCCAAGTCCCGCGCCGGGGCCAAGCAGGTCGTGTCGGCCCTGGCCGCCATGGCCGACTCCGGCCGCGAGGTCAGCGAGGCCGACGTCCGCGTTGCGATCGGCGCCGGCCGCGCCGGGACCGGCAAGTCGCCGGCCGGCCTGCCCGCCGGCCGCCGTGGCCAGGTCGCGCCGCGCACCCCTGGCCAGGCGCGCTATCTCGACGCCCTCAACAGCTGCGAGCTGGTCTTCGGGCTCGGCCCGGCCGGCACCGGCAAGACCTTCCTGGCCGTGGCCCACGGCGCGGGCCTGCTGCTGCGCGGCGAAGTCGATCGCCTGATCGTCAGCCGCCCCGCCGTCGAGGCCGGCGAGCGGCTCGGCTTTCTGCCGGGCGACATGAACGAGAAGGTCGACCCCTACATGGCCCCGGTCTGGGAGGCGCTCACCGACATCCTCGGCGCAGAACAGTTCCGCCGCCGGCGCGAGAAGGGCGAGATCGAGGTCGCGCCCATCGCCTTCCTGCGCGGCCGCACCCTCAGCCACGCCTTCGTCATCGTCGACGAGGCCCAGAACACCACGCGCCTGCAGATGAAGATGGTGCTGACCCGGATCGGCGAGGGCTCGCGCATGGCCGTCACCGGCGACCCCAGCCAGATCGACCTGGTCAACGCCTCCGACTCCGGCCTGGCCCATGCGGTCGGGCTGCTGGAGGGGGTCAAGGGCGTTGGGGTCAACCGCTTCTCCGCAGACGATATCGTGCGTCATCCGATGGTTGAGCGTATTGTCCGCGCCTACGATGCCGATGCGGCCAAGAGCGGGCGGGCGATTTGATCGATATCGAGATCGAGGACGAGGCCTGGACCACGGGGGCGCCCGACGCCGAGGGCCTTGCCGAAGACGCCGTGCTCGCCACCCTGGCGCAGATCGACTTCGACGGCGGCGCGGTCACCGTGCTGCTGACCGACGATCAGAGCGTGCGCGAGCTCAACGCCCGTTTTCGGGGCAAGGACTACGCGACCAACGTCCTGTCGTTTCCCGCCGTACAGAACCCCGAGGGCCACCTGGGCGACATCGCCCTGGCCTACGGCGTGTGCGCGAAGGAAGCCGCCGAACAGGGCAAGCCGCTGACCCACCACCTCCAGCACCTGGTGGCGCATGGCGTGCTGCATCTTGTAGGATACGACCACGAGACCGACGCCGAGGCCGAACAGATGGAAGGCCTTGAGCGCGTAATCCTGGCCGGACTGGGGGTTCCCGACCCCTATGCGGCTTGACGAAATCACGGGTCGGCGGCGGCTTATCGAAGCCGGCGCCCGACTGGCAAGGAGACCATGGCTAGCTCTTCGGATGGGATATCCAGTCCGCCCGAACCCCCCAGGCGCAGCCGCGGGATTCGGGCGTTCTTTCGCAGACTGCGCCGCGCGGGCGGGGGCGAGGGCCATTCCACCGCGCAGGCTTCGGCCGGCCGGGTCAGCGGTCTGGTCGAACAGGCTGAAGCCTTCCAGACCATGCGGGTCGCCGATGTGATGACGCCGCGCGTCGACATCGTCGCCGTCGAGCTGTCCACGCCGTTCGCCGAGGTGGTCGAGCGGTTCGCCGAGTCCGAACACAGCCGGATGCCGATCTTCCGCGAGACGCTGGACGATCCGGTGGGGGTCATCCACGTCAAGGACATCTTCAAGCTGCTGGCCGGCCGCGGACGCCGACCGGGCCCCAGCGATCTCATCCTTCAGAAGCTGCGCCGAGACGCGCTCTACGTGCCCGGCTCCATGCGGGCCGCCGATCTGCTGCTGCGCATGCAGGCCGAGCGCACCCACATGGCTCTGGTGATCGACGAGTTCGGCGGCACCGACGGCCTCGTGACCATGGAAGACCTCGTCGAGGCGGTGGTGGGCGAGATCGACGACGAACATGACGAAGCGGCCGTCGCGGCGGTCACCCCGCGGCCGGGCGGCGTCTACGAGGTCGACGCCCGCGCTCCGCTGGAGAAGCTCGAGGCCGCCATCGGCGAAGACCTTGCCCCCGGCGAGCTGGACGAGGACATCGACACCGTCGGCGGCCTGGTTTCGGCCCTGGCCGGCCGGGTGCCGCAGCGCGGCGAAGTGATCTCCCACCCTGGCGGCTACGAAATCCAGGTGCTCGATTCAGACGCCCGCCGGGTCAAGCGCGTGCGCTTCTCCCCGGCCAAGGCCGCGGCTGACGAAGAGGCCTGACCTGAAGCCGCCGTCCCCCTGGCTCGCTCGCCTTCTGGCGCTGGCCGCCGGCCTGGCGGCTGGTCTGGCCCACCCCCCGTTCGGCTTGCTGCCGGGGCTGCTCGGCTATGGGCTGATGATGCTGATGGCCGAGACGACCGGGTCGCGCCCACGGCGTTCGGCCTTCTTCCGCGGCTGGCTGGCCGGGGTCGGCTATTTCTCGGTCAGCGTCTGGTGGATCACCGAGGCGTTCCTGGTGGACGCCGCCGCCCACGGCTGGATGGCGCCCTTCGCCCTGCTGCTGATGTCCGGCGGCCTGGCCCTGTTCTGGGGCCTGGCCGCGCTGCTCTATCGGCTGGCGGACGTGTCCGGCCCAGGCCGGGTGCTGGTCTTCGCCGGCTGCTTGGCGCTGCTCGAGTGGGTCCGCGGCCACATCTTCACGGGCTTCCCCTGGAACCTCCCGGGCGAGACCTGGCGAGCCGGCGGCGCGGTCTCGCAGTTCGCTTCCGTCATCGGTTCATACGGCCTCTCCTGGCTGACCATCGCCATCGGCGCAGCCGCCGCGACCCTGCTCGACACGACCGGGCGCCTGCGCCGGTTCACCCCGCCGATCTTGGCCGCCCTGGTCGTCGCCGCGCTGTTCGGCTTCGGCGCCGCGCGGTTGGCCGCTGCGCCGGCCGTGGCGGCGGACGCGCCGCTGGTCCGCATCGTCCAGGCCAATATCGACCAGAAGGAAAAGTGGCGGCCAGAGAACCTCGACGCCATCGTCGACACCTATACGGCCTTGTCGCGCGGCAAGCCCGGCCAGCCGACCCCGCAGATTCTGGTCTGGCCCGAGGGCGCCCTGCCGGCGGTGATCGACAACCTGCTGGCCCCGGGCAGCCCCTATGTGGCCAGGATCACCGCGGCCATCGCGCCGGGCCAGACCCTGCTGCTGGGCGCCAATCGCGCCGGCTTCGGCGAGGCCGGCGGCATCGACTACTTCAACAGCCTGATCGCCCTGCGCCACAACGAGGCCGGGCTGGAGATCACCGGCATCTACGACAAGCACCGGCTGGTGCCGTTCGGCGAGTTCCTGCCGTTCGGCGACCTGGCGACCAAGCTCGGGATCCGCAGCCTGGTACACATGCCCGAGGACTTCACCGCTGGTCCGGACCCGCGACCGATGATCGCCAAGGGCCTGCCGCCGGTGCAGCCGCTGATCTGCTACGAGGCCCTGTTCCCGCGCTTCGTGGAGAACGCCGCCGCCCGCGCCGGCCAGCGTCCGCAATGGCTGCTCAATGTCTCCAACGACGCTTGGTTCGGGGCGACCAGCGGGCCCTGGCAGCACCTCAATATCGCCAGCTACCGCGCCATCGAAACCGGCCTGCCGATCGTCCGCGCGACGCCCACCGGGGTCTCGGCCGTGATCGACGCCCAAGGACGAATCGCCCCCGGGGCGAAGCTGGGTCTCGGCGTGGCCGGCGCCATCGACGCGCGGCTGCCTCCGGCCCGGGCGAAGACCGCCTACTATGACGCCGGTGAAACGGCCTTCGCCATTATGTTGCTTGTTTCACTGGTCATTATCGGACTTCGGCATTCTCGTCGGCGTAGTGAGCGGTATTGACGATTGGTCAGCTTTTTTGACGCGTCGGTCGAGGCTCGGTTAGGGTGAGCCCATGGTCAAGGACCTCGACACTGCACCAAACCCCATCGACATCCACGTTGGGCTGAGAATTCGACTGCGGCGCAAGGAGCTTGGCGTCAGCCAGGAGCGCCTGGCCGAAGCGATTGGGCTGACCTTCCAGCAGGTCCAGAAGTACGAGCGCGCGGCCAACCGCGTCTCGGCCTCGAAGCTCTATGAAATGGCCAGGGCGCTGGAAACCTCCACCGCCTACTTCTTCGAGGGCCTCGCCGACACCGCCACCGCGTCGGTCGGCGACGAACCGGGCGGTCAGGCCCACCTGCAGGCCTTCCTGCTGACGCCCGAGGGCGTCGAGCTGGCCAGCGCCTTCCCGAAGATCCATCCGCCCCGCCTGCGGCGCCGGATTCTCGACTTGGTCCGGGCGATGATCGAGGACGACGACTGATCGCCGCGATCGGCCAAACCCCTTCGATTCGGGTGGATTACCCGGATACTCGAAAAGTGGTATTTTTTCAATAACTTAAACCGCGACGGCCGCTTCGACCGGCTTCCGCTTGGCGCTGTCGCGCCCTCGTCGCCCTCTGACGCCGCTTGCGGGATATAAAGATTTCTTTATAGGTTTTGCCGACGTCAAAAATGGGGCCCGCGCGCGCTGCGCGGCGGCCTGCCCGATTACCGGAGCTAACACTTGAGCCGTTCCTCTTACATCTTCACCAGCGAAAGCGTGTCCGAAGGCCATCCGGACAAGGTCGCCGATCGCATTTCCGATACGGTCGTCGACGCCTTCCTGTCGGTGGAGCCCGAGGCCCGGGTGGCCTGTGAAACGCTGGTCACCACCAACCGCATCGTGCTGGCCGGTGAAGTCCGCGCCAGCAAGCCGGGCGCCTCGAAGGCCGAGAACAAGGCTCTGACCAAGGACATCCTGGCCAGCCTGGAGCCCAAGGTCCGCGCGGCCATCAAAGACATCGGCTACGCCCAGAAGGGCTTCCACTGGGAAAAGGCCAAGTTCGCCAACTTCTTGCACGCCCAATCCGCCGACATCGCCGTCGGCGTCGACTCGACCGAGAAGAAGGAAGAGGGCGCAGGCGACCAGGGGATCATGTTCGGATACGCCAGCGACGAGACCCCGTCGCTGATGCCGGCCACCCTGCAGTTCTCGCACGACATCCTGCGCAAGCTGGCCGAAGTGCGCCATTCGGGCGAGGCCGACTTCCTTGAGCCCGACGCCAAGAGCCAGGTCACGCTGCTCTATCAGGACGGCCGTCCGGTCGAGGTCCTGAAGATCGTCGTCTCGACCCAGCACAAGAAGAAGATCGGCGACCAGACCGTCAATTCCAAGCGCCTGGCCGCTGCCATCAAGCCGTATGTCGAAAGCGTGCTGCCCTCGGGCCTGGTCACCAAGAAGACCAAGTGGCACGTCAACCCGACCGGCCGCTTCCTGATCGGCGGTCCGGACGGCGACGCCGGCCTCACCGGTCGTAAGATCATCGTCGACACCTACGGCGGCGCGGCCCCGCATGGCGGCGGCGCGTTCTCCGGCAAGGACCCAACCAAGGTCGACCGTTCGGCCGCCTATGCCTGCCGCTACCTGGCCAAGAACGTCGTCGCCGCCGGCCTGGCCCGCAAGTGCACCATCCAGATCAGCTACGCGATCGGCGTGGCCGATCCGCTGAGCTTCTACGTTGACCTGCACGGCACCGGCCAGGTCGATCCGGCCAAGCTCGAACTGGCCCTGCCGCAGATGATCGGCGGCGCCACGCCGCGCGCCATCCGCGAGCACCTCGGCCTCAACCGTCCGATCTACGCCCGCACAGCGGCCTACGGCCACTTCGGCCGCACGCCCGACAACGAGGGCGGCTTCTCCTGGGAGAAGACCGACCTGGTCGAACAACTCAAGGGCATTGCCTAAGGCTTGCCGGCCTGGGCGGGTCTCCCGCTCAGGCCACCTCGCGCTCCGGCGCGATCTTGGCGGAAACCGGCGCGAGGATGGTGCAGACCAGTCCCCGCGGCCGGTAGTCCATGTTCACCGAACCCCCAAGCTCCCCGGCCACGCCGCGCTCCAGCAGCCGCGTGCCGAAGCCTGTCCGCGCCGGCGCCGCCAATTGGCTTCCGCCGGTCTCGCGCCAGACGATGCGAGCCGTACGCCCGGCGTCCTCCACCGACACTTCGATCGCCACGTCGCCGCCAGACGCCCAGGCGCCGTACTTGACCGCATTGGTGGCCAGTTCGTGCAGCGCCATGCCGAGCGTCACCGCAAAGCTCGAGTGCAGCTGCAGGTCCACGCCGGAAAAGGTGAACCTCCGGCCGTAGTGCCCGAGCGTGGCCTCGACCAGTTCGCGCAGCGAAGCCTCCGCCCACTGCCGCTTGACCAGCAGGTCGTGGGTCGACGACAGGGCCATCAGCCGCTCGGTGAAGGCGGCCTCGAACTGCCGCATGTCGCCGGTGTGACGCATGGTCTGGCTGGCGATCGATTGCACCGAGGCCAGGGTGTTTTTCACCCGGTGGTTCAACTCGTCCAGCAGCAGCTTCTGGCGGGTCTCGTGCTCGCGCATCTCGACCATTGTGGCCATGGCCCGGCGCAGTTCGGCCAGGGCTTCGTCCCGCTCGGCGATCCGCGCCTCCAGGGTCTGGGCCGAGGGCAGGGCGACCACCTTCGGCAGCAGCGGCCAGAGCGCGATGGCGGTCCAGAGCGAGACCACCGCCGTGGCCGCCTTCAGCAGCGCCTCGATGCCGTAGTCGGCGTTCCACAACGTCCAGACCGCCATGAAGTGCGTCACTCCGCACAGCATGATGAAGGCCACGAACATCCAGACCACCCAGCCGAACTTCACTTCCGGCCGCCGGTAGATGAGCACCGCCAGGGCCAGCGGGATCGAGAAGTAGGCCAGGCCGATGAGGATGTCGGAGACCGCGTGGGTCCAGATGAGTTCCGGCCGCCATAGCAGGCATATGCCGTGCGGGTTCAAGCTGTTGGACGTAAAGAAGTACTGGATGGCGTCCCAGATCCGACCCATGTGACCGCCCCCGAAGCGACCGGATCCAAAGTCGGCCGCCAAAGCCAGGACGATGCCCTCAAGGTTAAGCTTCGGCTAGCCCCAAGGTTGCGACAGATCGACTTGTGCGAGTTTGGCCGGAAACGCGCCATTCACTCGGCGGCGCAGCCGGGTTAGAGGGCGGCGATGGAAGACACCACCCACCCGCTGCTCCGCTCCTACGGCCGGATCAAGTCGCGACCGATCAAGCCGCGTCAGGCCGCCCTGGTCGAAACCCTGCTGCCGCAGCTTCGTCCGCCCGAGGGCCCGTTCGACCCGCGCCAGCTGTTGGCCGGCTCGGCCGAGGCCTGGCTCGAGATCGGCTTCGGCGGCGGCGAGCACATGGCCAGCCAGGCGGCCCGTGCGCCGGAGGTGCTGATCGTCGGCTGCGAGCCGTTCCTCAACGGCGTGGCCAGCGCCGTGCGCCATGTGGCCGAGCAGGAGCTGAAGAACGTCCGCATTCTCGACGGCGACGCGCGCGAGCTGGTGTCGCGGCTGCCGGACGGCTGCCTCGACCGGGTGTTCATCCTGTTTCCGGATCCCTGGCCCAAGGCGCGGCACCACAAGCGCCGGATCGTACAGGCCGACATGGTCGCCGAGCTGGCCCGGGTGCTGAAGCCGGGCGGGCGGCTGCGGTTCGCCACCGACGTCGCGGGCTATGCCGACTGGGCGCTGGAGCGGATCATCGCTTCGCCGCACTTCGACTGGCAGGCCGGGCGCGCCGACGACTGGCGCACGCCGCCGGCCGATCACATCACCACGCGCTACGAGGAGAAGCGCCTGGGCGACTGCGAGCCGGTGTTCTTCGACTTCATCAGAAGGTAGTTGGAAGGTCGTCGCCAAAACCTGCCGGCGACGACCCCTATCGTTACGTTCCGGGCTGGCCCTTGCCAGCGGCCTTGGCGCGCTCGATGCCCTGGCGGATCAGTTCGCCGGTCTCTTCCGGATCGGCCCAGCGGACGATCTCGACGCTCTTGCCCTTCTCCAGGTCTTTGTAATGCTGGAAGAAGTGGGCGATCTGCTCGGTCAGGATGGCCGGCAGGCCGCGCCAGGAATCGACCCCGGCGTAGAACGGGTGAAGCTTGTCGACCGGCACGGCCAGGATCTTTTCGTCGCCGCCGGCTTCGTCGACCATCATCAGAGTGCCGATAGGCCGAACCCGGATCACGGCGCCCGGAACGACCGGGACCGGGCCGACCACCAGCACGTCCATCGGGTCGCCGTCGTCCGACAGGGTGTGCGGGATGAAGCCGTAATTCCCGGGGTAATACATGGCGGTATGCAGGAAGCGGTCGACCATGATGGCGCCGCTGTCTTTGTCGAGTTCGTACTTCACCGGCTCGCCGCCCTGCGGGATCTCGATGATCGCGTTGACGTCGTAGGGCGGGTTCACGCCGGTGGGGATCTTGGAGATGTCCATGGGGAGGAGGACCTTGAAGACGCAGGGAGTAGAGGGCGCCGTCTGTGAACTATTCGGAGCACGCAGGAAAGAGGCGGCGCGCCTCCAACCGACAGGTTTCGCGGTTTCCGTGCAGAAAGGCGCCGGAAGCCAGGGGCTGACAAACCCGCGGTCGCACGCTATAAAGGCTTCACATCGTCCGTTAGCGCTGGATAGCGCATACGAGCGGCAGGCTTCGGCCCGGCCGCTTTTTTGTTGCCGGAGAGCAGCCAAGCTTATGCGTGGCAAGACCGCTGAAGACCATCGGCTCCTGGAGCTCCTCGACCCCGTCGCGGAGGCTGCGGGCTATGAGATCGTGCGCCTGCGCCTGATGGGTGGCGAGGAAACCCGCCGCCTGCAGATCATGGCTGAGACGCCGGAAGGCGACATGGTGGTCGAAGACTGCGCCCGCCTCTCGCGCGCCATTTCCGAGATCATGGACGCCGCCGACCCGATCGCCGGCGAGTACACGCTGGAGGTCTCGTCCCCCGGCGTCGACCGGCCGCTGACCCGGCTGAAGGACTTCACGAACTACGAAGGCCACGAGGCGCGGATCGAGCTCGACCGCGTCGCCGAGGGCCGCAAGCGCTTCCGCGGCGTGCTGGCCGGCGTCGAAGGCGACGCCATCGGCATCGACCTCGAAGGCGAAGACTCGACGGCCATGGTCCCGTTCGAATGGATCGTGGACGCCAAACTCATCCTGACCGACGCGCTGATGAAGCGGGGCGCTGAAGAGCGCGCCACCCGCCTGGGCGCTGAGGCCGATCAAGACACACCCGAGTAAGAGGACGCAAACCGATGAGCCTGACCGGCATTTCAGCCAACCGGCTTGAGCTGTTGCAGATCGCCGAGGCCGTGGCCCGGGAGAAGTCGATCGACAAGGAGATCGTCATCGAGGCGATCGAGGAAGCGATCCAGAAGGGCGCCCGCTCGCGCTACGGCGCCGAGCACGACATCCGCGTCCGCATCGACCCGAAGACCGGCGAGACCACCGTCAAGCGGGTGATCACCGTCATCGACGACGAGGCGACTTACGAGAACGAGGACGGCGTCCCCGAGGAGCCGGTCGGCGTTCGTCGCCTGGCCGACGCCCTGCGCACCGACAAGGACGCCTTCGTCGGCAAGATCTACGAGGAGGTCCTCCCGCCGTTCGAATTCGGCCGTGTCCAGACCCAGATGGCCCGCCAGGTGGTGACCGGCAAGGTCCGCGAGGCCGAGCGCGAGCGTCAGCACGAAGAGTTCAAGGACCGCGTGGGCGAGATCGTCAATGGCGTGGTCAAGCGGGTCGAGTACGGCAACACCGTCGTCGATCTGGGCCGCGGCGAAGGCATCATGCGCCGCGATCAGTCGATCCCGCGTGAGAACTTCAACATCGGCGACCGGATCCGCTGCTACATCTACGACGTCCGTCGCGAGACCAAGGGCCCGCAGATCCTGCTGAGCCGCGCCCACGGCGGCTTCATGGCCAAGCTGTTCGCGCAGGAAGTGCCGGAAGTCTACGACGGCGTGATCGAGATCCGCGCCGTGGCCCGCGACCCGGGTTCGCGCGCCAAGATGGCCGTCGTCTCCAACGACTCTTCGATCGACCCGGTCGGCGCCTGCGTCGGCATGCGCGGCTCGCGCGTGCAGGCGGTGGTGGCCGAGCTGCAGGGCGAGAAGATCGACATCATCCAATGGAGCCCGGACGAGGCGACCTTCATCGTCAACGGCCTCGCCCCCGCCGAAGTCTCCAAGGTGGTGATGGACGAGGAGGACGAGCGCGTCGAAGTGGTGGTGCCGGACGAACAGCTGTCGCTGGCCATCGGCCGCCGCGGGCAGAACGTCCGCCTCGCCAGCCAGCTGACCGGCTGGCAGATCGACATCATGACCGAAAGTCAGGAGAGCGAGCGCCGTCAGCGCGAGTTCACCGAGCGCACCGCCCTGTTCCAGGAAGCCCTGGACGTCGACGAGGTCATCGCTCAGCTGCTGGTCACTGAAGGCTTCGCTTCGGTCGAGGACGTCGCCTATGTCGACGCTTCTGAAGTCGCGGCCATCGAAGGCTTCGATGAGGACACCGCCGACGAGATCCAGACCCGCGCCCGCGAGTTCCTGGACAAGGAAGCCGCCGAGTACGACTCCAAGCGCAAGGCGCTGGGCGTCGAGGATGGCCTGCTGGAGATCGAGGGCGTGACCCTGCCGATGTCCGTGGCTCTGGGCGAGGGCGACGTGAAGACCGTCGAGGACCTCGCCGGCCTGATCCCGGACGACCTGCGCGGCTGGTTCGAGAGCCGCGACGGCGAGCGCGTGCGCGAGCCGGGCATTCTGGAAAGCTTCAACCTCGACGGCCCTGACGCCGAGGCCATGATCATGCGCGCCCGCATCGCCATGGGTTGGGTCGAGGCGCCAGAGCCTGAGCCCGAGCCGGAAGCTGAGGAAGAATACGCCGAGGCCGAAGAGGCCGACGTGGCCGACGTGGCCGTGGCCGAAGCTTCCGCCGACGAAACCCCGGAGGCCTAGTCGCTGGTGGACGTGTCCGACACCATTTCGGCCGGAGCGGCCCCCAAAACCCTCGCGCAGGCCGCGCGGGAGCGGCGGGACATCGTCTCCGGCCAAGTGATGGAAGAGGCTGCGCTCATCCGCTTCGTGGCCGGCCCTGACGGGCAGGTGGTTCCCGACCTGGCGCGCAAGCTGCCGGGGCGAGGCCTCTGGGTCGCCGCCGACCGGGCCTCAGTCGAGGCGGCCGCCAAGAAGGGCTCTTTCGCCCGTGCCGCCAAGGCCAAGCTCACCGCCCCGGCGGGCCTCGCCGACCAGGTCGAAGCCTTGCTGCACAGGCGGCTTCTTGAGGGCCTTGGTCTTGCGAAACGGGCCGGCGATCTTATCTCGGGCTTCGAGAAGGTCGCCGCGGCCGTGTCCGCTGGAAAGGTCGCCTGGCTGGTGGAAGCCGCCGATGGCGCGGCCGATGGCCGACGCAAGATCCTGAATGTGGCCCGCAAGTCACCTAAACCCCCGCAGGTCTGCGGAGTCTTCGACGCCGAGGAATTGGGTTTGGCCTTGGGGGCGGAGAATGTGATACACACCGCCTTCCTTGCGGGGCGCGGCGCCGGTCGCTGGACTGCGGATGTCCGGAGATTGGCTGGCTTCCGCCCGCTCCTTCCCGAGAGTTGGCGCGAGGAAAAGCCTTCTGAGGCGGGCGGAACCTAAGACGGTTTCGCGCGCCTAGAGCTATTGGAATGTCCGTGGTCGGGACCGTCCCGGCCGATATGTAAAGCGAGCGCATGAGCGACGAGAACGACAACGGCCGGACCCCTGGTGGGCGAGCTCCCCTGACCCTCAAGCCCCGCGGGGCTGGATCGGTCAGCGCGGGCACCGTGAAGCAAAGCTTCAGCCACGGCCGCTCCAAGACCGTGGTCGTGGAGACCAAGCGGCAGCGCGCCCACACCGCGCCGTCGGGCAATCTTGCTGCGCCGTCCTCCGCTGAGAAGCGCGCCTTCTCGCCGCAACCGTCCGCGCCGCGTCAGGCCCAGGGCGGTGGTTCGGCCAACGACGGCTCGGGCCTGTCGGCCGAAGAACAACGCGCCCGCCAGCGCGCCATCGAACTCGCCCGCGAGCATCAAGCCCGCCAGGCCGCTGATCAGCGCGCCGGCGAAGAACGCGCTCGCGCCGAGGCTGAGGCTGCTCGCGCCGCCGCCGCCAAGGCCGCCGCTGCGCAGGCCGCCGCGGCTGCGCCGCCGCCGGCTCCCGAAGCGCCGAAGGCCGAGGC
>NZ_JBFUIW010000027.1:0-21343 GCF_056401675.1 Phenylobacterium sp. P4_E10 | reverse complement strand
CTCGTATTCCACGTGCGCGGTGTTGATGGTGATGCCGCGGGCCTTCTCTTCCGGCGCAGCGTCGATGTCGGCGTAGTTCATCGCCTTCGCGCCGCCGGTCTTCGCCAGCGTCAGGGTGATCGCGGCCGTCAGCGTCGTCTTGCCATGGTCGACGTGACCAATGGTGCCGATGTTGCAGTGCGGCTTATTGCGTTCGAACTTTTCTTTGGCCATTTCAAGCTCCAGCCCTGTTTGGGCTTGTCCTCTAAACTAGGGTTGGGGGCCCGAACGATCTCCGAGGAGATCGTTCAAACTCTTTCTTCTTGGCGTTCTCCCGAGGGAAAACGCTACGCGTACTTCTTGATCACTTCGTCGGCGACGTGTTGCGGCACCGGGTCGTAGTGGTCGTACTGCATGGTGAACTGGGCGCGGCCCTGCGACATCCCGCGAAGGGTGTTCACGTAGCCGAACATGTTCGCCAGCGGAACGAAGGCGTTGACGACGATCGCGTTGCCGCGCGTGTCCTGGCCCTGGATCATGCCACGACGACCGTTCAGGTCGCCGATGACCGAGCCGAGGTACTCTTCCGGGGTCACGACTTCGACAGCCATGATCGGCTCGAGCAGCTTCGGAGCGCCCTTCTCGCGCAGTTCTTTGAAGGCCGCGCGGGAAGCGATTTCGAAGGCCAGCACGCTGGAGTCGACGTCGTGGTACTTGCCGTCGGTCAGGGTCGCCTTGAAGTCGATCAGCGGGAACCCGGCCAGCAGGCCGTTGTCCTTGACCGATTCCAGGCCCTTCTCGACGCCGGGAATGTATTCCTTCGGCACCGCGCCGCCGACGATCGCGCTCTCGAACACGAAGCCCGAGCCCGGTTCGCCGGGTTCGAACGTGATCATGACGCGGGCGAACTGGCCCGTACCGCCGGTCTGCTTCTTGTGGGTGTAGTCGATGTCGACCTTACGGCCCAGGCTCTCACGATAGGCCACCTGCGGCGCGCCGATATTGGCTTCGACCTTGTAGGTCCGCTTCAGGATGTCGATCTTGATGTCCAGGTGCAGCTCGCCCATGCCCTTCAGGATCGTCTGGCCCGACTCATGGTCGGTCGAGACGGTGAAGGACGGATCTTCCGAGGCCAGCTTGGCCAGGGCGACGCCCAGCTTTTCCTGGTCAGCCTTCGACTTGGGTTCGACGGCGATCTCGATGACGGGCGCGGGGAATTCCATGCGCTCCAGGATCACCGGCGACTTGGTCGGGTCGCACAGGGTGTCGCCGGTGCGGGTTTCCTTCAGCCCGGCCAGGGCGACGATGTCGCCGGCATAGGCTTCCTTGATGTCCTCGCGGTTGTTGGAGTGCATCAGCAGCATGCGGCCGACGCGTTCCTTCTTGTCGCGGGTCGAGTTCATCAGGCTCATGCCGGTCTCGAGCTTGCCCGAGTAGATGCGGCAGAAGGTCAGCGAACCAACGAAGGGGTCGTCCATGATCTTGAACGCCAGAACCGACAGCGGCTCGTCGTCCGAGGCGCGGCGGACAACCGGCTCTTCGGTGCGGAAGTCGATGCCCGGGGTCGGCGGGATGTCCACCGGCGAGGGCAGATAGTCGACGACGGCGTCGAGCAGGGGCTGGACGCCCTTGTTCTTGAAGGCCGAGCCGCAGAGGATCGGATAGAAGGCCCCCGTCAGAACGGCCTTACGGATGCACTTCTTGATGGTCGCTTCCGAGGGCTCTTCGCCGCCCAGATAGGCTTCCATCGCCTCGTCGTCGAGTTCGACGGCGTTCTCGATCAGGTAGTGGCGAGCTTCAGTCGCCTTTTCCTTCAGGTCGGCCGGGATCTCTTCGTCGCGATAGGTCGCGCCCAGGCCGTCGTTGTCCCAGACCACGGCCTTCATGCGGACCAGGTCCACCAGGCCCTTCAGCGAGGATTCCGAACCGATCGGGAATTGGATCGGAACAGCCTTGGCGCCGAGGCGGTCACGGATCGACTCGACCGACTTGTCGAAGTCGGCGCCGAGCTTGTCCATCTTGTTGACGAAGACGATCCGCGGAACGTTGTACTTGTCGGCTTGGCGCCAGACAGTTTCAGTCTGCGGTTCGACACCGGCGTTGCCGTCCAGCACCGTCACGGCGCCGTCGAGCACGCGCAGCGAGCGTTCGACTTCAATGGTGAAGTCCACGTGGCCGGGGGTGTCGATGATGTTCAGGCGCTTGTCGTTCCAGAACGCCGTAGTCGCAGCGGAGGTGATCGTGATGCCACGCTCCTGCTCCTGCTCCATCCAGTCCATGGTCGCGGCGCCGTCGTGGACTTCGCCGATCTTATGCGACTTGCCGGTGTAGTAGAGGATCCGCTCCGTCGTCGTCGTCTTGCCGGCGTCGATGTGCGCCATGATGCCGAAGTTGCGGTAGTCTTCGATTTTGTGCGTGCGGGGCATAGCGGAAGCTCTGCTGGAGAAAGGCGTTCGGGATATCTGAACGAACGGCGCGGGCGGTTTAACTCAAACCGCCCGCGCCGGAAAGCGATGGATGCCGGGTCTTACCAGCGATAGTGCGAGAAGGCGCGGTTGGCTTCGGCCATCTTGTGCGTGTCTTCGCGCTTCTTGACCGCGGTGCCGCGGTTCGAAGAGGCGTCGAGCAGCTCGGCGGCCAGCTTTTCCGTCATGGTGTTCTCGCCGCGCTTGCGGGCGGCGGTGACCAGCCAACGGATAGCCAGGGCCTTGCGGCGGTCCGGGCGGACTTCGACCGGCACCTGATAGGTGGCGCCGCCGACGCGACGCGAACGGACTTCGATGCCGGGAGCGACGTTTTCCAGGGCCGCGTGGAAGGTCTCCAGCGGGGTCTGGTCTTTGCGCTTGGCTTCCAGGATGTCGAAGGCGCCGTACAGGATGTTTTCGGCGACGGCTTTTTTGCCTTCGTACATCACGTAGTTCATGAACTTGGTGACAGTGAGGTCCCCGAACTTGGGATCCGGCAGAACTTCACGTTTCTCGGCGCGACGGCGGCGGGACATGCTTCTTCTTCCTTACTTAGGACGCTTGGCGCCGTAGAGCGAACGACGCTGCTTGCGGTCCTTGACCCCTTGGGTGTCGAGCACGCCGCGCAGGATGTGATAGCGGACGCCGGGAAGGTCCTTCACCCGGCCGCCACGGATGAGCACAACGGAGTGCTCTTGCAGATTGTGGCCTTCGCCGGGGATGTAGCACACCGCTTCAATGCCGGTGGTCAGGCGCACCTTGGCGACCTTACGAAGCGCGGAGTTCGGCTTCTTCGGGGTCGTCGTATAGACGCGGGTGCAAACGCCGCGGCGCTGGGGGCAACCCTTCAGGGCCGGCACCTTGTTGCGCGACGGCTTGTCCTGCCGAGGTTTGCGGATGAGCTGGTTGACTGTAGGCATCTAATCTCTGCTCTGGAGGCGTGTGCCGTTTGGCCGTAGCGCCTCATAGGGGTTCAGTTGTCTTGGTTTTCGAAACCGCCCGCTGAACGCAAAAACTCGCCGGCTCGCGATCTCATGCGTTCCGGCGGGCCTGGCCTTCCGTCGCCGGAAGACCGTTCATCGGGACAGAGGAAGAATCCCCGGTCGCGAAAGGAGCGCGGTTCATACTCGCGAAGGCCCCCGTCGTCAACGCTTGTGAACGAAAGGACTTTTCGCTCCTCACGGGTCTGGTTTCGGCCACGAAATAGTCCCTCCCGACATCGCCTATAGTCAAGTTTGCAACTTGCGGGCGCGGATGATCTCGACTGGGCGACAACGCGCGACTCTGCTGCTGGGGCTCTCCGGCCTGGCTCATCTTGGCGTCTTCTTGCTGCTCGCGATGAAACACATGCAGATACGTGCCCCCGCCCCGCCCCCGACCTTCGAGGTGACGATCGTCCCGCGGTTCGCGCCGCGCGAGCGGGCCCGCGCCGGGCCTCACGCCCCCGCCCACCCGTTGCGGCCACGCAGGGCCGCCGCGCCCACGCTTGGCGCCGACATCGCGCCCTTGGTCGACAACGCAGCCCCATCCTTGTTCGAACAGGCGAGCGGCGTGCCCGTGGGCGTTCGGCAAGCCCTGCGCCGGGGCCCGATCGGCTGCGCCAACGGCGCGAACCTCGACCAAGCCGAAACCGACGCATGCCTGGAGGCGTTTGGGAAGAACGCCCGGAGCACCGCCTTCATTGCGCCGCCAATGGCCCGCGACAAGCGTTCTGGCTTCGACGAGAAGGTCGCCGCCCAGGAGGAGATGCGCATCTACCGGCAGACGGGCATCTATCCCGGCATGCGCGAAGCCCTGAAGGCGGCGCGATGAAGCCACGGCGTCGATTTCGCGCCGGCCTTGTCGTCGGCCTCTCGCTGTTGGTCCATGGCGTCGCGCTGACCCTGCTTGCGTTCAGCCATCCGCAACTGCGCCTGGCGCAGCCGGCGCCCATTGTGGAGGTCGAGATCGTCCCCTACTTCCTACCCGGCCCGCGTCGGGAGGAGATCCAGACCCAGCCGCTCGCCGCTCAGCCGATCCGCCCGCGCCGCTCGCTGCTGCGACCGGACGAGGAGCGCACGGTCGCCCCGCTGGTCACCCGGGCCGCCCCGCCGCAGAAGCCGGCCGAGGGGCCCTGGGCGGTCGCTCCGCCGGTAGCCGGGGCTCCTGCCCCCTCCCCGCCCGATCTGCGCCGGGCTCTGCGCTCCGGCACGGTCGGTTGCGCCAACCTCTCCCTACTCAGCAAGGCCGAGCGCGAGGCCTGCCAGGAAAAGCTTGGAGCCGGGGCCAAGGACGCGCCGTACATTCCGCCGCCGATCGCCGCCGACAAGCTGGGCGACTGGGAAGCCGCCGCAGCCCGCAAGCGCGCCAAGTGGAGGGAGCGCGAAGCCCCGATGCCCCATCCGGTGCCCTCGGGTCCCAGCAGCCCGTCCCAGGCGCCCAACCCCTTCCCCGAGGTCTGGACGGCGCACAACTGAGCCGGCGGCTCAGTCGAAGATATCGAAGATGTCGAAGCCCTTCTTCTTCTTCCGCCGATGATAGTCGTCGTCATCGTAGCGGTACCGTTTCTGCTCGCCGTCGTAGGGGTGGCTCTTCTTCCAGGCGTCCGGATCGCGGTGGAAGCTGTCCAGTTCGCGGTCGAAGCGCTCGCGGGCCTGGGTCTCGCCCTGCTGGGCCTCGCGGCCGGCGCCGAGCATCTTTTCCAGCTCGCCGCGGTCCAGCCACACCCCCCGGCAGCTTGGGCACATATCCAGTTCGACGCCTGAGCGGGCGACGTTCTGCATCGAGACGTTGCAGTTGGGGCAAAGCAGCAGCGGCATCGGGTCCTCCGAATTGTCCTAGCGCTTGCATCTAGTGCGCTGCGCCCCGAACCCAAGCCTTGAGGCGCAAAACAAAACGGCCCGGGATCGCTCCCGGGCCGTCTGCTGGCTTCCAGACTGGAAGAAGCCGCTTAGTTGTCGACCTTCTCGGCCTCCGCCTCGACGGCGATGACTTCCGGCAGCGGTTCCATCGCCTCTTCGCGGCTGGCCGCGAGGGCCTCGTCGCGCTTGGCCGCGATGCGCTGCAGGTTGCGCAGGTACGAGCCCGTGCCCGCCGGGATCAGGCGACCGACGATCACGTTTTCCTTCAGGCCTTCCAGGGTGTCGCTCTTGCCCTGCACCGAAGCCTCGGTGAGGACGCGAGTGGTTTCCTGGAACGACGCCGCCGAGATGAAGCTGCGGGTCTGCAGCGACGCCTTGGTGATGCCGAGCAGGACCGGCTGGGTGATCGCCAGGCGACCGCCACGGGCTTCGGCCTTGGTGTTCTCCTCGTTGATCTCCGTCATGTCCAGGTGATCGCCCTTGAGCATACCGGTGTCGCCGGGCTCAAGGATTTCGCCCTTCTGCAGCATCTGACGAACGATCGTCTCGATGTGCTTGTCGTTGATCGGCACGCCTTGCAGTCGATAGACGTCCTGGATCTCGTCCACGAGGAACTCGGCCAGGGCCTCGATGCCCAGGATGCGCAGGATATCGTGCGGATCCGGGTTGCCGTCGATCAGGTACTCGCCCTTGCGGATGACGTCGCCGTCGTGGACTGCAATGTGCTTGCCCTTCGGGATCAGGAACTCGACCGGTTCGCCACCATCCTCGGGGGTGATCTTGATCCGGCGCTTGTTCTTGTAGTCGCGGCCGAATTCGACGCGGCCGTCCATCTCGGCGATGACCGCGCAGTCCTTCGGACGACGGGCTTCGAAGAGTTCGGCGACGCGGGGCAGACCACCGGTGATGTCCCGGGTCTTGGCGCTTTCCGTCGAGACGCGGGCCAGGACTTCACCCGGCTTGATCTCGTCGCCGTCGCCGACCGAGAGGATGGCGCCGACCGGCAGCAGGTAACGAGCTTCACCGCCGTTGGAGATGCGCATGTAGGACCCGTCGGCGCCGAGCACCGCCATGGCCGGACGCAGGTCCGAACCCTTGGTGGAAGCGCGCCAGTCGATGACCACGCGGTTCGAGATGCCGGTGGCTTCGTCGGCTTCTTCGCGGACCGAGACGTTCTCGACCAGGTCCTCGAAGCGGACGCGACCGCCGACTTCGGAGATGATCGGGTTCGAATAGGGGTCCCATTCGGCCAGACGCTGACCGCGCTTGACCTTGTCGCCTTCCTTAACCTTCAGGCGCGCGCCGTACGGCGGCTTGTAGGACTCGCGGTCTTTGCCATCCACCTGGACGATGATCTGCAGGTTGCGGCTCAGAACCACGAAGTCGCCGTCCGGAGCCTGGACGGTCATACCGCCCACGATCCGGGCTACGCCCTCGTTGCCGGTCTCGAAGAACGACTGCTCAGCCACCTGGGCGGTGCCGCCGATGTGGAAGGTCCGCATAGTCAGCTGGGTGCCGGGCTCGCCGATGGATTGGGCGGCGATGACGCCGACCGCTTCGCCGATGTTGACCGGAGTCCCGCGGGCCAGGTCGCGGCCGTAGCAGGCGCCGCAGACGCCGACCTTGGCTTCGCAGGTGAGGACCGAACGGACCTTCACCGACTGCACGCCGGCGCTGTCGACGAGATCGCACATGTTCTCGTCGAGATAGGAGTCGGCCGGGACGATGACTTCGCCGGTGCCCGGGTCCTTGATGTCCTCGGCCGCGAAGCGACCCAGGATGCGGCTGCCCAGCGAGACCAGGACGTCGCCGCCCTCGACCACGGCCCGCAGGGTGATGCCCCGGGTGGTGCCGCAGTCTTCCTCGTTGATGATGCAGTCCTGCGCCACGTCGACCAGACGACGCGTCAGATAGCCGGAGTTGGCGGTCTTCAGCGCGGTGTCGGCCAGGCCCTTACGAGCGCCGTGGGTGGAGTTGAAGTACTCCTGGACGGACAGGCCTTCCTTGAAGTTCGAGATGATCGGCGTCTCGATGATCTCGCCGGACGGCTTGGCCATCAGGCCGCGCATCCCGCCGAGCTGCTTCATCTGGGCCTGCGAACCGCGGGCGCCGGAGTTGGCCATCATGAAGATCGAGTTGATCTCCTTTTCACGGCCGTTCTCGTCCTTCTCGGCGGTCGAGATTTCCAACATCATTTCGTCGGCGACGCGGTCGGTGGCCTTGGCCCACGCATCGACGACCTTGTTGTACTTCTCGCCCTTGGTGATCAGACCGTCAGCGTACTGCTGCTCGTACTCTTCGACCAGCGCACGGGTCTGAGCCACGATCGGCTTCTTCCGCTCGGGGATGATGATGTCATCCTTGCCGAACGAGATGCCGGCCTTGGCCGCTTCCTTGAAGCCCAGCGCCATCATCTGGTCGGCGAAGATGACCGTCGCCTTCTGACCGCAGTGGCGATAGACGGCGTCGATCAGGTTGCCGATTTCCTTCTTGGTCAGGTTCTTCTCAAGAAGACGATGGCCGATCGCCGGGTGGTGCGGGAACAGCGCCGAGATCTTCATCCGTCCCGGCGTCGTATCGATCACCTTGCGGACCAGCACGCCCTCGGCGTTCATTTCCGAGTGACGGGCTTTGATCTTCGTGTGCAGCGTCACGACCTTGGCGTCGAGCGCAGCGTCGATTTCGCCCAGGTCGGCGAACAGCTTGCCCTCGCCCGGCTCGTTATCCTTGGCCAGCGACAGGTAGTAGAGACCCAGGACGATATCCTGCGACGGCACGATGATCGGGCGGCCGTTGGCGGGCGACAGGATGTTGTTCGTCGACATCATCAGCACGCGCGCTTCCAGCTGGGCTTCCAGCGAGAGCGGGACGTGGACGGCCATCTGGTCGCCGTCGAAGTCGGCGTTGAAGGCGGCGCAGACCAGCGGGTGCAGCTGGATGGCCTTGCCCTCGATCAGCTTCGGCTCGAACGCCTGGATGCCCAGACGGTGAAGCGTCGGCGCGCGGTTCAGCAGAACCGGGTGCTCGCGGATCACCTCGTCGAGGATGTCCCAGACCGCGGGCTGCTCGCGCTCGACCATGCGCTTGGACTGCTTGACGGTGCCCGACAGGCCCTTGGCGTCCAGGCGCGCATAGATGAACGGCTTGAACAGCTCGAGCGCCATCTTCTTCGGCAGGCCGCACTCGTGCAGCTTCAGCTCCGGACCGACGACGATGACCGAACGGCCCGAATAGTCGACGCGCTTGCCGAGCAGGTTCTGACGGAACCGGCCCTGCTTGCCCTTCAGCATGTCGGCCAGCGACTTCAGCGGACGCTTGTTGGCGCCGGTGATGACACGGCCGCGGCGGCCGTTGTCGAACAGGGCGTCGACGGCTTCCTGCAGCATCCGCTTTTCGTTGCGGATGATGATGTCCGGCGCGCGCAGCTCGATGAGGCGCTTCAGGCGGTTGTTCCGGTTGATGACCCGGCGATAGAGGTCGTTCAGGTCGGAGGTCGCGAAGCGGCCGCCGTCCAGCGGCACCAGCGGACGCAGTTCCGGCGGGATCACCGGCACGACCGACAGGATCATCCACTCGGCCTTGTTGCCGCTCTCGATGAAGCTCTCGATGAGCTTCAGACGCTTGGACGTCTTCTTGAGCTTCATTTCCGAGGTGATGGTGAGGAGTTCCTCACGCAGGCGGTCGGCTTCCTTCGGCAGGTCGATCGCCTTGAGCAGGCCCTGGACGGCCTCGGCGCCGATCTCGGCGGTGAAGCTGTCGTCGCCGTACTCCTCCTGGGCGCGCATGTAGTCGTCTTCCGACAACAGCTGGTGCTGCTTCAGAGGCGTCAGGCCCGGCTCGGTGACAATGTAGTATTCGAAGTACAGGACGCGCTCGATGTCCTTCAGCGCCATGTCCAGCATCATCGAGATGCGGCTCGGCAGCGACTTCAGGAACCAGATGTGGGCGACCGGCGAGGCCAGTTCGATGTGGCCCATCCGCTCGCGCCGGACGCGCGCGAGGGTGACCTCGACGCCGCACTTCTCGCAGATGATGCCCTTGTACTTCATGCGCTTGTACTTGCCGCACAGGCACTCGTAGTCCTTCGTCGGACCAAAGATCCGGGCGCAGAACAGGCCATCGCGTTCCGGCTTGAAGGTGCGGTAGTTGATGGTCTCGGGCTTCTTGATCTCGCCGAACGACCACGAGCGGATCTTTTCCGGCGAGGCCAGGGCGATACGGATACGGTCGAAGGTCGGAGCGGCCTGGACCGGATTGAAGATATTCAGGACTTCCTGGTTCATCGATTTTCCAGTTCGTCAGTATTTCCAGAGGCGATGGGGAGAGGCTGACGGCCCCTCCCCTCGCACGGATGGTGTCGGTCGAGCCCGGCCTTAGCCGTTCTCCAACTCCACGTTCAGGCCCAGCGAGCGCATTTCCTTCACGAGCACGTTGAAGCTCTCCGGAATGCCGGCCTCGAAGGTGTCGTCGCCGCGGACGATGGACTCGTAGACCTTGGTCCGGCCGGCCACGTCGTCGGACTTCACCGTCAGCATTTCCTGCAGGGTGTAGGCCGCGCCGTAGGCTTCCAGAGCCCACACTTCCATTTCCCCGAAGCGCTGACCGCCGAACTGCGCCTTACCGCCCAGCGGCTGCTGGGTGACGAGCGAGTACGGGCCGATCGAACGGGCGTGGATCTTGTCGTCGACCAGGTGGTGCAGCTTCAGCATGTAGATGTAGCCGACCGTGACCGGACGCTTGAACTGCTCGCCGGTCTGGCCGTCGTACAGGATCGATTGACCCGAACGCGCCAGGCCAGCCCGCTCCAGCAGGTTCTCGATGTCGTCGATATGGGCGCCGTCGAAGACCGGCGTCGCATAAGGCACGCCCTTGCTGAGGTTCTTCGCCAGCTCGATCAGGTCTTCTTCCGTGTCCGGGAGCTCCTGATCCGGCCCGTAGGTCTCGGTCAGGTGATCGATCAGCGCCTGCTTCTGGCCGCCGTTCTGCCAGGCTTCCAGCAGGTCGGCGATCTGCTTGCCGAGGCCCGCAGCCGCCCAACCCAGGTGGGTTTCGAAGATCTGGCCGACGTTCATGCGCGAAGGCACGCCCAGCGGGTTCAGCACGATGTCCACGTGCTGGCCGTTTTCCAGGTACGGCATGTCCTCGATCGGCAGGATCTTGGAGATGACGCCCTTGTTGCCGTGACGGCCGGCCATCTTGTCGCCGGGCTGAAGCTTGCGCTTCACGGCCACGAAGACCTTGACCATCTTCATCACGCCCGGGGGCAGTTCATCGCCGCGCTGCAGCTTGTCGACCTTGTCCTCGAAGCGACGGTCCAGGCGCTTGCGGGCTTCATCGAACTGGCGACGCATGGCCTCCAGCTCACCCATCGCCTTTTCGTCGTCCAGGGCGATCTGCCACCACAGGCCCGGCGCGATCTCTTCCAGCTTCTCGGCAGTGACTTCGCCGCGGCCCAGGCCCTTGGGGCCCGAGACGGCGGTCTTGCCGGTCAGCAGATCGCGAAGGCGCGAGGTCATGTTGCGGTTCAGGATGCCGAACTCGTCGTCGCGGTCCTTGCCCAGACGGTCGATCTCGGCGCGCTCGATGGCCATGGCGCGTTCGTCCTTGTCGACGCCGTGACGGTTGAACACGCGGACCTCCACGATGGTCCCGGCGACGCCCGGGGGCAGGCGCAGGGAGGTGTCGCGGACGTCGGAGGCCTTCTCACCGAAAATGGCGCGCAGCAGCTTTTCTTCCGGCGTCATCGGGCTTTCGCCCTTCGGGGTAACCTTGCCGACCAGGATGTCGCCCGGCTGGACTTCGGCGCCGATCGCCACGATGCCGGCTTCGTCGAGGTTGCGCAGGGCTTCCTCGCCGACGTTCGGGATGTCGCGGGTGATCTCTTCCGGGCCGAGCTTGGTGTCGCGGGCCATGACTTCGAATTCCTCGAGGTGGATCGAGGTGAAGACGTCGTCGCGCACGATGCGCTCGGAGATGAGGATGGAGTCCTCGAAGTTGTAGCCGTTCCAGGGCATGAACGCGACGAGCGTGTTCCGGCCCAGGGCCAGTTCGCCCAGCTCGGTCGACGGACCGTCGGCGATCACGTCGCCGTTGGCCACCTTGTCGCCCACGCGCACCAGCGGACGCTGGTTGATGCAGGTCGAGGTGTTCGAACGCTGGAACTTCTGCAGGCGGTAGATGTCGACGCCGGCCTTGGTCGGGTCGGTTTCTTCCGTGGCCCGGATGACGATCCGGGTGCCGTCGATCTGCTCGACCACGCCGGCGCGGCGGGCGACGACGACAGCGCCGGAATCCACGGCCACGATGGCTTCCATGCCGGTGCCGACCAGCGGCGCATCCGATTGGATGAGCGGCACGGCCTGCTTCTGCATGTTCGAGCCCATCAGGGCGCGGTTGGCGTCATCGTTTTCCAGGAACGGGATCAGCGACGCGGCGACCGAAACGACCTGTTTCGGCGACACGTCCATCAGGTCGACGGTGTCCTTCGGCAGCAGCGAAGGTTCGCCGTTGATCCGGCCGGGGACCAGGTCCTCGACGATCTCGCCGCCCTTAAGCTTGATGTTGGCCTGCGCGATGACGTGCTTGGCCTCTTCCATCGCCGACATGTAGACGACCTCGTCGGTCGTCTTGCCGTCCTTGATGCGACGGTAGGGGCTCTCGATGAAGCCGTACTTGTTGACCACGGCGTGCGTGGCCAGCGAGTTGATCAGGCCGATGTTCGGGCCTTCCGGCGTTTCGATCGGGCAGATCCGGCCGTAGTGGGTCGGGTGCACGTCGCGGACTTCGAAGCCGGCGCGCTCGCGGGTCAGACCGCCCGGGCCAAGCGCCGAGAGGCGGCGCTTGTGGGTGATTTCCGAGAGCGGGTTGGTCTGGTCCATGAACTGCGAGAGCTGCGAGGATCCGAAGAACTCGCGCACGGCGGCGGCCGCCGGCTTCGCATTGATCAGGTCGTGCGGCATGACCGTGTCGATGTCGACGCTGCTCATGCGCTCCTTGATGGCGCGTTCCATGCGCAGCAGACCGACGCGGTACTGGTTTTCCAGCAGCTCGCCCACCGAACGGACCCGGCGGTTGCCGAGGTTGTCGATGTCGTCGATCTCGCCCTTGCCGTCGCGCAGGCCCACCAGGGTCTGCAGCACGGCCAGCACGTCTTCCTTGCGCAGGATGCGCACGTCGTCCGGGCAGTCGAGCTCCAGACGCATGTTCATCTTCACGCGGCCGACCGACGAAAGGTCATAGCGCTCGCCGTCGAAGAACAGCGACTTGAACATGGCCTCAGCGGCTTCCACCGTCGGCGGCTCGCCCGGACGCATCACGCGATAGATGTCGAACAGCGCATCTTCGCGGGCGTTGTTCTTGTCCACCCGCAGCGTGTTGCGGATGTAGGCGCCCATGGTCGCCTCGTCGACGTCGAGGATGTCGAGGGCGTCGAAGCCCTGTTCCTCGAGACCGGCCAGCACGCCGGCGTCCAGCTCGTCGCCGGCTTCGGCGTAGATTTCGCCGGTTTCGAAGTTGACCAGGTCGCGGGCCAGATAGCGGCCAAACAGCGCCTCGGGGGCCAGCAGCAGGGTCTTCAGACCCGCGTCGGCGAACTTCTTGGCGTTACGGGCGGAGATCTTCTGGCCGGCCGGAGCCACTTCCTCGCCGGTCTCGGCGTCGATCAGCGGATAGTCCGGCTTGGCCCCGCGCCAGCGCTCGGGCCGGTACGGAGCGGTCCAGCCGCCCGGCTTGCCCTTGGCCTCGGGACGCTTGGCGTAGGTGATGGTGTCGTAGAAGGTGGAGAGGATTTCCTCCCCGTCCATGCCCAAACCCATCAGGAAGGTGGTGGCCGGCAGCTTACGACGACGGTCGATACGGACGTAGACGATGTCCTTGGCGTCGAACTCGAAGTCGAGCCACGAGCCGCGGTAGGGGATCACGCGGGCGGCGAACAGCAGCTTGCCCGAGGCGTGGGTCTTGCCCTTGTCGTGGTCGAAGAACACGCCCGGCGAACGGTGCATCTGCGAGACGATGACCCGCTGAGTGCCGTTGACGATGAAGGTGCCCTTCTCGGTCATGAGCGGGATGTCGCCCATGTAGACGTCCTGCTCCTTGATGTCCTTGACGGAGCGGGCGCCGGTCTCTTCGTCCGTTTCGAACACGATCAGGCGCAGCTTGACCTTCAGCGGCGCGGCGAAGGTCATGTCGCGCTGGACGCACTCCTCGACGTCGTACTTCGGGTCCTCGAATTCATAGGACACGTACTCGAGCACCGCGCGCTCGTTGAAGTCCTTGATCGGGAACACCGATTTGAACACCGCCTCGACGCCCTCTTCGCGGCGGTCCGCTGGGCGGACTTCGCGCTGCAGGAACTGTTCGTAGGAGGAGCGCTGAACCTCGATCAGGTTCGGCATTTGCACGGCTTCGGGGATGCGGCCGAAAGACTTCCGGATCCGCTTCTTTCCAGTGAAGGATTGCGCCATTTTGTTCCCTTGAGCGACGCCCGGAAAGGTTTCCGCGCGCCAGGTCGTGTTGTCCTGCGTCCACCCTCGAACGCCCTTGCGGGCGCCGGACGCTGGAAGCCCCTGTGTCGCCAGGGGCGCTCCCTCGCATGGCCGGAGGGCGGCGGGCCATGCCTCGGAGCGTGCGCGCGTGAAAAGTCGCCTGAGCGACGAATCCTAAATTTCGCGAAGAGAGCCAGATAGGCGTTTTATACGGCGAAGGGAAGTCCCTTTCCGCAGGAAAATGGAACGGCGTGGGCTGCGCGCGCCGCGCCGTCCCATCTTTGTCCGACCCGGGTGTCTCCCGGGGCATCCTTCGATCTCTCGTTAACAGCGGTAGGTCAACCAGGGAACGCACCCGCGGGTTCCCGATCCACAGGATTTCCAGGGCGGCGCCCGTTCTGGCAGCAGCCACGCCCAATAAGTGCTAATACACTGTTTTTGTTGCCCATTAATGGAATCGGCCCGAAGCTCCACCGCAGCCGGACGCGCTTCTGCGCGTTTCAACATGCAAGGAGGGAGAACATGGCCGTCAGCGCTGATTTCCAAAGGCAGCTGGAGGGCTACGGACTGACCACGGCGGAGATCCTCTACCGGATGCCCGACCACCCTGCCCTGCTGCAGAGCTATCTCTGGCAGGAGTACGACCTCTGTCCCCAGTTCCCGAACCTACACCGCTTCCTGGACTTCTGGAGCCACCAGCTCGACGGGGTCCTGCACACCATCACGGTTGCGCACCAGGGGCTGATCCGCCCGACCGAGTTGCGGATCGCCAAGGACATCTGCCGCCTGCATTGAGCGGCGGGTCGAAACGAAAACGGGCCTGGGGATCGCTCCCCAGGCCCGCTCGATAGTTCGAAGTGCGCGAGAGCTCGCGCGCTTCCGTCCTTACTTGATTTGGACGGTCGCGCCGGCTTCTTCGAGCTTCTTCTTCACTTCTTCAGCGACTTGCTTCGAGACGTTCTCGACGACGTTCTGCGGAGCGCCTTCGACCAGGTCCTTGGCTTCCTTCAGGCCGAGGTCCGGACGGACGCCGCGGACTTCCTTGATCACGTTGATCTTCTTGTCGCCACCGGCGGTCAGGACAACGGTGAACTCGGTTTGCTCTTCGACGGCTTCGGCCGGGGCGGCAGCGCCACCAGCGGCGGCGACGGCGACCGGCGCGGCGGCCGAGACGCCCCACTTGTCTTCCAGCAGCTTCGAGAGTTCAGCGGCTTCCAGAACGGTCAGGGCCGACAGTTCTTCGACGATCTTTTCAAGCTTCGACATGGTGTGTCCTTAAAGGGAATAGAGGTTGTGTTCGGGAATGACGATCAGGCGGCGTCTTTGGCGGCATAAGCGCCCATGACGCGGGCCAGCTGACCGGCCGGAGCCTGCAGAACGCCGGCGACCTTGGTGGCCGGGGCTTGCAGAAGGCCGATGATCTTGCCGCGGAGCTGGTCGAGGGACGGCAGCGTCGCAAGCGCGCTGACAGCCTTCTGGTCCAGGACCTCGGCGCCCATGAACCCGCCGACGATGGCGAACTTGTCGTTCCCCTTGGCGAATTCAGCGGTGATCTTGGCGGCGGAGACGGGGTCCGGCGCATAGGCGATGGCGACCGGGCCGGTGAACAGGGCGTCGCCCGCTTCACCGATCGAGCCAGCCAGAGCCTTCTGGGCCAGGGTGTTCTTCACCACCTTCAGTGCGGCGCCTTCCTTGCGGAGGCGGCCGCGGAGATCAGTCATTTCCGCAACGGTCAGACCCAGGTTGTGGGTCACGACCACGGCGCCGGCGCCGGCGAAGACGCCCTTAAGCGTCTCGATCGACTCCTGCTTTTGAGCGCGGTCCATTGCGGTCTCCATACTCAGATTGGTCGCCGGACGATTCCGACGGCCGCAGCAGACGACCCATGCGAAGGCGCGAACCCGCGCGCGGATCGTTTAACCTGTCCTTTTCCGGAGAAGTCGCAGGTCACGCGCCCATCGAAGCCGATGGCGGCGGAACCTCATCTTCCCGTCTCCCTGTGCTCGAGGAAGGGCTCTTCCTCTCGTCACGGATCCGGGCGGCCCCCGGTTCCCCACAGTTCTTGGACAGGATCGGAAGGGTGAGCCCTTCCGTTCCACGCCTCCCCTTGCGGAGAGACGAAACTCTTGAAGGCGCGGCCTTTACACGGATCGCGGCCCGATGACAACCGCCCGTTAGCTGCGCGGCCGCGTGGCGATCACGGCCGTGGTCAGCATCACCGCGTAGCACCACAGCACGAAGGCCCCGAACAGCGAGGCGTGGTCGGGCGGGAAATTCGGCAGCATGTGCGGGAAGAACGCCGTCACCCCGGCGTCCAGCACCATCTGCGGGGCAACGAACGACACCAGCGCCGCCAGCCTGTGCCGCGGCTCGATCTTGCGCAGGAACAGGAGCGTGGCGACGATCAGCCCGGCGCCGGACACCGCCCCGCTGATCAGCATGGTCCAGGCCGGGCGGTCCACCCAGGCGCTGGGTAGCAGCCGCAGGATCAGGGTCGAGACCGCCCAGACGAAACTGCCCCGCGCCAGGAACCACAGATAGAGGTGCAGCGGCCCCTTGCTCTGGGCCTCCTCGGCGTTCTCGGTGGCTAGCCCTGCCAATTGGCCGCCCTCTTTTCCATCCAGGCCTTCACCCCCTCCTTATAGTCGGGGTGAGTGATCATCGCCTCCAGCAGCCGTTCGGCCTCGGTGACCGCGCTGGCCGCATCGCGATGCAGGTCGCGATAGATCTGACGCTTGGTCTCGCGGGCCGAGCCCGGCGCGACGCTGCCCGCCAGCTTGCGGGCATAGGCCATCACCGTCGGCATCAGCTCTGCCGGCTCGACCAGGCCGTTGAGGAAGCCCATGCCGCCGGCCTCCTCCGCCGTGAACGTCCGGCTCGACAGCAGGATGTCGTTGGCGTGGGTCAGGCCGATGATGCGCGGCAGCACCCAGGAGAGCCCGAACTCGGCCGGGAAGTTGAAGCGCCCGTGCGCGGCGGTGAACTTCGCGCCCTTCGCCGCGAAGCGCAGGTCGGCGAAGGCGGCCAGCACCAGCCCTACGCCCGCCGCCGCACCGTTGATCGCCGCGATGATCGGCTTGCCGACCCCGAAGTGATAGGCGAACGCCGCGTCGAAATTGGGATCGACGCCGAAGCCCGGCGTGGCGATATCGTCCGGGGTGCCAGGGTCGTAGCGGCCCTTCTCGGAGTGGCCCTCCAGCGCCCCCAGGTCGGCCCCGGCGCAGAACGCCTGGCCCTCCGGATCGCCGGTGACGACGATGGCCCGCACCGCCTTGTCGGCGTCGGCCTGCGCGAGCAGCCAGCGGTACTCGGTGTGCATCCGCCCGGTCCAGGCGTTGCGGCGCTTGGGCCGGCTCAGGGTGATCGTGGCGATCCCCTCACCGACGTCGTAGCGGGTGGTCTTGAGCTCCATGGCGCTCATAGAACCCGGTTCGCGCGCAAAGAAAAAGGGAGCGGCCTTGCGACCGCTCCCTTTCGAGCTCTTGCGAGTTCGTCCAGCGCTTAGACGCCGACCGAGCTCATATCCACCTTGAAGCCCGGGCCCATCGTCGAGGACAGGCTGATCTTCTTGATGTAGGTGCCCTTGGCGCCCGACGGCTTGGCCTTGTTCAGCGCGTCCACGAGAGCGCGGACGTTGATCAGCAGGGCTTCTTCCGAGAACGAGGCCTTACCGATGCCGGCGTGGATGATGCCGGTCTTCTCGGTGCGGAACTCGATGGCGCCGCCCTTGGCGTCCTTCACGGCTTGGCCGACGTTCGGGGTCACGGTGCCGACGCGCGGGTTCGGCATCAGGCCGCGCGGGCCCAGCACCTTACCCAGACGGCCGACCAGGGCCATCATGTCCGGCGTCGCGATGACGCGGTCGAAGTCCATGAAGCCGCCTTGGATGCGTTCCACCAGCTCTTCGGCGCCGACGATGTCGGCCCCGGCGGCGGTGGCTTCGGCAGCCTTGGCGTCCTTGGCGATGACGGCGACGCGAACGTCGCGGCCGGTGCCCGAGGGCAGCGAGACCACGCCGCGGACCTGTTGGTCGGCGTGACGCGGGTCGACGCCCAGGTTGACGGCGATTTCGATGCTTTCGTCGAACTTGGCGTTGGCGTTGGCCTTGACCAGGGCGACGGCGGCTTCGACGGCGTGGGCGGCGTTACGGTCGCCGGTCCAGGCTTGGATGCGCTTGGGTTGCTTAGCCATGTGCTTAGGCCTCCACGATTTCGAGGCCCATCGAGCGCGCGGAGCCCTCGATGATCTTGGCGGCGGCTTCAACGTCGTTGGCGTTGAGGTCCTTCATTTTCTTTTCGGCGATTTCGCGCAGCTGGGCGCGCGAGATCTTGCCGGCGACCGCACGGCCCGGCTCCTTGGAGCCCGACTTCAGGCCAAGCGCTTGCTTGATGAAGTGGGTGGCCGGCGGGGTCTTCGTGATGAAGGTGAAGGACTTGTCCTGGTAGACCGTGATCACGGTCGGCAGGGGCGTGCCCTTGGTTTCCTTCTCGGTGCGGGCGTTGAACTCTTTGCAGAAGCCCATGATGTTGACGCCGCGCTGACCCAGCGCCGGGCCGATCGGCGGCGAAGGGGTGGCGGAGCCCGCGGGCACCTGCAGCTTGATATAGCCCAGAATCTTCTTGGCCATTGTTTCTCCTCGTGACCGGAACCCCGGTCGGTTGAGCCGTGGTGCGGCCTATGGCTAGGCCTCCCACGGATTTCACTCGCGCGAACGCAAGGCGGCCCTACGGACCGAAGCGCGCGGCTATAACAGGAGGGAGGGGCCGGAGCAACCTGCGAGCGCCCAGTCGCCAAACGAAAAAGCCCCGATCCGAAGATCGAGGCTTTCGTGTTTTTCGTGCCGTTCGTGGCCGGCCCTAGGCGATCTTCTCGACCTGGCCGTATTCCAGTTCGACCGGGGTCGCGCGTCCGAAGATCGAGACGGTGACGCGCAGGCGGGCGCGTTCTTCATCCACGCCTTCGACCGAGCCGTTGAAGCTCGCGAACGGGCCGTCGGTGACGCGGACCTGCTCGCCGATCTCGAAGGAGATGGTCGGCTTCGGCCGTTCCACGCCCTCTTCGATGGCGCCGATGATGCGGGCGACTTCCTTTTCGGAGACCGGCATGGGCTTGGAGCCCGAGCCGAGGAAGCCCGTCACCTTCGGGGTGTTCTTGATCAGGTGGTAGGCCTCGTCCGTCAGCTCCATCTTCACCAGGACGTAGCCCGGGAAGAACTTGCGTTCGGCGTTGACCTTGCGGCCGCGGCGGATCTCGACGACGTCCTCGGTCGGAACCAGGATGTCGGAGAAATTCTCCTCCAGGCCCTGGCTCTTGGCCTGTTCACGGATCGACTCGGCCACTTTCTTCTCGAAATTCGAGTAGGCGTGGACGATGTACCACTTGTGGCGCGGATTGGGTGCGATGGGCGTTTCGGCGTTCATAGTTCTCTTCAACCCCCGTTCGCGAGCTTCAGCAGCATGTTCATGCCAAAGCCAAGGATGCCATCCACGGCCAGGAAGAACAGCGAGGCCAGCACCACCATGATCCCGACCATCACCGAGGTGATCCAGGTCTCCTTGCGGGTGGTCCAGGTGATCTTGCGCGCCTCCGCGCGAACCTCACGGGCGAATTGAGCGGGGCCCACGCGCTTCTTGGCCGGGGCGGATTGCGCCAGGGCCGAGGCAGGGGCGATCGCCGCAGCCGTCTTGGAGGCGCGGTTCTTCATCGCTTGCGGGGACGAACCCGGTTTCCTGGCCATCAGGCTCTTTTCGACTCTCTAAAGATGGGCGGCGGTGCGCCCGGCATACTCATATAGTGAATGGCAGGAGTGGAGGGACTCGAACCCCCGGCCCTCGGTTTTGGAGACCGATGCTCTACCAGCTGAGCTACACTCCTACACGGCCTATCCGGATCCTCGGCGTCTGCCTTTTCGAACCGTGGTCTAGCACCGTTCGTCCGCCCTCTGGCGGCTGTAAAAGACATACTCCAACGATGTCGGGTAGGACGGAGGCGTATGACGCAAAGCGCCCTGCTTTTCAAGTGTCTTCGGCGCGGATCGAAGCGGCATCGGCGACGTTCCCTGCTGGGTCAGCAAGGAGCCCTCATGCCTAGCCCCGGAGATTCCCGCCGCAACCGCGATGAAGACCTCAAGGCCGGCCGCCCGCCGCGTCCCGCCACCGAGCCCCGCGGCGCAGAGACCTCGACTCAGACCAGCAAGACCATGACCGACCCGGCCACCGGCGAACCGCACAAGCGCCCGCCCAAGCCGAACTGAGTCGCCCAACCCGATCAGCCTCACCCGACCTGCGCCTCGCCGGGTCTGCGGCTTCTATGCTGGCGCTTTGCGCTGGTGTCTAATGTCGCAGGGGACGTCGAAAGCCACTCGTGGTCGAGTTTTGAGAGACTGATATGAAGACACGCATCGCCCTCGCCGCGATCATCGCCCTCTGCGGGAGCCAGAGCGCCCAGGCCCAGGATCAGCGCTGGGGCGGCGGGGTCCCGTCCGGCTCCTACCAGCAGAGCTGCCGAGGCGCGCGCGTCAGCGGCGACATACTGACCGCCACCTGCCAGGACACCCGCGGCCGCTTGAACTTCTCCAGCCTGCGCCTGCGCAGCTGCAACGCCGACATCGCCAACCAGGACGGTCGCCTGGTCTGCGGCAGCCCCGGGTGGGGCGGCGGCGGGCCGGGTTGGGGCGGCGGGGTTCCCACCGGGTCCTTTCAGGGCAATTGCCGCGACGCCCGGGTCAGCGGGGACATCCTCACCGCCAGCTGCGTCGACAATCGCGGCCGCTGGAACACCAGCTCGCTGCGCTTCCGCGAGTGCCGCAACGACATCCGCAACGACAACGGCCGCCTGGCCTGCGAGTGGGGCAACAACGGCGGCGGCGTGGGCGGCGGCGGACCCGGCTGGGGCGGTAATTCCACCGCCACACTGTTCAGCGCCACCGACTTCGGCGGCCAGCCCTTCCAGGCCAACCGCGAGGTCACCAACCTGCCCCGGCAGTTCAACGACCGCGCCATGAGCCTGCGAATCCAGGGGCGCGGCTCTTGGCAGGTCTGCAGCGACAGCGACTTCCGCGGGCGCTGCCAGATCTTCGACCGCGACGTCCCCGACCTGCGCAGCTACGGCCTGGGCGAGGCGGTCTCCTCGCTCCGCCCGATGAGCGGCCGCTAGCCCCTCCTCCCTGTCACAGGCCAAACAAAAAGGCCGCCGGATCGCTCCGGCGGCCTCTTCATTTTCAGTGCGTGGGCTAGATCGCTTACTCGACGATCTTGGCCACGACGCCGGCGCCGACCGTACGGCCGCCTTCGCGGATCGCGAAGCGCAGGCCCTGGTCCATGGCGATCGGGGTGATCAGCTCGACGTCCAGCTCAGCGTTGTCGCCCGGCATGATCATTTCCACGCCTTCCTTCAGACGGATGATCCCCGTCACGTCGGTGGTGCGGAAGTAGAACTGCGGACGGTAGTTGGTGAAGAACGGGGTGTGACGGCCGCCTTCTTCCTTGGTCAGGATGTAGGCCTCGGCCACGAACTTCGTGTGCGGGGTGATCGAGCCCGGCTTGCAGAGCACCTGGCCGCGTTACCTGGCCGCGTT
>NZ_JBFUIW010000026.1:0-38908 GCF_056401675.1 Phenylobacterium sp. P4_E10 | reverse complement strand
CCCATGCGCCGACCGCCACGATCCTGCTCAGCGACAGCGCGCTGAAGATCGGCGAGACCTCGACGGTGACCGTGACCTTCTCGGAGGCGGTCAGCGACTTCGACAAGACCGACCTGACGGCCCCGAACGGCGCGCTGGGGACCTTCCTCAGCGCCGACGGCGGGGTCACCTGGACCGGGACCTTCACGCCGGACGCCGACGTCGAGGACACCTCCAACGTGGTGGCGCTGGCCGCCAGCTACACCGACCTGGCCGGTAACGCCGGGACGACCGCGACCTCGGCCAATTACGCCATCGACACCCATGCGCCGACCGCCACGATCCTGCTCAGCGACAGCGCGCTGAAGATCGGCGAGACCTCGACGGTGACCGTGACCTTCTCGGAGGCGGTCAGCGACTTCGACAAGACCGACCTGACGGCCCCGAACGGCGCGCTGGGGACCTTCCTCAGCGCCGACGGCGGGGTCACCTGGACCGGAACCTTCACGCCAGACGCCGACGTCGAGGACGCCTCCAACGCGGTGGCGCTGGCCGCCAGCTACACCGACCTGGCCGGCAACGCCGGGACGACCGCGACCTCGGCCAACTACGCCATCGACACCCATGCGCCGACCGTCGCGGTCGACATCGTGGCGACAAGCCTCACGCCTGGCGCCAATTCGGTCGTAACCTTCACCTTCTCGGAGGCGCCGAAGGACTTCGCCCTCGGCGACATCTCGGCGACGGGCGGCTCGGTCACCAACCTTCAGGTCACGGCCGACGTGCGCGTCTACACGGGCGTCTTCACGCCGACGCCAGGGTTTTCGGGCCCCGGGATCGTTTCGGTGACAGCCAACAGCTACACCGACGCCGCAGACAATGCTGGCGGGGGCGGCAGCGACAGCGTGACCGTGGTTGCAGGACCGAACGCCGTCGCGGACAACGTCATTACCAACGTCGCGGTGGGCGCGGCGATCATCATCCCCGAATGGGCGCTTCTGTCCAACGATCCGGCGAACGCGACTGACGTGGCCAGTGCTGGGTCAGCAACCGGCGGCGCCGCACTCCATGTCCAGGGGACCGGGTCCAACGGCTCCGTCAACTTCACCGACGCCGCGCCTGCGGGCGGCAGCTTCACCTACACCGCGACCAATGGGACAAGCGGCGGGGCCGCGGCCCTGGTGACTATCAGCCAGGACCTCGTCGGCGTCCTGAACGGCGGCTCCGGGGCCGACATCCTCGTCAGTTCGAACGGTGGCGCCACGCTTCTCGGCGGAGGTGGCAACGACATCCTCCTCGGCGGCTCGGGCGGCGACGTCTATCAATTCGGTATGGCGGACGGCAGCGACACGGTGAGCGACAGCGCCGGCGGCGGCGATCGGATCGACATCCTGACGACGGCGCCCACAGACAGCACGACGGTAGGCGGTCTGAATTTCGCCCGCGTCAACGACGACCTCACGATCGACGTCGGCGCTACGCACATCCTCGTGCGCGGTCACTACACGGCAGGTTTCTCTGTCGAGGCTATCAAGTTTACGAACGGCGGAACGGTCTACGGATACGCGCTGAGCACAAGCGAATACAAATTGCAGACCTCGCTCGCGGGCGCCGGACAGGAGGACGTGATCGCCTCGTCTTCCGCGAACGAAGTTCTCAGCGGCGGCGGCGGAAAGGGTAACGACCTGCTGTTCGGCAACGGCGGAAACGACAGCATCGTCGGGGACGCAGGGAACGATCTGCTTGTCGGCGGCGCCGGCGCCGACACGATGACCGGCGGGGACGACAACGACGTCTTCGTCTTCAACACGCTGCCGGGCGCTGGAAACGTGGATCGGATCACCGATTTCAACGCCGGCTTGAATGGGACGGGCAAGGTCGACGTGATCTCCCTCGACCACTCCATCTTCACGGCGATCGGGTCCGGGCCTGGAGTGATGTCGGCCTCAGACTTCGCCTCCGTTACCAACGGGGTGACCGGCATCGGCAACGCGAGCGCGCACCTGATCTACGACACCACGGCGAAGGCGCTTTACTACGACAGCGATGGCGCCAACACGACCGCCGGCCGGACCCAGATCGCCGACATGACAGGCCTCACCGGCACGTTTGAAGCGTCGGACTGCTGGATCTACTGACGCGACCCAAGCCTGCTGCGCCGCAGATCTGCGGCGCAGCAGCCCCGGGCAGTGAGCTCGGTGCGCACCACCCGACCGGACGCCGAGCGTACTGCGCCCCCCGCCGCCGCCGCCCTACACCGGCTCGTAGTTCAATATCGGCGCCAGCCAACGCTCGGCCGTCTTCAGGTCCCAGCCCTTGCGGCGCGCATAGTCCTCGACCTGGTCTTTCTCGATCCGGCCGACGCCGAAATAGTGCGCCTCCGGGTGTGAGAAGTAGAGGCCGGAGACCGAGGCCGGCGGGTTCATGGCGAAGCTTTCGGTCAGCTCCATGCCGGTCGCCGCCTCAGCGTCGAGGATCTTGAACAAGGTCGCCTTTTCGGTGTGGTCGGGCTGGGCCGGGTAGCCGGGGGCCGGGCGGACGCCGCGGTAGGTTTCGCCAATCAGCGCATCGATATCGAAGGCCTCGTCGGGCGCGTAGCCCCAGAGCTCGGTGCGCACCTTGCGGTGCATGGCTTCGGCGAAGGCCTCGGCCAGGCGGTCGGCCAGGGCGGTGGCGAGGATGGCCGAGTAGTCGTCGCCGGCCTCCTTGAACTTCTGGGCGATGGCCAGCTCGCCGTGGCCGGCAGTGACCGCAAAGCCGCCGATCCAGTCGGGCTTGCCGCCGACCGGGGCGATGAAGTCGGCCAGGGCGACGTTGGCCCGTCCGCCGTCGTCGCGGCTCTTGTCCTTGGGCATCTGCTGGCGAAGGCTGTGCAGGCGGGTGAGTTCGCTGGCGCGGTCCTCGTCGGTGTAGAGCACGATGTCGTCGCCGTCGGCGGCGGCCGGCCAGAAGCCGACCACGCCGCGGGCCTCGAACCACTTCTCGTCGATGATCTGCTTCAGCATGCCTTGCGCGTCGCGATAGAGGTCGCTGGCCGCCTCGCCGACCACGTCGTCCTCAAGGATCTGCGGGAAGCGGCCGACCAGCTCCCAGCTGGCGAAGAACGGCGACCAGTCGATGTGGCGGGCCAGTTCGGCCAGGTCATAGGCGACGAAGCTGCGGGTCCCCAGGAAGCTCGGCTTGGGCGGCGTGTAGGCGGCGAAGTCGGGCTGGAAGGCGTTGGCCCTCGCCTCCTCCAGGGTGGCGCGGGCGCGGTTGCCCAGGCCCCGGGCGTAGGTCTCGCGGACCTTGACGTATTCGGCCCGCGTCTCGGCCTGGATGCGGGTCTTCTCGCTGGGCGAGAGCAGGCCCGAGACCACCCCGACCGCGCGGCTGGCGTCGAGCACATAGGTGGTGGAGCCGGCCTTGTAGGCGGGCTCGATCTTCACCGCGGTGTGGGTCTTGCTCGTGGTGGCGCCGCCGATCAGCAGCGGAATGTCGAAGCCGCGGCGCTCCATCTCGCCGGCCACATAGACCATCTCGTCGAGGCTGGGGGTGATCAGGCCCGACAGGCCGACGATGTCGACATTGTGGGCCTTGGCCTCGTCGAGGATGCGGTCGACCGTGACCATGACGCCCAGGTCGATGACCTCGTAGTTGTTGCACTGCAGGACCACGCCGACGATGTTCTTGCCGATGTCGTGGACGTCGCCCTTGACGGTGGCCATCAGGATCTTGCCGGCCGCCTGGCGCGGCTGGCCTTCCTTCTCGGCCTCCATGAACGGCATAAGGTAGGCGACCGCCTGCTTCATCACCCGGGCCGACTTGACCACTTGCGGCAGGAACATTTTCCCTGAGCCGAACAGGTCGCCGACCACGTTCATGCCGTCCATCAGCGGGCCTTCGATGACGTGCAGCGGGCGCTCGACCGAGAGCCGGGCCTCCTCGGTGTCGGCGTCGATGTATTCGGTGATGCCGTGCACCAGGGCGTGGCTGAGCCGCGAGGCGACGCTGGCCTCGCGCCAGGCCAGGTCGACGACCTTCGCCTCGCCCTTCTGGCCCTTGTACTTGGGGGCCAGGTCGACCAGCCGCTCGGTGTTGGAGACGTTGGTGCGCTGGGGCCGGTTGAGGATCACATCCTCGACGGCTTCGCGCAGCTCGGCGTCGATGTCGTCATAGACCGGCAGGTCGCCGGCGTTGACGATGCCCATGTCCATGCCGGCGGCGATGGCGTGGTAGAGGAACACCGAGTGGATGGCCCGGCGGACCGGCTCGTTGCCGCGGAACGAGAACGAGACGTTGGAGACCCCGCCCGAGACGCGGGCGTTGGGCAGGTTCTCCTTGATGCGCCGCGTGCCCTCGATGAAGTCGACGGCGTAGTTGTCGTGCTCCTCGATGCCGGTGGCGACCGCGAAGATGTTGGGGTCGAAGATGATGTCCTCGGCCGGGAAGCCGACCTGCTCGGTGAGGATCTTGTAGGCCCGCGCGCAGATCTCGTACTTGCGCTCGGCGGTGTCGGCCTGGCCGACCTCATCGAAGGCCATGACCACCACGGCCGCGCCATAGCGCAAACACGCTTTCGCTTGTTCGATGAACTTGGCCTCGCCCTCCTTCATGGAGATCGAGTTGACGATGCACTTGCCCTGCACGCACTTCAGGCCGGCCTCGATCACCTCCCACTTGGAGGAGTCGACCATGATCGGTACGCGTGCAATGTCGGGCTCTGCCGCCAATAGGTTGAGGAAGGTCCGCATGGCCTGGACCGAGTCCAGCAGCCCCTCATCCATATTGATATCAATAACTTGCGCGCCCGCCTCGACCTGCTGCCGCGCAACGCTGAGCGCCGCGGCGTAGTCGCCCTCGACGATCAGCTTCTTGAACTTGGCCGAACCGGTGACGTTGGTCCGCTCGCCGACATTGATGAAGACAGGTCTCATGGGGTCTCCGCGGCGCGCGCTTCGGCGAGCGCGATCTGGCCGGTCAGGAAGTCGTGGAAGGCGATGCCTTGGGCGGCGAGCGCCTTCGGATAGAGCGAAGCCTTGGTCAGGCCAGGCAGGGTGTTGATCTCCAGGAAGACCACGCCCTGGTCGGTGACGATGAAGTCGGAACGCGAGTAGCCGGAAGCGCCGACCGCGCGGTGGGCCTTGAGCGCGCCGTCCTGCAGGGCGGCGTTGACCTCGGCGCCGAAGCGCGCAGGGCAGATCTCCTGCGTGGCCGCGGCGAGGTACTTGCTGGCGTAGTCGAAGGCGCCGCCGGCGGCGACGATCTCGACCGGTGGCAGGGCGATCAGCGAGCCGTCGGCCTGCTCGAGCACGCCGCAGGTGGCCTCGGCCCCGGCGACGAATGGCTCGACCAGATAGGCTTCCCGCTCGGCGGCCTTGGCGAGCGTCTCAAGGTCCGCATGGCCGTTGACGAAGATCAGGCCATAGCTCGAGCCCTCGGCGACCGGCTTGGCGACCAGCCGGCCGTGCTTGGCCAGGCCCTCGGCTGCGGTCTCGACGGTGACGGTTCCCGGCGAAACCACCCCGGCCTTGGCCGCTGCGGACTTGGTGGCGGCCTTGTCGAAGGCCAGCCGGCTGGCGGCCGCGCCCGATCCGGTGAAGGCCACGCCGCGCGCCTCGCAGAGCGCGGCCAACTCGCCGTTCTCGGCCGCGCCGCCGTGCAGCGACAGCACCAGCACCCGCCCCTCCGCCGCGGCCCGATCGAGCGCCGCCGCGATCGGACCGATCGGCGCGCCGGTCGCCGGCAAGTCCAGTTCGAACGGCCGCTGATGGGCGCTCAGCGCATCGGCGTCGGCCTCGTGCACGCGGCCGTCGGGCGCCCAATACCAGAGGTCGGCGCCCTGCAGGGTCGCCGACACCGCCTGGGCGCTAGCCACGGCCACCAGCCGCTCACGGTTGGTTCCGCCAAATAGGATCGTCGGTTTCATGCTCAATCGCTCATCCCCGATCGCAGGGATGCTGTACTCGAAAATCTAAGGCAAGCGGACCCTAGGCCAGCTCGAACGGCTCCAGCCCCGCCAGCCGCATGGCCTTGGGGCGATCGGGAATCTGGCGCGGCGTCACGCCGGCGACGGCGTCGGCCACATGCTTGATGTGGTCGGGAGTCGTGCCGCAGCAGCCGCCCAGGATGTTGACCAGTCCCTGCTCGGCCCACTCGTGCAGCTGATGTCCGGTCTGGTGCGGCTGCTCGTCGTACTCGCCCATGGCGTTGGGCAGGCCCGCGTTGGGATAGGCCGAAACCAGGGTGTCGGCGATGCGGGCCAGCTCGGCGATGTGCGGCCGCATGAGGTCCGCGCCGAGGGCGCAGTTGAGCCCGATGGCGAACGGCTTGGCGTGCTTCACCGAATTCCAGAACGCCTCGACCGTCTGGCCCGACAGCGTGCGGCCCGAGCGGTCGGTGATGGTGCCCGAAATCCAGATCGGCAGCGGCTCGTAGCCCTCGTCCTCGAGGTCGAGAATGGCCTTGATCGCGGCCTTGCAGTTGAGCGTGTCGGTGATCGTCTCGATCAGGTAGAGGTCCACGCCGCCGTCGTGCAGCGCGATCATCTGGTCGCGATAGGCTTGGTAGACCTCGTCGAAGGTGACCAGCCGCGCGCCCGGGTCATTCACGTCCGAGGACATCGACAGCATCTTCGGCAACGGACCGACCGAGCCGGCGACGAACCGCGGCTTGTGCGGCTCCTTGGCGGTCCAGGCGTCGGCGCGCGCGCGCGCGATCTTCGCGCCCTCGAAGTTGATGTCGTAGACCGCCTCGCGGCAGTCGTATTCGGCCTGAGCGATGGTGGTCGCCGAGAAGGTGTTGGTCTCGGAGATGTCCGCGCCGGCGGCGTAGTACTGATCGTGCAGGTCGGCGATGATGTCCGGCCGCGTGATGCAGAGCAGGTCGTTGTTGCCCTTGAGCTCAAGATTGTGGTGCGCGAAACGGTCGCCGCGATAGTCGGCCTCGCCCAGCCCGCGCTTCTGGATCATCACGCCCCAGGAGCCGTCGAGGATAAGGATGCGCTCCTTGGCGATGGCCTTCAGTTGAGCAATGCGGTCCTGTCTGGTCATTTCGCAGCCTCCTGCTGCTTGGCGAGCTCGGTGCGGAACGCCGTTTCCGACGCCGCGACGGTACGCTGCAGTTCGCCTGGGTCGACGAACGGGTTAGGCCCCCCGGCCGCCAGCTTCGCCCGCTTCTCCGCAAGCCCGAACTGCTCGGCGTGCGGCGCCAAGAAGACGTCGGCCTTCATCGCCTTCAGCTTGGCGAAGGTGGTCTCGTAGTCGTTCACGATGCCCGGGTACTGCGGCCCCTTGGCCTTCGACACCAGGCGGTTGGCGGCCACCGAGGTCGAGCAGTAGAGCAAGGCCTGTCGCTTCTGCCCGTCGACTGTCAGCGGGAACGTCCAGGTCGTGCAGCCGCCCGAGTGCCCGGGGGTGAGATGGGCGGTCAGCACCGTTGTTCCCAGTCGTACCTGTTCGCCGTCCTTAAGAACGCGATCGACCTTCACCGGCGCGAAGTTGAACGCCTTCACATCCTCGGAGCCGACGTAGGTTCCGGTTTCCAGCGCCTGCCGGTCTCCGGCCGAAGCGTAGAACTTGGCCCCGGTGTCCTTTTTCAGCTCCGCCAGCCCGCCGGAATGATCGAAGTGGGCGTGCGTGTTCAACAGCACCTTCACATCGGCCAGCTTGAAGCCGAGCTTCTCTATACTGCCCTCGATCATCTTCGCGCTGATCGGCATGGCGCCGTCGATCAGCACATGCCCCTGCGGCCCCGTCAGCAGATAGGAGCCAAGGCCGGCGGTGCCGACGTAATAGAGATTGTCGGCGATCCGAAACGGCTCGGTTGGCGCGGTCCAGTTGGCCGGGCTCTGCGCCAAGGCCGCGCCGCCAAGCAGGCTGAAGGTCAGGCCGAGAGCGATCGATTTCACGCCGCCACCTCGCTCGGTTCGATCGGGGTCTCGCGCACGCCCAAAACCCTGCAGATCGCATAGACCAGGTCCGCCCGGTTCAGCGTGTAGAAGTGGAAGTCGGAATACCCCTCTTCGGCCAGCCGCACGCACATCTCAGAGGCCACCGAGGCGGCGATCAGCTTGCGGGTCTCCGGGTCCTTGTCGAGGCCGTCGAACAGGTTGCCGAGCCAGGCCGGCAGCGGGATGCCCACCGGGCCCGCCATCTTCTTCAGGCCCTTGAAGTTCGACACCGGCATGATCCCCGGCGAAACCGGGATGTTCACGCCCGCCTTGCGCAGCTTGTCCATGAAGAACAGGTAGGCGTCGATGTCGTAGAAGAACTGGGTGATCGCCCGGGTCGCGCCCGCGTCGATCTTGGCCTTCAGCACGTCGATATCGTGGTCGATCGACGGGCTCTCGGGATGGATCTGCGGGTAGAGGCTGACGCTGACCTCGAACGGCGCCACGGCCTTGATGCCGGCGGTCAGTTCGGTGGCGTTGAGATAGCCGTCGGCGCGCGGGACATAGACGCCGCCGATATTGCCGGGCGGATCGCCGCGCAGGGCGACGATGTGGCGGATGCCGGCGTCCCAATAGGCCTGCACCACCTCGTCGACCTCGCCGCGCGAGGCTTCCACGCAGGTCAGGTGAGCGGCAGGTTTGAGGCTCGTCTCCTTCAGCATCCTGACGACGGTGCGGTGAGTACGGTCGCGGGTCGAGCCGCCGGCGCCGTAGGTCACCGAGACGAAGGACGGGTTCAGCGGCTCGAGCCGGCGGATCGCCTCCCACAGGCTCTCCTCGGCCTCGGGCGTCTTGGGGGGCGAGAACTCGAACGACACTGACGGGCGCGGCGCGTTTCCGGCGGCGGCGCGGGCGACGGGTCCGAGCGCGGTTTCATGAGGGCTCATGCGGCGCTCCTTTGCGGCTGGCGGCCGCGTTCGGCCACCCAGATCTTGACGGTCAGGCCATCGGCCCGCGATGGCGGCAGGTCGGTGACTCGGATGTTCGACAGGCCCGCCTCGCCCAGCCATCGGGCCATCTCCGGCTCGGCGAATCCGAGGCGGCGGTGTTGGTGCTGTTCGCGCAGGAATTCCAGCGCGTGAGGCGCGAAATCGACGATCAGCAGCCGCCCGCCCTCGCCCACCAGGCGCGCGGCCTCGCGCACCGCAGAGGCCGGGTCGGCCAAGTAGTGCAGCACCTGGTGGACGACCACCAGGTCGGCGCTGTGGTCGGGCAACCGGGTGCCGAAAATGTCGCCATGGCGCAGCTCGAAGCGCTCGAGCCCGGCCTCCGCCACATGGTTTCGGGCGATGTTCAGCATCTGCTGCGACAGATCGAGACCCACCGCCGAATGGGCCTGCGGGCCGAGCAGGGTCAGCATCCGGCCAGTGCCGGATCCCAGGTCCACCAGCTTCTTGAACGGTCCCGCGCCGGCCGCGTCCAGGATCGCCGCCTCGACGGCGGTCTCCGAGACGTAGAGAGAGCGGATCTCGTCCCAGCGCGCCGCATTGCGGGCGAAATACTCGCCGGCCTCGGCCGAGCGTTCGCCGCGAACGGCGTCGAGCCGCTCGGCGTCACGGACCAGCACCGGATCGGCGGCGTCCACCGTGCGCAGCACCTCGTCGGCCAGCCGCCTCGCCTCCCCGCCAGTCACCAGGCGATAGAAGACCCAGGCCCCGTCGGGAAACCGCTCGACCAGGCCGGCCTCGGCCAACAGTTTCAGATGCCGGGACACCCGCGGCTGGCTCTGGTCCAGCACCTTGCAAAGCTCAAGGACGGCGAGCTCTTCGTGGGCGAGCAGCGCCAGGATGCGCAGGCGCGAGGGCTCGCCCGCCGCGCGCAACACTTCAACCGCCTGGTCCGCCGAGAGACTCATGGGTCATATAAAGATATCTTTATGTCTTTAAGTCAACCCTTCGGAGCTCGCCCGCGGCGCGAGCGCCTCCATAGCACGAGGGGATCGCCGCGTCTTTCTAGCGCCGCCCGAACGCCGGGCCTTATCACGTCGTTCGCAGGCGTCGTTTGTCGCCCAGAGGCGCAACCCCGGGGTCAGTAGGGTTTCACCGGAGTGACCGATCAAGACCGAGGTCTAGGCTCCTCGTGCGCTTCTGGTGCTCACGGGGCTGGCGCCTTCGCCCTCCCGGCCCGCCTTACGACGAGGGTCACATGTCCGCTGAGAACTTCCTCCAACCCGCCGCCCTCGCGATCCCGAAGGAAGGCTATTTCGAGCGGGTCGAAGGCTCGCACGGCCCGATCTTCCCCAAGACGCCCGCGAACTACGGCTTCTCCGTCATGGCCAAGGTCATGCCGGGCCGCGAGCAAGCCATCCGCGACTACGCCAAGACCATCGAGGCGGCTGTGAAGGGCGACCCCACCGTTTTGGCGCCCCTGAAACTGCACTACCTGCGATGGGTCCTGTTCCCGATCGGGGACGACCTCTACTTCATGTATCAGGGCATCTTCGACACCGACTTCGACAAGTACCTGGACGACGCCGTGGCGCTGTTCCTGGCCACCGGGATCACCACGGTGTTCGTCAATCTGGAGGGCTGGCCGCAGGACTGGCGCGAAAACATCCAGGCCGTCATCAAGTACTTCCGCGAACACCAGATGCCGAGCTTCCTGGAGTACGGCGAGTATCCCTATGTCAGCGCGGACGAGATCAAGAAGGCCTTGAGGCTGAAGGCCGCCATGACCACGGCCCTCGACCAACTGCAGTGAGCCACGGTGGGTCAGATGAGCGAACCGGGCCGCACCTATAACCAGAGCCACGTCCTGCGGCCCTACGACCGCGACCGGCGGCGGGTCAGCATCTACATCGCCTGGAGCTATCCAGGCGAGGCGAACCGCAACGTCGCAGAAATGGACAACCGCTTCTCGACCATGACCGAGGTCCGCCGCGCGCTGTGGCCCAACTACGAGGTCCAGCGGTTCGCCGACCCGTTGCACTTCCAGCAGGGCATCGCCGGGGCGTTGGAATTGTTTTTCTGGGCCTGGGTGCCGTTCCAGACCCTGGTCGGCGAAGTCACTGGCCATTCTGTTCCGGTGTTCCAGCGGGTCGACCAGGCCGGCTTCTTCCTGCCCCTCGACGAACGGGTGCTGTCGGACGTCGACACCCTGTTCATCTTCGGCCTCGACCACAACGTCACCGGTCAGACGCCCTCGGAGGCGGAGATCGAGGCGGTGCGGGCGTTCCTGCGGCGAGAAGGAACCTGCCTGGTGATCGGTCCCCACCACGACGTCGGCGGCACCGACGACCTCGACCAGCGGGCGGTTGAACACGCCCACCACGGCGACCCCCTGGTGCCGCGCCAGCAGCGCTTTGGCCACTACACACTGTCGCTGTTGCAGGCGCTGGACATCCCTGTGGAAAACCGCCACGGCCTGCGCCCGGCGGTCCGGCCAGGGACGAACAAGATCGCTCCCCTGACCGTGATGCGCGACGCCGACACCAAGGGCTGGCTGACCGGGGTCGAGAGCCTCAACTTCCACATGCACCTGCCGCACTACGCCCTGACCCGCGACGACGGCACGGCGCGGGTGCTGGCCCGCCAGCCGATCGATCTGTCGCGCCCGCACCCCTTCACCGCGTCCGGCGCGACCGAGTTCAACACGCTCGTCTGGGCCCCGCCCGCGGGCGATCGGGCCGGCGACGTGCTGGTCTGCGACTCCACGGTTTTCAGCACCCTGTTCGGCGGCGACGCCAGCCTTGAGCAGTTCTGGAAGAACCTGGCCCTCGGCCGCAGCCCGGCGAGCGCGCCGTGAGCGCAGCGCCTGTCCCGCCGCTGGAGCTGGAAGACATCCAGAGCGGCGTGCTGCGCGCCCGCCCTTCGCCTTACGCAGCCACATACATCCTGCTGCGGATCGACGAGGCCCGCGCCGGCCGCGAGCTGCTGCGCCGGCTGTGCTCGGTCGTGACCTCGGCGTCGGCGCCTGAACGGCCGGGTCATGACACCTCGGTCAGTGTCGCGCTCACCTTCGAGGGGCTGAAGGCCTTGGGCGTCCCCTCGGCCTCGCTCGACAGCTTCTCCTGGGAATTTCGTCAAGGGATGGCCGCACGCGGCACGGCGTTGGGCGACACTGGCGCGAGCGATCCGGAGCTATGGGAGCCGCCGTTCGCGACCTCGCACATCCACGTGGTGCTGGTCGGCCTGGCGCCTAGTGAAGAGCAGCTGGAGGGCGCCCTGGCGCGGGCCCGCGAAGCTTTCGCCGACCTGCCCGGCGTCACCGCGATCTGGCGCCAGGATTGCCGCGCCCCGCCCGATCACAAGGAGCCGTTCGGCTTCCGCGATGGGATGAGCCACCCGGCGATCGAGGGCAGCGGCATACCCGGCGACAACCCGTTCGATCCACCGCTGAAGGCGGGGGAACTGGTCTTCGGCTATCGCGACGAGACTGGCGGCTTTCCGCCGGCGCCGCAGCCCGAGCACCTCGGCCGCAACGGGACCTATGTGGCCTTTCGCAAACTCTATCAGGACGTCGCGGCCTTCCGGCGCTACCTGCGGGACAACGCCTCAGGCCCGGACGACGAGGAGCTGCTGGCCGCCAAGATGATGGGCCGCTGGCGCAGCGGTGCGCCGCTGGCGCTCTGCCCCCTGCACGACGACCCGGAACTCGGCGCGGATCCCACCCGACACAACGCCTTCCAGTTCCGGGCCGATGACCCCATCGGCTACAAGACCCCGCCCGGCTCGCATGTGCGCAGATCGAACCCCCGCGACGCGGACGTCGCGGGCGTGGTGCGGCTGCACCGCATGGTCCGTCGCGGCACGGCATATGGCCCGCTGCTGCCGGAAGGCGTGCTCGAGGACGATGGCGGCGATCGCGGGCTGATGTTCGCCTTCGTCGGCGCGCACCTGAAGCGCCAGTTCGAATTCGTCCAGTCGGAGTGGATCAACGGCGGCGAGTTCCTCGGGCTGAAAGACGCCCTCGACCCGATCGCCGGTTCGGCGGATGGCGGTTCCTTTTCGATCCCCCGGCGGCCTTTGCCGCGGCGGGTCCACAACCTCGCGCGCTTCGTCACGACCCGCGGCGGCGAGTACGGGTTCATGCCCAGCCTGCGAGCCCTGCGCTGGCTCGCGGAGCTCCCGGACGACGGCGTCGCGGGTCAATGAGCGCCTCGGCCAGCGATGTGCTGGTGATCGGCGCCGGACCGGCCGGGACGATGGCGGCCCTGCGCGCTGGCGATCTCGGCGCGCGCACCACGCTGCTGACCCAGGGGCGTTTCGGCGGCATGGCGGCCAACGATGGTCCGGTGCCGGTGCGCACCCTGGCGCATGCCGCGCGACTGATGCGCGAGGCGCGCCAGCTGACGCGCTACGGCGTCACGGTCGGCCCGCCCAGCCTCGACTATCCGCGGCTGCTGGCCCGGGTGGACGAGGTGGTGAAAGAGGTTGGCGAGCGCTCGGCGATGCTGGGAGAGCTGGAAACGGTAGGCGTGAACGTCCTTACGGACGCCGGCCCGGCCCGCTTCGTCGGGCCCCACGCCTTGGAGACAGCGGACGGCAGACGGTTCGAGGCAGAGAAAATCATTCTCTGCACCGGCGGCGTTAGTCGGCGACTGCCGATCCCCGGCTTCGAACTGACCGCGACCCATAGCGACGCCTGGTCGCTGACCGCTGCTCCGGACTCCCTGATCGTGGTCGGCTCCGGTGCGACCGGCGCCCAGGTCGCCTCGGTGTTCAACGCCTTCGGATCGCGTGTGGAGCTGTTCGAGGCCGGCGAGCGAATTCTGCGCACCGAGGAGCCGGAAGTGTCGGCCTGCGTCGCTGAAGCCTTCCGCGCTGCGGGCATCGCCATCCATGAGGCGTTTGGCGACATCCAGTCTTTCGAACCAGCCCCCGCCGGGGTGCGAATGGTCTACACCAAGGACGGTGCGCCTCGTTGGGCTGAGGCGGCGGTGGTGGTCATGGCCGTGGGCTGGTCAGCCGACACCGGCCCCCTGAACCTGTCCGCGGCCGGGATCGAAGTCGATGGGCGCGGCTTGGTCCCCGTCGACGCGGCCCAACGGACCACGGCCCCGCACGTCTTTGCCGCCGGCGACGTCACCGGCCGCCGCATGCTGGCCCCGCAGGCCCTGCAAGCCGGCTTCGCCGCCGCGACCAATGCTGTGACAGGCGCGAGCGAGAGCGCCGAACATGGCGTCAATCCGATCGGCAGCTTCACCGACCCGGAGTACGCCCAGGTCGGTCTCGGCGAGGTGGAGGCGCGCCAGGCCCATGAGGTGGAGGTCGTCACGGTCGGGTTCGAAGCGACCACCCGGGCGATCATCGACGGACGCGAGACCGGCTTCTGCAAGCTGATCGTGGACCGAACGAGTCATCGCCTGCTTGGATGCCATCTGGTTGGTGAGCGCGCTGTCGAGGTGGCGCAGATCGCCGCTGTCGCCATCGCCGGAGACATGAGTGTCGGCGCCTTGGCCCGGCTTCCGCTCTCGTTTCCTACCTACGCCGGCATACTGGGCCGGGCCGCAGCCGCGGCCGCCCGAGCGCTAAACCCGGGCGGAGCCTCGTCTTTCACCACCGCCGGATAGACGGCGATGACGGTGGGAACCGCGCTCACCCTTGTTCGGTACGCGGCCTTCCTGGTTCTGGTGTTGTTGCTGACGCTGGGCGCCGGGCCGGCGCGCGGCCAGGACGACGGGCCGCGCGTCTATCAGTTGGCTCCAGTTGGGGCCGGCGTCTTCACCGCCTTCGGTGTCGTAAAGCGGGGCAACGAAACGCCGGAGCCGGGTTCGTTCAAGCCAGGCGTGGAAATCGACACCGACATTGTCGTGCTGCGCTACGCCCAGACCTTTGAGGTCGCCGGACGCCCCCTTACCCCGTTCGCGATCCTGCCGGTCGGCGAGGTCCGCTCCACCGGCGCGCCGGCGAGCGCCGGCTTCGGCGACGCGCAGCTCGGCGCCACGCTCGGCATGATCGGCGCGCCCGCCCTCACTCCCGATGAGTTCGCGGCCCTCAAGCCGCGCTTCAGCCTGGCTGTGTTGGCTCGAATATTCCTCCCAACCGGCGCCTATGACGCCGCGACGCCGGTCAACCTCGGATCCAACCGCATCGCCTATCAGATCGGCCTCCCGAGCGTCCTGGCCAATGGCCGCCCCTACCGCGAGCCCGGCTACACAGGCCTGGAGGTCATGCCGACCTTGACCTTCTATGAGGACAACAACGATCCGTTCGGCGCGGACAGGAGCGCCAAGGACACCCTGTTCAGTGTCGAAGCCCACCTGATCCACAGTCTCAGCAGCCGCGTCTGGCTGTCGGCGGACGTCCTCTATCGCGACGGCGGCGAGTCCAGCACCGACGGTCTGGCCGACGGCAACAGCACCAGGGGCTGGTCAGCGGGGGCGAGCGCCGCGTTTCCGCTGACCGCGTGGGCCACGGCCATCCTTACCTACGAGCACGTCGTCGAACGAAGCGACGACGGTCCCGATGGCTGGTTCTTTCGAACCGCCCTGGTCGTGCCCTTCTAGTGCTCAGACCGGGCTCATCACCGGTTCGCCGGCCAGATGGCGGCGGACGTTCTCCAAGGCCTGACCGACCATACGCGGGATGGAGTCGACCGTGCCACCGGCCGTGTGCGGGGTCAGCACGGTGTTGGGCACGTCCGCCCAATGGCCGGCCGGCGTGGGCTCGGTTTCAAACACATCAAGCCCGGCGCGCCCCAGACGTCCCTCCCGCAGCGCGGCGATCAGGGCGTCCTCGTCGATGATCGAGCCGCGGGCGACATTGACGATCATGCCGCGCGCGCCGACCGCGTCGATCACTTCGCGATTGACCGCCTTGCGGTTGCTCTCGTCGGCGCGGCTGGCGATCACCAGGATGTCGCTGTCCTCCGCCAGCTTCAGCAAGGTCTCGGCCCGCGGCCAGCGGGCCTGCGGCTTCTCATGCGGCCCCCACCAGGCGATCTCCATGCCCATCACTGCGGCCCGCTCAGCCACCGCCTCGCCGATTGCGCCGAGGCCCATGACGCCCAGCTTGCGGCCGCGCAGGCCAGGACGGTTCCCCACCCTCGGATCGTCGCGCCACTTGCCTTCGCGCACCACCGCGTCGCCGGCCGCGATATTGCGCCAGCCGGCGATCAGCAGGCCGATTGCGTGGTCGGCCACGTCGTCGGCGTTCAGCCCCTTGGCGTGGGTCACCTCAATCCCGCGCTCGCGGCACCAGGGCACGTTCACGCCGTCATAGCCGACGCTGACATTGGCGATCAGGCCAAGGCTCGGCAGGCTGCTCAGGAACTCAGGAGCCAGCGGGACCTCGCCAGCGTGCACGATCGCACGCACCTGCTCGGCCTGGCCTGGCGCCAGCTCCCAGCGCCGCGCCACTTCATAGCCGGCGGCCTCCAGCGGCTGTTGCACCGGCGACAGCATCTGGTGGGAAATCAGGACGACGGGCTTGGGCGCTTGGCTCATGGGGTTCTCCGATCTCTCCCCCTCCTATAGCCAGGGTGTCGGGAGGCCGTCATGCCTAGTGTGCCGATCGTAAGTCTCGGCCGAAGCTTCAACCGGGTCTGGGCGGCGCAGGCGGTCTCGGCCGTCGGCGCCCGCGTCACCCGCGAGGGACTTCCGTTGATGGCGGTGGTGGCCCTGGGAGCCCCCGCCGCGACCTTGGGCGGTCTGGCGGCGACCGCCAGCGGCGCGGCGCTGCTCACCGCGCTCGCAGCAGGCGCGCTGGTCGACCGTGGACGGCGGCGGCCGGCCCTGATCGGGGCCGACCTGCTGCGCGCGCTGGTCCTGGCGACCATTCCCCTGGCGGCGCTGATCGACGCCCTGACCCTGGCCCAGGTGTTCGCGGCCGCCGCCATCGTCGCCTCGGCGAGCGTCGTCTTCGAGATGGCCAGTCACGCCTACCTGCCCTCGATCCTGGGCAAGGACCAACTGGTCGCCGGCAACGCCCGCCTGGCCGCCTCGGACTCGGTCGCCGAGGTCGGCGGCCCAGCCCTGGCCGGGGTGCTGTTCCAATGGCTCAGCGCGCCGCTGGCGGTCGCCGCCAACGCCCTCACCTATCTCGTCTCCGCCGCCTTGCTGGCCGGCGGCCGCGCCGAGGAGCCAGGCAGGGCGGCGGCCGAACCCCAGCCCTGGACCCGCGAGGTCGGGGAAGGCTTCCGCGTCGCGTGGCGCGAACCGCGCCTGCGCCCTCTGTTGCTGATGGAGTCGGCTCAGGGGTTGTGCGGCGGGGTGTTCGGCGCGCTCTACGTGCTGTTCGCCATCCGCTCCCTGCTGCTCTCGCCCTCCCAGCTTGGTCTCGCCATCGCCGCGGGCGGCGTTGGCGCATTGGGAGGGACCTTCATCGCACCCTGGCTGGCGCGGCAGCTGGGAACCGGCCGGGCGATCCTGACGGCCATGGCCGGCGCCGGGCTGGCGGTGTTGCTCACGCCCTTTGCGCCGCCGGGAGATCAGGGACTCGCCGTGCTGATCACCTCGCAGGTGCTGGGCGACGCGCTCGCCGTCGCGGGCGTCATCCTCGCCGCCAGCCTGCGCCAGGCCCTCGCGCCGCAGGCCGCGCTCGCCCGGCTGAGCGGCGCCTTCCAGGCTGTGGCCGGCGGCATGGCGGTGATCGGAGCGCTGGGCGGCGGCGCGCTGGGGGCGGCGATCGGACCGCGCGCGGCGCTGCTGCTCGCCGCGATCGGCTTCGTGCTTCTCCCCCTGATTGGCGCCTTCTCGCCGTTGCGCGATCTGGGAGACACTGTTTCAACCGATTGACGAAGCCTGCGCCGGTACCGATCTGATCGCCATGAGCGAACGCGTCCCGCATATGCCGGCCATCTTCGTCGGCCACGGAAGCCCGATGAACGCCCTCGGCGGCGACTATGCGGAAACCTGGCGCGCGCTGGGCGCCTCGCTGCCGCGCCCCAAGGCCATCCTCTGCATCTCCGCCCATTGGTATGTCGAGGAGACGGCGATCACGGCGATGAGCCAGCCGCGGACGATCCACGACTTCTACGGCTTCCCCAAGCCGCTCTACGACATCCACTATCCCGCGCCCGGCGACGCCTGGCTGGTCGATCGGGTCACCGACCTGCTGGCGCCGGTCCCGGTCCGCCACGACCATGACTGGGGTCTCGACCACGGGGCGTGGTCGGTGCTGACGCACATGTTCCCGCAGGCCGACATTCCGGTGCTGCAGCTGGCCCTCGACCTGCGCCAGCCGCCGGCCTTCCACTACGAGCTGGGCCGCAAGCTGGCGGAGCTGCGCGACGAAGGCGTGCTGATCCTCGGCTCGGGCGACTGGGTGCACAACCTGCGCCTGGTGATCCGCGCGCAGAGCGCCGAGCCCCTCGACTGGGCCGAGCGCTTCAACGAGACGGTCAAGGATCTGATCGCCGCCGGCGACCACCGCCCGCTGATCGACTGGATGAGTCTCGGCCAGGACGCCCAGCTGTCGATACCGACCGACGAGCATTACCTCCCGCTGCTCTATGTCCTCGGCGCCCAGGGCCAGGACGACGAGGTCGCCTTCTTCAACGACGCCATCGACCTCGGCGCGATCAGCATGACCGGCGTCGTGGTCGGCAAGGCCGCCTGAGGGCCAAAGCAAAAGGGCCGGCGCTTGCGGGCGCCGGCCCTGCCGTCGTTATCGCGTGAACTTGTGGAACTTGATCCGGTGCGGGATCAGGCTGTCGGCGCCCAGGCGGCGCTTCTTGTCCTCTTCGTAGGCCTCGAAGTTGCCTTCGAACCACTCGACGTGGCTGTCGCCCTCGAAGGCCAGGATGTGCGTGCAGAGGCGGTCGAGGAACCAGCGGTCGTGGGAGATGACCACGGCGCAGCCGGCGAACTCGTCCAGCGCCTCTTCGAGGTTCTGCAGGGTCTCGATATCCAGGTCGTTGGTCGGTTCGTCGAGCAGGATGACGTTGCCGCCGGTGGTCAGGGTCTTGGCCAGGTGGACGCGGTTGCGCTCACCGCCCGACAGCAGGCCGACCTTCTTCTGCTGGTCGCCGCCCTTGAAGTTGAACGAGCCGACATAGGAGCGCGTGTTGATCTCGCGCTTCCCCACCGTGAGGATGTCGAGGCCCTGGGAGACCTCCTGCCAGATGGTCTTGCTCGGATCGAGCGCATCGCGGCTCTGGTCGACATAGGACAGCTTCACCGTCTCACCGAGACGGAAGGTTCCCGAGTCCGGCTGCTCCTGGCCGGTGATGATCCGGAACAGGGTCGACTTGCCGGCGCCGTTCGGGCCGATCACCCCGACGATGCCGTTCGGCGGCAGTTTGAACGACAGGTTCTCGAACAGCACCTTGTCGCCATAGGCCTTCGACAGATTGTCGGCCTCCAGCACCACGCTGCCCAGGCGCGGACCCGGCGGGATCTGGATGGTGGCGAAGGTCTGGGCCTGCCGCGAGCTCTCCTGCTCGGAGACCATCTTATCGTAGGCCGCCAGACGCGCCTTGGACTTGGCCTGGCGGGCCTTGGCCCCCGAGCGCACCCATTCCAGTTCGCGGGTCATGGCGCGCTGGCGAGCTTCGGATTCCGACTGCTCCTGCACGACGCGCTTGGTCTTCTGCTCCAGCCAGCCGGAGTAGTTGCCCTCGTAGGGGATGCCCTTGCCGCGGTCGAGTTCCAGGGTCCACTTGGTGACCTGGTCCAGGAAGTAGCGGTCGTGGGTGACGAGGATCACGCAGCCCGAGAAGGCTTCCAGGTGGTGCTGCAGCCAGGCCACGGACTCGGCGTCCAGGTGGTTGGTCGGTTCGTCAAGCAGCAGCATGTCCGGCTTGGACAGCAGCAGGCGAGCCAGCGCCACGCGGCGCTTCTCACCACCCGACAGCTTGTCCACCGGCCAATCGTTCGGCGGGCAGCGCAGCGCGTCCATGGCCATTTCGACGCGGCTGTCGATGTCCCACAGGTCGCCGGCGTCGATCTTCTCCTGGAGGGCGGTCATCTCCTCCATGAGTTCGTCGGTGTAGTTGTCGCCCAGTTCGGCCGCGATCTGGTTGTAGCGGTCGAAGATCTTCTTCTCTTCGCACCAGGAGATGACGTTGCCCCAGACGTTCAGGCTCTCGTCGAGGTGGGGCTCCTGCTCCAGGTAGCCCATCTTGACGCCGTCGGCGGCCTTGGCCTCGCCGTTGAACTCCTTGTCCAGGCCGGCGATGATCTTCAGCAGGGTGGACTTACCCGAGCCGTTGACCCCGACCACGCCGATCTTGGCGTCGGAGTAGAACGACAGCCAGATGTTCTCGAACACCTTCTTGCCGCCGGGATAGGCCTTGGTCAGGCCCTGCATCTGGAAAATATACTGCTGCGCCATGAGGCGTCCGCGCTCGCTCTGCCGAAAAATTCAGGGAATTCGCGGATGCAGATAGCCGTGCGGGGCGCTAGGCGCAATGCGGCGGGGGTTTAACCCCACTGCGGGTCTGCAAGAAAAAACGCCGCCCGCCCCGAGCAGGAACGGGCGAGCGGCGTTGCCGCCCTACTTCGCGGCGAGTTCGCTGGCCGGCTTGTTCTGGGCGGCCAGGCGGTTGCAGGCGGCGATATTGCGCTCGCTGAGGCTGCGGCCGCGGCTGGTGTAGCTGGCCAGCGGTCCGACAGCGGCCGAGACCTTGCGGCATTCCTTCATGAAGGAATCGAGGCCGGCCCCGCGCTCGCCGACGCCGACGCAGGCGTCGCCCTCGCATTTCCAGTCGACCCCTTCGACATTGGCGGCGATCGGGGTCGAGGCGGGGCTGGCGAGCTTGGCGCTAGCCTTGAATCCCTCGGCCAGGGCGGGCCCGGCCAGGAGCAGGGAGGCGGAAATCAGGGCTGTTGAAAAAGCCTTCAATTGCATGTTCGGCTCCAGAGGCTTAGAAAAGGCACGATCGGTCACTAAGCACAAAAGAGCACGATCGGTCACTTTCTGTCAAGCGGCTAGGGAGGCCAGGCTTGCGCAAGGGCGACGCCACCAGGGCGAGGATTCTGGACGAGACGGCCAGACAGGCCGCGCTGAAGGGTTTCGGCGCCGTGAGCCTCAACGACGTCGCCGAGGCCGTGGGCCTCTCCAAGAGCGGTCTCTTCAAGCATTTCGAGTCCAAGGAGGCGATGGAGCTCACCGCCCTGGAGCAGGAGTTCGACCGCTTCGTCGAATTCGTCTGGGCCCCGGCCGAGGCCCTCCCCCATGGACGCGCGCGGCTGGAGGCGATCTTCGAGCGCTGGCTGGACTGGTCCGAGGTCGAGAAAGCCGCCGGCGGCTGCCTGATCATGGCCGCCAGCGTCGAGCTCGACGACCAGCCCGGCCCGCTGCGCGATCTGCTGCAGAAGAAGGTCCGCCAATGGCGCAAGACCCTGGCCAAGGAAATGAAGGCCCTGCACGAGCCGCCGCTTTCGGACGACGACGCGGCGATGGCGGTGTTCCAGATGAAGGCCTACGTTCTCGGCCACAACGACGCCCGGCGCATGCTGGAGGACGAGACCGCCCGCAAGGTGGCGCGCGGCGCCTTCGCCGCCCTGCTCGACCGGCTGGCCCAGGCTGCGCTTTAGGAACGATCTGCGAGCCGCCGCGTACTTCTCGCTCCATGTTCCAAGGAGTACGTCATGCATAAGGACACCGTGAAGGGTACGGCCAAGGAAGCGGCCGGCTCGATCAAGCAGGCCACCGGCAAGGCCACCGGGAACGAGCGGCTTGAAGCCGAAGGCGCCACCGAAAAGACCGCCGGCAAGATCCAGAAGGGCGTCGGCAACCTGAAGGACGCCGCCCGAGACGCCCTCAAGCACTAACCTTGAGCAAGTGAGCCCCAAGGCCGCGCCCTCCTCGGCGCGGCCTTGTCATGTGCGCGGGCCTGCCGCCCAATGCCCCTTCGGGCGGAGGGGCGTGAATGAGATTGCTTGTCGGAGCGCTGCTGGCGCTCGGCCTGACCGGAGGCGCCATGGCGCAGGAGGGTCTGGCCTTCGCTTCCTTCAGCGAGCAGCAGGCGGCCATGAACTCGGGCGCGGCCAACGCCGAAAGCCTGGCCAAGGCCTATCTGGCGCGCATCGAGGCGCTCGATCGCCAGGGCCCGCGGCTGAACAGCATCCTGGCGATCAATCCCCAGGCGCTCGACGACGCCCGCCGGCTGGACGCCGAGCGCAAGGCCGGCAAGCTGCGCGGCCCGCTGCACGGCGTGACCATACTGATCAAGGACAACATCGACGCCGCGGGCGGGCTGCCGACCACCGCCGGCTCCCTGGCTCTGAAGGACAACGTCACCGGCCGCGACGCGCCGTTGGTCGCCCGGCTGCGCGAGGCCGGCGTCGTGATCCTTGGCAAGACCAACCTATCCGAATGGGCCAACTATCGCTCGACCCGCTCGATCAGCGGCTGGAGCGCGGTCGGCGGCCTAGTGCGAAATCCGCACGCCCTCGACCGCTCGGCCTGCGGATCCTCGTCCGGGTCGGGCGCGGCGGTGGCTGCGGCCCTTGGCGCCGGCGCCATCGGCACCGAAACCGACGGCTCGATCACCTGCCCGGCCGCCATGAACGGCATCGTCGGCCTGAAGCCCACCGTCGGCCTGGTCTCGCGCACCCACATCGTGCCGATCTCGGCCAGCCAGGACACCGCCGGCCCGATGACCCGCAACGTCGCTGACGCCGCGGCCCTTCTTGCTGCGATCGCCGGGAACGATCCGGCCGACCCGGCCACCGGGGACGCCGACGCGCGCAAGACGGACTATCTGGCCGCGCTCAGGCCGGACGCCCTGAACGGGGTGCGGATCGCGGTGCTGCGTCCGCCCCTTGGCCGCAACCATCCTGCGGACGCCGTTTACGAGGACGCGCTGGCGGCCCTGAAGGCGCAGGGCGCGGTGCTGGTCGAGGCGAAGTCCCCGGACGAGGACGCCGTCGACAAGGCCGAGGACCTGATCCTCGCCACCGAGTTCAAGGCCGGGGTCGCCGTCTATCTGGCCTCAACCCACGCCAAGCCGCGCACCCTGGCCGACCTGCTCGCCTTCAACCGCGGCGAGCGGCGGGAGACGCCGCTGTTCGGACAGGAAATCTTCGAGAAATCACAGGCGACCAAGGGATTGACCGACCCCGCCTACCTGAAAGCCAAGGCCGACGGCCAGCGGATGGCCCGCGAAGCGCTCGACAAGCTGCTGGCCGAGGCCAAGGCGCTCGCCATCGTCGCCCCGTCCGGCGGCCCGGCCTCGGTCGTCGATCCGATCAATGGAAGTCGCTGGCTGGGCTCGCCCTCGACCCTGCCCGCGGTCTCGGGCTATCCGCACCTGACCGTTCCGATGGGCGAGGTTTCCGGCCTGCCGGTCGGCGTCTCCTTCATCGGCCCGGCCTGGTCGGAAGCGCGGCTGCTCGCACTCGGTTACGCCTTTGAGCAAGCGACCAAGGCGCGGGTGACGCCGAGTTTCCCCGCCTCGGTCAACGCCCGGCCTGAGATCGCCACGGCCTATGACCCCGACGCGAAGTAGGACGCCTCGCAACCGTCGCGATGGCGCCGAGATTTCGCCGCACGGCGAGCGCCAAGCTTCGCCTTGAGGACCATCCGGAGCAGAAGCCATGTCCGCGTCGAAGTCCGTGCGTAGCGTTTCTGTCGTCAGTCTGGCGGCCTTCGCCGCCCCCTCGTTTCCCACCCCGCCTACGGCCCAGCCGGTCTATCGCGGCGGCGCGCCGACCCCTGAGGCCTGCGCGGCGTTGGGCTACGACATCAGCGATCCTCGCGAGGCGCGCTACGCGCCACGCAATTATTCGCGGGGCGGCGCCGGCTTCCAGGGCGCGCCACAGATCCCGCCGTTGCCCGTGCCGCCGGTCCAGAGACGCATCGAAAGGCCCGAGCCTCCCGCGCCGCCGCCGCCGCCGCCTTCACCCGCGCCGGTTCAGGAGATGGTCGTCACCGGCAAAAGCGTCGCGCCTCTTCCGCCCGGTTACGTCCGCCCGCCGATCGACACCGAGCGCTACCCCACCGCCGTCGCCAATCCAATCAAGCGGGTCGCCGAGGAGCCGGTCTCGACCTTCTCGGTCGATGTCGACACCGCCTCCTACGCCAATGTCCGCCGTTTCCTGACTGACGGCTCTCGCCCGCCGTCCGACGCGGTGCGGGTCGAGGAGATGGTCAACTACTTCGACTATGGCTATGCGCGCCCAGCCGACCGCGCCAAGCCGTTCCAGGCCTATGTGGCCGTGACGCCTTCGCCCTGGGCCAAGGACCGCCAGATCGTCCATATCGGCCTGCAGGGCTACGACCTGCCGCGCACGACCCAACCGCCGCTCAACCTGGTCTTCCTGGTCGACACCTCCGGCTCTATGTGGAGCGAGGACCGCCTGCCCCTGGCGATCAAGTCGCTGAACCTGCTGGTCGATCAGCTGCGGCCACAGGACCGCGTGGCGATCGTCGCCTATGCCGGTTCGGCCGGCGCCGTGCTCTCGCCGACCGACGGACGCAGCAAACTGAAGATCCGTTGCGCGCTGGGGGCCCTGCGCGCCGGCGGCTCCACCGCGGGCGGTCAGGGCCTGAACCTCGCCTACGACCTGGCGAAACAGAACTTCGATCCGAAGGCGGTGAACCGGGTGATCCTGATGACCGACGGCGACTTCAATGTCGGCGTCGCAGATCCGGCCCAGCTCAAGGACCTGGTCGCCGACAAGCGCAAGGACGGGACCTATCTCTCCGTCTACGGCTTCGGACGCGGCAACTACAACGACGTCATGATGCAGACCCTGGCGCAGAACGGAAACGGGACCGCGGCCTACATCGACACCCTCAACGAGGCCCGCAAACTGCTGCGCGAGGACTTCGCTAGTTCGCTGTTCCCCATTGCCGACGATGTGAAGGTCCAGGTCGAGTTCAACCCCGCCGCGGTCAGCGAGTACCGGCTGATCGGCTACGAGACCCGCCTGCTGCAGCGCGAGGATTTCAACAACGACCGGGTGGACGCCGGCGAAGTCGGCTCCAACGCCTCGGTCACGGCGCTCTACGAGATCACCCCCGCCGGCGCGCGCCCGTCGAGCGATCCGCTCCGCTATGGCCAAGGCTCGGCCGCCCCGCCGACGGCCCCCGCCCGCGAACTCGCCTACCTGAAGGTTCGCTACAAGCTGCCCGGCGCGGCCGCCTCCAAGCTCATCGAGCGGCCGATCGGCCAGAGCGACGTCTACCCCTCGGTGGCCGCCGCGCCTGAGGCCACCCGCTGGGCGCTGGCGGTCGCCGCCTTCGGCCAGATGCTCAAGGCCGACCCGCGCATCGAAAGCGGCTTCGGCTGGAGCGACGTGGTCAGCCTCGCCCAGGGCGCCCGCGGCCAGGACCCGTTCGGCATCCGCGCCGAGTTCGTGCAGCTGGCCCGAACGGCGGGCGAGGCCCAGCCCCGCGCGGATTGAGCTTCACCGGATGAGGCGTCTACCAGGGGCGCTCTTCGGGGACGGGCATTTGGCGGAACATCTCCAGCGCCCCGCTCATGGGGCTCGTGGCATAGCTCCGGCGAGACTGCATTCGGGCGAGCCAGTCGGCGGTGGTGGGCGTCCGCTCGATGAGCGCTGCCCCCTCCGGCGTACAGCTGAAAAAGAGCAGGTGCGGGAAGAGAAAACTGTCGGCGAGGGTGAGCTTCTCGCCGGCCAGATAGCCGCCCGCGACCGACTCGCCAATCAACCGCATCTGCAGGGCCAGCGGGTCATGGGCTGCGGCCAGGAACTCGCGGTCGGACTCAAAACCCCATGCCGGGCGCACCAGGCGCTCCTTCACGAAGCGGTTCATCGTCGGGAAGACGTAGGCGTTCACGATGCTGACCCAGCGCAGGACCTGGGCTTGGGCGAGCGGGTCGGCGGGCTGGAGGGGCGGCCCGGCGAACGCGCGGTCGATATAGTGGGTTATCGCAAGTGTTTCGTGGAGGAAGACGTCACCGTGCTGGAGCACCGGCATCTTTCCGAACGGGTGGAGGGCCAGATGCTCCGGCGAGCCCAGCACCAGCGAGGCCAGCTCGTAGTCCACGCCCTTCTCATCAGCGGCGTGCATCGCCGTCCAGAGATAGGCGCTGTCGGCCATGGAATGGAAGGTGATCGTCGCCATCATCAGCCTCCCGGGCGGACGTTCTGGTGGGCGCTCGTTGATCCTATGACGATGAGATCGATCAAATGGGGCGCGCAGGAGCGCGCGCTACATACTAACGAGGACGCAGCTTAGGGCGGAAGCCCCCGGAATCGACCTTATTCCCGCGAGAGCCTCGCCGTGCCTAGTCTTGGTTGCTGAGGTCGAATACGGCCTCGATGCCCTGCGCGCAGGGGCTCAACGTTTCGGAGCGCTCGCAATGAGAGTGAGTGTGGCTAGGGTCGGGGTATTGGCGCTCTTCGCGGCCAGCGCGCTGTTGATGGGTGCGGGGGCGAGCTCCCGGATCCTGATACTCTCCCCCGAAAACCGCGAGGCTCAGGCCATCGGGCCTCTTACAGCATACATTAAGGGACAAAGCGGAAACGGCGACGTCTCGCTTAAGCTGCCGGACGGCCAGGTCCTGAAGGGGCAATACAAGGTCGGCGGCTCCGTCGGTGCTTACGGCCGGTCGCGCGGCGTCGACAGGCCGGGGGGCGCGTACACGACGTCCGGTCGCCCGATCGTGAGCGGCAGCCCCGCCTTGGTCGACTTGAAGGGTGACAGCGGCGCCACCGTTCACTGTGAGCTGATGAACAATGACGCCGATGCGCATGGGAGCGGCGTTTGCCGGTTCTCCAACGGCGCCGAGTATCGAGCGGCGTACTGAGGTCGATCCGGCTCTGGCGTGCGTCCCGACAGCAACTCGCCGGGTCATCAATTGTCGTCTGGCAAGCAGGCCTTTCACAATTCGTGCGCCTGGCGACTGCGGCCCGAAACCAATCGGCCGCACGTTCGTTAGCCAGGGGTCGTAAATTGAGGGAGGCGGCGAGTGTTCGACGTCACCGACGCGCGCATTGAAAACTTGATACGACTGGATCCGGCCGAAGCCCCGCATTTTGGGGCGCCGGGTCGAGTGGGCTTCCACCTCATCGACGCCACCATGATGTACGCCCCGCGGTCCGGCGGCGTGAAGCGCTACCTGCTGCAGAAGCGAGAGTGGCTGGCCAAGCGCCGGCCCGACATCAGCCACACCTTGGTCGTCCCCGGCGCCGCCACCGGCTTGGCTTCGCCAGGCGTGGTCAGCGTGGCCGCGGCGCGGCTGCCGTTCGGCGATGGCTATCGGATGCCAGCCTCCACTGCCAAGTGGGAGACCGTCATCCGCATGCTCGAGCCCGACATCATCGAGGCCGGCGACATGTTCGTGCCGGGCCATGCGGCGCTGGATGCAGGCGAATTGCTCGGGGTTCCGGTCGTCGGCTTCTGCCACACCGACGCCGCGGCCCTGGCCGCCCTGCACTTCGGCGATTGGGCCGAGGCGCCGGCCATGAAGCATTGGGCGGCCACCTTCCAGCGCTTCGATCGCGTGGTCGCGCCCAGCCGGCACATCGCCCAGCGCCTGGCCGAGGCCGGCGTCGAGAAAGTCAGCGTCCAGATGCTGGGCGTCGATACTGAGCTCTTCCATCCCATCCGCGCCGATCGGGCCAAGCTGCGCAAGCGCCTGGGCCTGCCGGCCGACGCCCGCCTGCTGGTATTCGCCGGCCGGCCAGCGCGTGAGAAGAACATCGAGAGCCTGATCTGCGCGGTCGAGCGCCTGGGCGCGCCCTACCACCTGCTGCTGGTCGGCGCCGGCAAGGACGCCCACTATTCGCCGCGGGTGATCCCGATGGGCTATGAGCGCGATCCGGTGAAACTGGCCGGGCTGATCGCCAGCTGCGACGCGCTGGTCCACGCCAATGAGAACGAGCCCTTCGGCCTGGTGGTGCTGGAGGCTCTGGCCGCCGGCCTGCCGGTGGTCGGCCCCTCGCGCGGCGGCATCTCCGAGCTGATCGACGAACATGTCGGACAACGCGCCGTCACCGTCGATCCCGCCGGCATGGCCGAGGCCATCGAGGCTCTGTTCGCCCGCGACCAGGGGCCGATCCGCGCCGCCGCCCGCCGCCGCGCCGAGCAGCGCCACCGCTGGGACACCACCTTCGAGGGCCTGACCCGGATGTATGGCGAACTCGTCGCCGGCCGCGCGCCCCAGGAAACCGAGGCGCTGCGGGCCTAGGAAACGCTCACCGGCCGGTGGGCATGTCCTTGAACGGCACGTCCTTGTCGACCCGGATGTCGCCGGGCAGACCCAGCACCCGCTCGGCGATGATGTTCTTCAGGATTTCGTCGGTGCCGCCGGCGATGCGCAGGCCGGGCGCGAACATCAGCGACCAGTGGAACGCGGCGTCGAGCGGGGCCAGGTCCTCCTGGCTGATGATCCCGTACTGGTCGAGCATCTCGATGGCCGTGTTGGCCAGCTCCTGCATCTGCACCGCTGAGACGATCTTGCCGATCGAGCTCTCGGGACCAGGGGTCTGACCGCGGGAGAGGGCGGTCATGGTCCGGTTGCGGGTGTGCTTGAGGCCCTCGGCCTGGACGTACCAGTCGGCCAGCTTTTCGCGCACGGCCTGGTCCTGCAGGGCGCTGGCGCCGTCGTGGCTGGGCGTCTTGCGCGCCGCTTCCATGAACTGGCTCCAGCCCGCGCCGGTGGCGCCCCCGACCGCGAGGCGCTCGTTCATCAACGTGACCAGGCTGACCTTCCAGCCCTCGCCCTCGGCCCCCAGCCGCTGGCTGTCCTTGACCCGCACGTTTGTGAAGAAGACCTCGTTGAAGCCCGAGCCCCCGGCCATCTGGTGGATCGGCTTCACCTCGACCCCCGGATCCTTCAGGTCGAGCCAGAACATGGTCAGGCCCTTGTGTTTCGGCACGTTAGGATCGGTCCGAACGATGACGATCCCATAGTCCGAAAACTGCGCCCCGGTGGTCCACACCTTTTGGCCGTTGATCACCCAGTCGCCCGAGCCGTCGTCGACCCGCTCCGCCTTGGTGCGCGAGGCCGCGACATCCGACCCGCCGGACGGTTCCGAGAACAGCTGGCTCCAGATCTCCTCGCCGCGGAGCGCCGGCCCGACGAACCGCTTCTTGGTCTCCTCGTCGGCGAAGGTCATCACCGTCGGCAGGCACATGCCCAGGCCGATCTGGAACGGATTGCCCGGGATCGGATGCTTGGCCTCTTCCTGACCGAAGATCACCTGCTGGACCGGCGTGCCGCCCTGTCCCCCCCACTCCTTGGGCCAGGTGATGCAGGCGTAGCCGGCAGCCGCCTTCTTGGCCTGCCAGGCCTTGGACGCGGCCATGCCGTCGCCGCCTTCGGGATCGATCGATCCTTCCTGCTTCTTCGGCGCGTTGACCTCGAGCCAGTCGCGGACCTGCTTGCGGTAGGCAGCTTCTTCGGGAGTGTCGTTGAAATCCATGATCCTGATCTCCCTTAGGCGGCGGCCACGTTGCGGCGTTCAAGGTGACTGACGAGCCGTTCCTTCCAGACCCGCGGCGCGCCGGCCACGAGCGAGAGCTGGCGCGAGCGCCGGTAGTAGAGGTGGCAGTCCATTTCCCACGTGAAGCCGATGCCCCCGTGGGTCTGGATGTTCTCCTTCGAAGCGTTCCAGAACGCCTCGCTGGCCGCGATCCGGGCGGCGCTGGCGGCGACCGGCAGTTCAGGCGCGTTCGTGTTCAGCGCCCAAGCGCCGTAATAGGCGTTCGACCGCGACAGCTCGTTCTTCACGTACATCTCGGCAAGCTTGTGCTTGATCGCCTGGTAGGAAGCGATGACCCGGCCGAAGGCGTAGCGCTCCAGCGCATATTCCTTGGCCATTTCCAGGCAGCGGTCCGCGCCGCCGGTCTGCTCGAAGGCCAGCAGAACCGCCGCGCGATCGAAGACCTGCTCGATCAGCTCGAAACCTTCGCCGGCGGCGCCGAGACGGCGCACCGGCGTGTCCTTGAAGGTCAGCTTGGCCGCGTCGCGGGTCGGATCCAGCGTCTTGACCACTTCCTGGGTCACCGAGGGATCGGTCAGATCGGCGAGGAAGAGGCCCGGCTTGCCGTTTTCCTTGGCGAGCACCAGGGCCACAGTGGCGATGTCGCCATCGGTGACCGGGAGTTTCACGCCAGAGAGCTTGCCGCCATCGACGGTGGACTGAAGGCTGGCCGCGCTCAGCACTCCGGGCCCTTCGGATGTAGCGACCGCGCCGATGACCTCGCCCGCAGCGATCTTGGGCAGCAGGTCCGCCTTTTGCTCATCGCCGCCGGCCAGCATGATTGCCTCGGCCAGGAAATAAACGGTGGAGGCAAACGGGATCGGCGCGACGACCCGACCGAGCTCTTCGGCGATCACGCAGAGTTCCAGGTGTCCGAGGCCAAGGCCGCCGTGCTCCTCCGGAATGGCTGCGCCGAGCCAGCCCTGGGCGGCGACCGCCTTCCACAGCTCCTCGTCATAGGCCTTGCCGTCGTCGTCCAGCACCTTGCGGACCCGCGAAGTCGGGCTGTTGGCCTCGAGGAACTTGCGCGCCTCGTTCTTCAGAAACTTCTGGTCGTCTGAAAAATCGAAATTCATTTCCGCCCACTCCGCCGTTAGTCGGCCGGTTCGATGCATCGTTGGCGGCCACCATACGCACCCGGGGCGCCTTGGAAAGATTGACCTCGCGTCAAGAATTTCAGGCTCTTATGGGCGGCTGAAAAGCGGAGGTCCGAAGGCGCTCATGGCCAAGGCGATATTCCAACGAAACCAGAAGGTTTGGGTCGAGAGCGTCGGCGCCTGGTCGGTAATCGAGAAGATCGTTCCCGTCTGGGCCAAGGGCTTCGACGAGCCGGTGCGGGTGACCTACGATGTCGGTCTGGGCCGCGATTTCCAGGCTCACGAGCTGAAGGCGGAACAGGACAGCGGCGCTGACGCGTTGGGATCGGACGCCCCCCGCTGGCGGCTGCTGCGGGCGCGCAACAAGTGGCAGTCGGAAGAGGACGCCGCACACCACCCCTATCCGGGCACGTATCCGGTCGTTGTCACCGACGCCGCCGATTGGGGCGGCTGGCGGGTGCCGGGCGCGGAATATGATCGCGACCCGCACAAGATCGAGTTCCAAGCGCGACTGATCACCTGCGCGCCCGACCTGCTCGCCCTCGCCCGCGAAGTGGTCCGCATCGTTGACGAGAGCGCGGGCGATGCGCCGCCTGAACTGCAGCGTATCGCCGAACAGGTCGCCAAGCTCGACAGGCATTTCCGGGAGACGCCGGTCGCCGGCACGGCCCACGCCTCGGTCAGCGTCGACGCGGCCTAGCGCCTCGCTCCGAGGCCGGCCACATCAAGCCCTTGTCGATTTCGCCATCTGGCGATCAGGGCGCGTCGTGGCTAAATGGCCTCCATGCGCACAGACACGCCCCAGCCGATCCGGCTCGCCGACTACACGCCCCCCGCCTTCCTCATTGACGAGGTCCGCCTGGACTTCGCCTTGGCCCCCAATTCCACAAGGGTGAAGGCCAGGCTGACGATCCGGCGCAACGGCGACCACAGCGATCCGCTGGTGATGAACGGCGAGCGACTGAAGCCGATCTCGGTGGCGGTGGACGGCAAGGTTCTGGGCGATGGCGAACACGTAATCGACGCCGAATTCCTGACCGTTCCGGAAGTGCCCGACGCCTTCCTGCTTGAGACCGAGGTCGAGATCGACCCGGAGAACAACAAGGCCCTGGAAGGCCTCTACATGTCCGGCGGACGCTTCTGCACCCAGTGCGAGGCCGAGGGATTCCGCAAGATCACCTGGTACCCGGACCGGCCCGACGTGCTGTCGCGCTTCACCGTTCGCATCGAGGCCGACAAGGCGTTCCGGCGCCTGCTCTCGAACGGCAACCTGATCGAGTCGGGCGATCTGCCGGGTGACCGCCACTTCGCGGTCTGGAACGATCCGTTCCCCAAGCCGGCCTACCTGTTCGCCCTGGTGGGCGGCGAACTCGACGTTCTTGAGGACAAGCTGGTCACCATGAGCGGTCGCACGGTCGATCTGCGCATCTTCGTCGACCCGGGCATGGCGCCGCGCGCCGCCTACGCCATGGACGCGCTGAAGCGGTCGATGAAGTGGGACGAAGACGCCTTCGGACGTGAATACGACCTCGACCTGTTCATGATCGTCGCGGTGCGCGACTTTAATTTCGGCGCAATGGAGAACAAGGGGCTGAACATCTTCAACTCCTCACTCCTTCTGGCCGACCCGGCCACTGCCACCGACATGGACTACGAGCGTATCGAGAGCGTCGTCGCCCACGAGTATTTCCATAACTGGACTGGCGACCGCATCACCTGCCGCGACTGGTTCCAGCTCTGCCTGAAGGAAGGCCTGACCGTCTTCCGCGACCAGAGCTTCTCGGCCGACATGCGCGGCCACGCCGTCCAGCGGATCAAGGACGTGAAGGCGCTGCGCGCGCGCCAGTTCCCCGAGGACCAGGGCCCGCTAGCCCATCCGGTGCGCCCGTCCAGCTATCTGAAAATCGACAACTTCTACACCGCGACCATCTACGAAAAGGGCGCGGAAGTGATCCGGATGCTCAAGACCCTGATCGGGGCCGAAGCGTTCCGGACAGGCATGGATCTCTATTTCGACCGTTGGGACGGCCACGCCACTACCGTCGAGGAATTCATCCGATGCTTCGCCGAGGTGAGCGGCCGCGACCTGTCGGACTTCTTCACCTGGTACGAACAGGCCGGCACGCCGAAGGTATCGCTGCAGCACAGCTATGACGCCGAGGCGCGGACGCTGTCGCTGGAGCTCGCCCAGGAAACGCCGCCTACGCCGGGCCAGCCCACCAAGAAGCCGCTGCCGGTTCCGGTGATCGTCGGGCTGCTGGACGCCGAGGGGCGCACCTTGGCCTTTGAACGCGACGGCCAGGCGGTCGACGAGACGCTGGTGATTCTCGACGGCCCCAGGACGAAGGTCGTGCTGACCGGGATCGACGCGCCGCCCGTCGTCTCGGCGCTGCGCGGCTTCTCTTCGCCGGTGACCCTGACCACCGATGCGCGCGCCTCCGACCGCTATGTGCAACTGGCCGGCGATCCGGACCTGTTCAATCGCTGGGAGTCGGGCCAGGAGCTGGCTCGCGCCCTGATCGTCGCCCGCGCCAAGGGCGCGCCCGATGAAGTCGGTGAGGAGCGCTTCGCGGACGCCTTGGGCCGCGCCCTCGCAGACCAAGCCTCCGATCCGGCCTTCAAGGCTCTTTTGCTGGCCTTGCCCAGCGAGTCGGACCTGGCTCTGGCGATCCAACCCGCCGATCCCGCCGCGATCCACGAGGCGCGCAACGCCCTGCGCCAGCGCCTGGCTTTGCATTTGACCGAGGACCTGAAGCGCCTGCACATCGGCCTGCAGGAACTCGGCGAATTCTCGCCCGACGCCGCCAGCGCCGGACGCAGGGCCCTGCGCAACGCCGCCCTCGACCTATTGGCCGCCAATCCGCGCGCCGAGATCGGCGAACTGGCCGACGGCCACTATCGCGCCGCCGTCAACATGACCGACGCCATGGGCGGGCTGTCGGCGCTGATGGCGATCGGCGGCGACCTCTACGAGAGCGCGCTGTCCGACTTCTTCGCCCGCTGGAAGTCCGAGCCGCTGGTCATCGACAAGTGGTTCGCCTTGCAGGCCCGCGATCCGGACGAGAGCGCCCTGGGACGGGTCATGGGCCTGACCGCCCATCCGGCCTTCGATGAGAAAAACCCAAACCGCCTGCGGGCCTTGGTCTCGACCTTCGCCAACTTCAATCCGGCCCGCTTCCACGATCCCAGTGGGGCCGGCTACCGGTTCCTCGCCGATCAGATCCTGGCGGTGGACAGTTTCAACCCGATGACCGCGGCCAGGCTGGTCGAACCCCTCGGCGGCTGGCGGCGCTACAAGCCCGAGCTCGGTGCGCTGATGAAGCGGGAACTGGCGCGCATCGCAGCGACCGAAGGTCTCTCGAAGAACGTCTACGAACTGGCGGCCAAGGCGCTCGCCGATTGACGGTCTGGGGCCGGGCGCCCGGCCCCAGACCAACGGAATATTTACATTGAATCCGCTACTTCAGGAACGCGAACTGGAGACCGCCGCATCATGTCCGTGTCGTTGCAAAGGCTGCGGTTCCTGATCGTCGACGACAATACCCACGCGGTGAACTTGGTGAAGGCGATGCTTCGCGGGTTCGGGGCCAGTCATCTCTACGACGCCCAGACGGTCGACACAGCCAAGCGCCAAATGCGGGCCACGCCATGTGACATCGTCATCCTCGACTACATGCTGGGGACCGAAGAAGGCGTGACCTTTGCCCACTGGCTGCGCAACGACGCGGAGAGCCCGGGCCCGTACACTCCGATCATTCTGCTGACCGGCCACGCCGACCGCGTTCGGATCATCGCCGCTCGCGACGCCGGGGTGAATGAGTTTTGCGTCAAACCGGTCACGCCGGCCGACCTGATGAAGCGAATCTCCTGGGTGGTCGACAAACCCCGGTCGTTTGTCAGGAGCCCGACATACTTTGGGCCGGATCGACGCCGGCAGGACGACCCCACGTACTCTGGGCAGGAACGCCGGGCCGATCGGCGCCCGAAACCCTGAGAACTGGACCATACGCCTCGTGACGCCACCTCCTGGCTTGCGTAGACTCGGCGAGGTGAATCGGGGCGCAAGGGGGCGGCTGGGCTTTGGCCAAGTGGGGTGGCAAGGACGTGGCCGATTCTCGGCCTAGCCATCCGCGCGGCGCCGTCGCGCCGGGCACGGGGCTGGTCGCCAACCAGGGCTTCGTCCGCCTAGCCATCCTTTCGACCCTGCTGCTGATGGCGATCTACACCGCTGTGGCTGTGTTCAAGATCACCCGCGAGCCGCAAGCCCAGACCCTTCAGAACGCCGCCCTTCCCGCACGCGCCGAGGCCCTTGCGTCTCGCATCGACGCCGAGGCCGCCGCCCTGCACGGCGGATTGCTGGCAGCGCGCGAAACTATCCAGCGCAAGGCCGAGCCGCCGATCGACGCGGCCGAGATCGGCCTCACGTCCGCGGCCGGCGCGGCCACCGCCGTCGCCGTGCTCGACGACAGCGGCGTCATCGCACTGGCGGGCAAGGCTCCCGGCGTCGACTGGCGGCTGCTGCGGGAGGAGATCGACCGCGGCAAGTCCGAGTTCTGGATCGGCGGAACGGGTCAGACAGTCCCGGCGCTGGCCGCGTCGGTCACGGCGGTGACCGCCAAGGGCGATCGGAGGATCGTCGCCATCGGCGACGCCACCCGCCTGGGCGCAGCGCTCGCGCCTGACCAGGCCGTGGTCACCGCACGCGGCGAGGTGATCGCCGCCACCGGGGCCGGCGGGCTCGGACAGGCGCGCAATGCGGGCGAGGCTTTCGGCATCTCCGCCGCCCAACTCGCCCGCGCCGAGGGTCTGCTAAAGGGCGCAAAGCCCGACGGCTCCGCGCTCGACCTGATCGCCAGGCCCATTCAGGGCGGAGCACTGCTCAGCGTGGCCGCCACCGCGTCGAGCGCCCATGAGATCACCTCGACCGGCCAACAGCTGGCGTGGCTCACGGCCCCGCTCGGCGTCGCCTTCGCGCTCGGCCTGCTGCTGCTGAACCAGAGCCGCAAGGTCGAGACCGCGCAGAAGGCCTTCGTCGACTCCGAACAGCGCTTCCGCTTGGCGGTTGAAGCCGCCCGTTGCGGCATCTGGGAGTGGGACTTGACCACCGACCAGATGTTCATGTCGGACGTCACCGGCGCGATCTTCGGGTGGGGCGGAGGCGGGATCGTCTCGGGACAGGAAGTGCTCGAGCGGGTTTCGCCCGACCATCGCGAGCGGGTCCGCCAGGCGCTGACCACAGCCGCCATCTACGGCGGCTTCGACGTCTCGTTCCGCGTGCCCTCGCCCCAGGGCGGGCGGCCGATCTGGATCGACGCGCGCGGACAAGCCTTTGGACGGCCCGGCGACGACGGCTATTCGCGGATCATCGGGGTGGCCCTGGACGTCACCGAGGAGCGCATGGCGCAGGCCCGCGCCCAGGCCGCCGAGGGCCGGCTGCGCGACGCCATCGAGAGCGTGTCCGAAGCCTTCGTGCTGTGGGATCGCAACGGCCGTCTGCTGCTATGCAATCAGAACTTCCGCAGCGTGTTCTCGCTAGAGCCGCGATTGTTGAAGCCGGGCGCGATGCGCGACGAGGTCAGCCGCTTTGCGCAGCTGGCCATCCAGCAGGAGGCCCCCAGTCCCGACGGCCGCAAAGGCGTGCGCGAAGCCGAGCTGACCGACGGCCGCTGGATCCAGATCTCCGAGCGCCGGACGGCCGAAGGCGGGCTGGTGATGACCGCCGCCGACATCACCGCCATCAAGACGCAGGAAGAAGCCCGCCGGCAGAACGAGGAGCAGCTCCAGAAGGTGGTGTTCAACCTCGAACGCAGCCAGGAGCAGCTGTCGGAGCTGGCCCGCAAATACGAGATGGAGAAGGTCCGCGCCGAGGGGGCCAACAAGGCCAAGAGCGAATTCCTGGCCAATATGAGCCACGAGCTCCGTACGCCGCTGAACGCCATCAACGGTTTCTCCGAAATCATGGTCGGCGAGATGTTCGGCACGCTCGGCGACACCCGGTACAAGGGCTACGCCCAGGATATCCTTTCCTCGGGACAGCACCTGCTGGCGCTCATCAACGACATCCTCGACATGTCGAAGATCGAGGCCGGCAAGATGAACCTGAAGTTCGAGCCGCTGGCCCTGGCCGAGGTCGCAGAGGACGCCGTTCGGCTGGTGCGCAATCGCGCCGAGGCCGCCGGCCTCGTCCTCACCGTAGACTTCCCCTACCTCCCCGAGGTCGAGGCCGACTATCGCGCGGTGAAGCAGGTCCTGCTGAACCTGCTCTCCAACGCGATCAAGTTCACGCCGCGCGGCGGCCGCGTGACCGTGCGCGCCGAGGGCCGCCGCGATCCGTCTGGCGAGTACATCCGCGTCAGCGTGCAGGACACCGGCATCGGCATCGCCCAGGACGATCTGGCGCGCCTGGCCCGCCCGTTCGAGCAGGTGGAAAGCCAGCACTCCAAAACCACCCAGGGCACCGGACTTGGGCTGGCGCTCACCAAGTCTCTGGTCGAGATGCACGGCGGCACGCTCGACATGCAGAGCGCGCCCGGCGAAGGCACCCTGGTCTCCTTCACCATGCCCCTGCGTCGCGAGCCAGCTCGGCCGGTGGACGGCTTCGTCGCCGCCTAGCGGCGGGGCGGCGGATCCCGGCGGGGCCGTTCAGTGAGTCCCTTAGCCAGGGCGGCGCGATCGGCGACCGGCAGGCCGGCCGCATAGTCGACGATTTGCTCTTCGATGCGTCCCCGAGCGTCGGCCTCGCGGCCACGAACCCCCGCCAAGCGGCGCTTGGTCGCTGCCGGATCGAATGGTTCGGCCCCAAGGGATCGCCAGGCCTCTGCGCGTTCGGCCCGTGCGCCGTGCATGGCTTGGCGAAGTTCCGGCCCCGCGCCGCGCAACGCCTGCCGGTAGGCCTGCGCCTGCTTCGGCGGCAGGCGATCCCCGGCCCTCCATAGCGGTTGCGACATGCCGCGCTGCATCGGCGGCGGCCGGTCCGCCCGCAGGCGATGGCCGATCACCAGGCCGCCGGCGAGCGTTCCCACCAGGAACAGGTTCACCGCCAGGGAGATGAATAGGGCGATCAACAGGGTCCTGCGGCTCATCACGCGCCCTCTCCGTTCAGCAGGCCAGTCAGGTCGTCGTTCGTGGTGAGCGCGGCGCTGATCGTCTCGTCTGACTGGCGCTGGGCGGTGTCCGAAAGCTGCACGCCCACGACCAAGCCGGCGGCGCAGGCTGCGGCGAGGCCAGCGCCGACCCCGGTTCGCCAGAACCATTGCTGCAGCGTCGACCTCGGTTTGGCGCGCGGCGCCGAGGCGATGACGGCATCGCGCAGGGCGTGGCTCACCGGCAGCGCGGCCCAGTCGTCGAGCAACGCGTCGAGGCTGGCCGCCGCCGCGAGGGTCGCCTGAGCGAAGTCCGGCTCTTGCGCCATCAGCAGCACTGCGGCCTCGCGCTCGGCCTGCGGCCAGCGGGCGACATCGCCGCCGTAGGCCTGCGCCAGGAATTCGAAGCGTTCGTGGGTCATGAGCCTAGTCTCCCACCATATCCGACAGGGCTGCGCGCAGGGCGCGGCGGCCGCGCGCGAGCAGGCTCTCCAGCGCCTCGACGCTGACGCCCATCAGGGCGGCGGCTTCGATGTTGGTGAGCTCCTGATAGTGACAAAGGGCGATCGCCTCGCGCTGGCGGTCCGGCAGGGCGCGCATCGCCGCGGCCACCCGTGTCCCGACCTCGGCCGCCTGCAGGCCGCGGTCGGGGGCCGGGCCCTCGTAGCGCTGCTCGGGCGGATCCTCGGTGGCGATCTCGCGGCGGCGGCGCAGGCGGTCGTAGCAGAGGTTCAGCGCCACCCGGTGCAGCCAGGTGTCGAACTTGGCCGCGCCCGGCCGCCAGTCGCGCGCCTGCTTCCAGGCCCGCACGAAGGTCTCCTGCGCCACGTCCTCGGCCTCGGCCCGGTCGCCGAGCATGCGGCCGGCCAGCGCCAGCAGCCGCGGCAGCTTGCGGGCCACCAGGGCGCGGACGGCGGCGGGGTCGCCCTCGCCCACCCGGGCCAGCAGCGCCTGGTCCGGATCGGTCACGCTTCACGGGTTGTGATCGGGGACATGATCAGGGTCGGCGCCTCGGCAGGTTCATGGAGCTTATCCGTTCAACGCAGGCCCTAGCGGTTTCCGTCGCCGACAATCGTCTCGTAGGCGCCGCGGGCAGCTTTTCGCGAGGTCTCCAGCTTGGCGCGCAGGGCGCGGAAGTCGCGCGCCTCGCCGGCCCGGGCCAGCAAGGCCCTGAAAGCCTTGGGCTCCTCGCTCGGATCGGCGTTGTCGCCAAGCGCCACCTTGAGCAGTTGGGTCAGGTTCTGCTGCAGGGCCCAGGCCTTGCGCAGCGCGGCCAGGGCGTCGGGCGCCGCCAGCCCCTCGAACGCCTCCAGCGCCTCGGCGGTGTTGGCCCTAAGCGGTCCCCCGTCCGCCGCATGGGCGAGCTGCAGGAACTGGGCGGCGAACTCGATGTCGACCAGCCCGCCGGGGGAAAGTTTCAGATCCCACTCCCCCTTCGGCGGCCGCTCGCGCTCGAGGAGGGCGCGCATCTCCTGCACGTCGGCGGCGGTGCGGGCCCGGTCGCGCGGCCGGCGCAGCGCCGCCTCGATTCGAT
>NZ_JBFUIW010000025.1:0-43804 GCF_056401675.1 Phenylobacterium sp. P4_E10 | reverse complement strand
GCCTCCGCCTCCCCCGCCGCCGCCTCCGCCGGCGTATGAGGCCAAGCAATTCATCGTCTACTTCCCGTTCGATCAGTACGTGCTGACGCCGGAAGCCCAGACGGTGGTGCAGGAAGCTGCGACCTACTCGACCAGCGGCAACGCCACTCGCGTGATCGTGGTCGGCCACACCGATACGTCGGGTTCGGCCGAGTACAACATGCGTCTGTCGGAACGCCGTGCGAAGGCCGTGGCCGACGCGCTGGTTGGTCTGGGTGTTGGCCAGCAAACGCTGCAGGTCGACTTCAAGGGTGAAACCCAACTCGCCGTCCCGACTGCTGACGGCGTGAAGGAACCGCTGAACCGCCGTTCGACGATCGACATCAACTTCTAAGTCGATCTCGGCGATCAGCCGAACTAGCGGAGAGCCCGGCCGAAAGGCCGGGCTCTTTTGCTTTGGGGCGAGCCTTAGGGCCGCCGCAGGTCGGCTAGCCGGCGATCAGGATCCAGACGCCGATCGCCGCGAACAGCCCAGCCGCCGCCCAGCGGATGTACTTCAGCGGCAGGCGGGTGGCCGCGGCCTCGCCCAGCAGCACGGCCGGGACGTTGGCGATCATCATGCCCAGCGTGGTGCCGGCGGCGACCAGCAGCACCTGCTGGAACTTGGCGGCCAGGGCGACGGTGGCCACCTGGGTCTTGTCGCCCATCTCCACCAGAAAGAAGGCGACCAGCGTCGTCAGGAACACCCCGGCCCGATCCTTGGGGCGGTCGCTGTCGTCGAACTTGTCGGGAATCAGCGCCCAGCCGGCAAAGCCGATGAACGCCAGGCCCAGCAGCCACTTCATCCACGGCCCCTGCAGGAATTCGCCCGCGGCCATGCCGATCCAGGCGGCCAGCGCATGGTTGGCGATGGTGGCGACCAAGATGCCTAGGATTATGGGGATCGGTTTTCGGAACCGGGCGGCCAGCAGCATGGCCAGCAGTTGAGTCTTGTCACCGATCTCGGCGATGGCCACGAGGCCGGTGGAGACGAGCAGAGCTTCCATTGGGAACGGGCGTCCGGGCGGGGTCGAGGCATACCAATGGCTTTCCGCGCCGCCGACCCCGCATGGACCGACGCACGAAAGCCAAAGGTCTCGCCAAGCAAATGCCGAATGCGCCATGCCTTTCGGCAAGTTTGTTGACGCATTCCCCGCTGGAGCTACGGGCGGCTACTCCCCAGTGACGGCGTGTGGATAGGTTGGTGGGGGAAGGTGGGCAAGTGAGAACGACTCGCGATTGTTCCGCCCCCAGCTTTCACATGCGCGTGAACGCGTCCCTTGTCCGGCCGCGGAGCGCCTGTGGAAAACTCATGCCCGCAAGGCCCCGGCGGCAAAGGTAAATGAGGTGTTAACGAAATTCTCGTGGGGATGACCGCTCGGACCCGTTGACGAGTCATTAGCCTTCGTGGCCCCATATGAAGCGTATCGGGGGCGGGGCAGCCACTAGATATAGCGGTGACGACGGCCGGGCGGTGTCCCGGAGGCAAAGCATCTGATAGTTATGGGTTTTGGGGCATGAGCAGCGGCGAAGCGGTGATGCGGACGGTTTCGGAAGCGACGCAGACGGCCCCGGAGCGGGTCGAGCGGCCCCAGCTGCAGCTGGTCCGCAAGGTCGAGGTGGACCGGTCGCGCGACGCGCTGCTGACCGAGTTCGGCAAGACCACCCTTGAGGACCGCTACCTGCTGGCGGGCGAGAGCTACCAGGACATGTTCGCCCGGGTGGCCACGGCCTACGCCGACGACGCCGAGCACGCCCAGCGCGTCTACGACTACATCTCGAACCTCTGGTTCATGCCGGCCACCCCCGTGCTCTCCAATGGCGGCGCCGGTCGCGGCCTGCCGATCTCCTGCTTCCTGAACGCCGTCGGCGACTCGCTGGAAGGCATCCAGAGCGTCTGGAACGAAAACGTCGCCCTGGCCTCCAACGGCGGCGGCATCGGCACCTACTGGGGCGGCGTCCGCTCCATCGGCGAAAAGGTCAAGGGCGCGGGCCAGACCAGCGGCATCATCCCCTTCATCCGCGTGATGGACTCGCTGACCCTGGCGATCAGCCAAGGCTCGCTGCGCCGCGGGTCGGCCGCTGTCTATCTCGACATCCACCACCCGGAGATCGAGGAGTTCCTCGAGATCCGTAAGCCGTCGGGCGACTTCAACCGCAAGTCCCTGAACCTGCACCACGGCATCAACATCACCGACGAGTTCATGGAAGCCGTCCGCGAAGGCGCCATGTTCGGCCTGCGCTCGCCGAAGGATCAGGAAGTCCTGCGCGAGGTCGACGCCCGCTCGCTGTGGCAGAAGATCCTCGAGATCCGGCTGCAGACCGGCGAGCCCTACCTGATCTTCTCCGACACCGTGAACCGCTCGATGCCGCAGCATCAGCGCGACCTCGGTCTGTCGGTGCGCCAGTCGAACCTGTGCTCGGAGATTATGCTCCACACCGGCGCCGACCATCTGGGCCACGAGCGGACCGCGGTCTGCTGCCTGTCCTCGGTCAACGCCGAGAAGTTCATGGAGTGGCGCGACCACCCGACCTTCATCGAGGACGTGATGCGCTTCCTCGACAACGTGCTTGAGGACTTCATCCGCAACGCGCCGGCCGACATGAAGAACGCCGTCTACGCCGCCCAGCGCGAGCGTTCGGTGGGCCTGGGCCTCATGGGCTTCCACTCGTTCCTGCAGATGCAGAACGTGCCGTTCGAGAGCGCCCTGGCCAAGAGCTGGAACATGCGCCTGTTCAAGCACCTGCGCCGCCAGTGCGACGCGGCCTCACGCACCCTGGCCGCCGAACGCGGCGCTTGCCCGGACGCGGCCGAGAAGGGCGTCATGGAGCGGTTCAGCCACAAGCTGGCCATCGCCCCGACCGCCTCGATCTCGATCATCTGCGGCGGCACCTCGGCGGGCATCGAGCCGATCCCGGCCAACATCTACACACACAAGACCCTGTCCGGCTCGTTCGCCGTCAGGAACCCCTACCTGGAGCGCGTGCTCGACGAGAAGGGCAAGAACACGGCCGGGGTCTGGGACTCGATCCTGGAGAACGAAGGCTCGGTCCAGCACCTCGACTTCCTCAGCCAGGACGAGAAGGACGTCTACAAGACCGCCTTCGAACTGGATCAGCGCTGGGTCATCGAGCTGGCCGCCGACCGCACCCCGGACATCTGCCAGTCGCAGTCGGTCAACGTATTCCTGCCGGGCGACGTCGATAAGTGGGATCTGCACATGCTGCACTGGCAGGCCTGGGAACGCGGCTGCAAGTCGCTCTACTACCTGCGCTCCAAGTCAGTGCAGCGCGCGGCCCACGCTGGCGGCGAAGGCGCGGCGGTGATCATCGACGCCCCGTCCGAGCGCACCGACTACGAGGAATGCCTGGCCTGCCAGTAGGCGGTCAGGCCCGGACGTCCCCGCGCCGATTCTTCGGTCGGGGACGCGCCGCGCGATAATCCGGAAGGACTTGGAGGCGGCCGTTGGGTCGCCTCTTTTCGTTGGGCCCGGCGCGAAGTCGGGGCGCGCAAAATGTAGGCAAACCCGTTGTTTTGTCTCGATTTGAAGCAGGTCCGCGCCCGCCTGACGGCCACCTAAGGTGTAACCCCCATGTGAGCCTCGAAAGAGGAACGGATTTACCGTTGGCGTCATTTCATCATCATGGAAGGATGCTTGTTGAGCCGCACGCTCAACGATGCGGCAGGGAGGTTCGCTATGAGGCCGTTGGCTGGGGTGGCCATCGCCTTGGGTGTCGGCGCCGCGACGCAAGTTGCTGCGCAGACTGTAACGCCAGGGTCGGCAAAGGCTACGAGCCTGAAGGACGCCGCCTTCGCGCAAAACTACGCCCCAAAGGTGCAGGGCGACGACTTCTCCAACCTCATCGAGCATGAGCAGTTCGCCGCCGACGGCAGTCCGGTGCGGTGGACGACCAGCACCTTCAAGCTCGGCAAGAGCGACACCGGCGCCAGCAACCAGGTCCGCCTCAGCCTGGGCGGCGCCATGCGCACGCCCAGCGGCCTGCCGCAGAATATCGATCCCCGCGCCCAGTTCGACGCCGACGCCTACGAGATCGCGGTCACTCGCGACTGGGCCCCGGTGCGCTTCGACGCCGGCCACCTCGACGTCGACGTCACCCCGCACACTGGGCTGGGGGTCTCCAACAGTGGCGGCCAAGCCGAGGCGGGCGCGACCCTCACCGTCGCCCAGAAGCGCGAGGAGACGCTGGAAAACAGCCTGAGCGACCTGGGCGTGCGCGACGGCGCTTCCTACGGCGACAAGGGCCGCTGGTACCTGTTCGCCGCCGCCAGCGGCCGAGCGGTCGGACTGAACGTGCTGCGCAGCGGCAACAGCTGGAACCGCGACGGTTGGTCGACGGACGCTTCCAGCGCCCTGATCGGCGACGCCCATGTCGGCGTGGCCTACCGCAAGGGCGCGATGCAGACCTCGCTGGGCTACATCCACCGCGAGGTGAAGGGCGAGCACATGGTGTTCGGCCAGGAGACGGTGGACGACTCGGTCGTCGCCTTCACCTTCTCGATCAAGCCGAAGGAATGATCCTTCAATTCCTCCCCCGCCGGGGGAGGTGGATCGCCGCTGAGCGGCGAGACCGAGGGCTGCGGAGCAAGATCCCCCTCAGTCAGCCATGGGGCTGACATCTCCCCCAGAAGGGGAGCAACTTGATGCCTCACCCTTCCCAACCCTGGTCGAAGCCCATCCGCTCAGCCCACAGGCCGTGCAGTCGCGGGTCCTCGTCGATGCGGCGCACCACATCGGCCATGTTCGGCGCTTCGCGATAAAACCGCCTGCGGCGCGGTCTGAACCGCGAGACCACAGCGACATAGAGGTCCAGCACGCTGAGCTGGTCGCCCAGCAGGTAGCGGCCCGGCGAGACCTGGGCCCCCATGATCCGCCAGCATTCGGCGATCCGCTCCAAGGTGCGTTCGGTCAACGCCTCGTGGCCGGCGGGATCGGGGACCAGCCGCGACGGATCGTCCTTCACCCAGTAGAGCGAATAGATGGCGCTGGAGACGAAACTCATCCAGCGCAGGAACGGGGCCCGTTTGTCCGCGCCGGGTTGCGGGGCCAGCCGCGCGTCCGGGAACTGCTCGGCCAGCCAGATCAGGATCGCGGCGCTCTCAGTGATCGCCTGGCCGCCCGGCAGCACCAGGGTCGGCACCTGGCGCATCGGATTGGCCGCCAGCACCTTGTCGCCGCTCTCGGGGTCGTCCTTGTCCCAGGTGTAGGAGTCAATCAGCCGATAGGGCTGGCCGGCGAGGGTCAGCGCCGCCTCCACGGCCACCGCTCCTGACCCCCGTGCGCTGAACAGCGTCCATGGCTCGCTCATGATTCATCCCCGTGCTGTTCACAACATCTTGGGGCAGCGCTTCACTTCGCCGCTAGATGTTGTCGTGGATCGGTGGCTAACTTCGGCCGTTAACGTCTCCGACCAGATTCGAAAGCCGCAACCGTGACCGCGACGTCCGCCCTGCCTGGCCTGCTTACTCCGTCCTACGCCTACAAGCCGTTCCGCTATCCGTGGGCCTACGACTTCTGGAAGAAGCAGCAGCAGGTCCATTGGATGCCCGAAGAGGTGCCGCTGGGCGAAGACCTCAAGGACTGGGCGGCCAAGCTCAACGATAAGGAGCGCAACCTCCTCACCCAGATCTTCCGGTTCTTCACTCAATCGGACGTCGAGGTGAACGACAACTATATGGAACGCTACAGCCGCGTCTTCAAACCGACCGAGGTGAAGATGATGCTGGCCTCCTTCTCCAACATGGAGACGATCCACATCGCGGCCTACGCCCTGCTGCTCGAAACGATCGGCATGCCCGATAGCGAGTTCACGGCGTTCCTGGATTACCAGGAGATGCGGGACAAGCACGACTACATGCAGAAGTTCGGCGTCGACTCGAACGCCGACATCGCCCGCACCTTGGCCATGTTCGGCGGCTTCACCGAGGGCCTGCAGCTGTTCGCCAGCTTCGCGATGCTGCTGAACTTCCCGCGCCACAACAAGATGAAGGGCATGGGCCAGATCGTCTCCTGGTCGGTGCGCGACGAGAGCCTGCACTGCGAAGGCATCATCAAGCTCTACCACGCGTTCAACAAGGAGACCGGCGCGGTCACCAAGAGCGTCGGCGACGACATCATCGATTGCTGCAAGACCGTGGTCGGTCTGGAAGATGCCTTCATCGACCTGGCTTTCAACGCCGGCGAGATCCAGGGCATGACCCCGGACGACATCAAGTCCTACATCCGCTTCATCGCCGACTGGCGCCTGCGCCAGCTGCAGCTGCCGGAAGTCTACGGCGTGAAGGAAAACCCGTTGCCCTGGCTGCAGTCGATGCTGTCGGGCGTCGAGCACGCCAACTTCTTCGAAGCCCGCTCGACCGAGTACTCCAAGGCCGCGACCAAGGGCCAATGGCAAGGCGCCGACGGCGTCTGGTCGTCGTTCGACAACATGCTCGCCAAGCGCAACGAGCCGGCGGAGTAGGGCTGGGTCCACGCGCCACGCATGTTTCGTCGTCTTCTCCTGGGGCTGGCGCTCGCCTGCGCTTCTGGCGCGGCGTTTGCCCAGTCGGCCCCGGTCCCGGTCATCGAGATCGGCGACGTCGCCCGTTTCTATACGATCTATGACGCCGCCGGCGGCAAGCCGACCCCCGAGCAGCTTCAGCACGACTATCTCGACGCGGGATCGGACGGGCTGAAGACCTTCGCCCGGCTGCGCAACACCACCGGGGCGCGGATCGCGGAGGCTGTCGCCGCGCGTCCGCAGATCTATGTCGAGGGCCGGCGCTGCGCCGAGGTGCTGCTCGCCGCGCGAGGCCGCTTGCAGATCTCGCTGGCCAAGCTCGCGGAGCTCTATCCGCTGGCGCGGTTTCCCGCAGTGACGATCGCGGTCGGCCGCGGAAAGCCGGTCGGCGTCGGCAGTCCTGTGACGGGCATGCAGATCGGGCTGGAGGCACTTTGCGCCGCCGACTTCCTCAATCCCGACATCGAGGACCGCTTCGTCTACGTGCTGGCGCACGAATTCATCCACGTTCAGCAGTCGCCGGTCCTGACCGAGAAGCAAAACCCGACCGTGCTGGAGGCGTCGCTGGTCGAGGGCGCGGCCGAATTCGCCACCGAGCTGATCGCCGGCGAGGTCGCCTACTCGCACCTCGCGCCGCTGGTCGCGGGCCGCGAGGCGCAGATCGAGACGGCCTTCCAGGCCGACCAAGACAAGACCGACCTTTCGGCCTGGCTCTACAACAGCAAGCCGGGCGAGCCGGGCGACCTCGGCTACTGGGTCGGCTACCGGATCGCCAAGGCCTACTACGCAAACGCGACCGACAAGCGTCGCGCCCTGCGCGAGATCCTGGAAGTCAGCGACGCCAAGGCCTTCCTCGCCGCTAGCGGATGGAAGCCGGGCATGCGGCTCGAATAGATCCTCCCCCACTGGGGGAGCAATTGGCGGATCCTCACCGCCTCGACGTGCAGCCCGTCGCGCATCACCCCGTCGACCCGCCGGGTGTCGGTGTCGCGCAGCGCCTGATCATCGCGGCTCCCTCCGGTCTGGCCACCACCTCTCCCCGCGTCCATTGTGCCATCAACGCAAGAACGAGGGGAAACGCCATGGGTAAGCTCGTCGAGGTGTCCGACGCCGGCCACGTCCGCACCATCCGCCTGAACCGTCCGGAGAAGAAGAACGCGCTCAGCCAGCAACTGGCCTGGGGCGTGGTGGCCGCGGTGGACGAGGCGGCCCGCGACGACAATGTCTGGGTGGTGGCGATCACCGGGGCCGGCGACGCCTTCTGCGCCGGGCTCGACCTCTCGGGCGCAGAGCCCTTCCATCCGGCCGGCGGCATGACCGCCCAGCTCGACGACATCAGCTGGGTCGGTCAGTTCGTCCTGGCGATCCGCAAGCGCTGCGACAAGCCGGTGGTCGGCGGGATCAACGGCGTGGCGGTGGGGGCGGGCCTGGGCCTGGCCATGGCCACCGACGTGCGCCTGATCGCCTCCAGCGCGCGGCTAATGGCCGGCTACACCCGGATCGGCGGCTCGCCGGACGCCGGCCTGACCATCACCCTGCCGCAGGCGATGGGCTATGAGCGCGCCATGCGCTTCATGATGGAGAACCGCACCCTCGTCGGCCAGGAGGCGGTCGACTGGGGCATGGCCGGCGAGGTGGTCGCCGACGCCGGGTTCGAGGCGCGGCTGGCCGAGTATTGCGCCCAGCTCTGCGAGTGGTCGCCGATCACCCTGCGGCTGCTCAAGCGCGGCATCGTGAAGTCCTACGAGTCGATCGATATGGAGCAGCAGCTGCGCTACGAGGTCTCCAACATCGGGCGCGCCTTCGGCAGCGAGGACGGCAAGGAAGCCCGCCGCGCCTTCCTGGAAAAGCGCAAGCCGGAGTTCAAGGGACGCTAGGAGCGTCCCAAGATTTCCTGCGGCATCTCGATATCGATCTCCAGGGTCGAGACCTGGTCCTGACGGTCGAGCTTGACGTTGACCTTGTCGCGGCTGATCGGGATGTGCTTGGCGATCACCGCCAGGATTTCCTCCTGCAGCACGGCGGCCAGGTCCGGCCGACCGGCCAGGGCCCGCTCGTGCGCCAGCAGCACCTGCAGCCGGTCGCGCGCCACCGGGGCGGTGCGGTTGCGGTTGAAGAAGTTGAGAAAGCTCACGCGACCGCCGCCTTTCTGCCGAACAGCCGGCTCATCAGGCCGCGCTTGGTCTGCGGCGGGCTGACCGCCACGTCTTCCCCCAGCAGCCGCCGCGCCGCCTCGGTATAGGCCCGGGCCGCCGGCGAACTCGGATTGTGCAGGGTGACCGGCGAGCCGACATTGGAAGCGGTCAGCACGTCCGGGCTCTCCCCGACGATGCCCAGCAGCGGGATCGCCAGGATCTCCAGAACATCCTCGACCTTCATCATCTCGTTGCGGGCGGCGCGCGCCGGATCGTAGCGGGTCAGCAGCAATTGCTTCTCCAGCCGCTCGCCGGTCTCGGCCCGCATGGTCTTGGAGTCGAGCATGCCGATGATGCGGTCGGAGTCGCGCACTGACGAGACCTCGGGATTGGTCACCACCACCGCCAGGTCGGCGAACCGCATGGCCAGTAGCGCGCCCTTCTCGATTCCCGCGGGACTGTCGCAGATCACCCAGTCGAAGCGCTCGCGCAGTTCGTCGATCACCCGCGCCACGCCCTCCTCGGTCAGGGCGTCCTTGTCGCGGGTCTGCGAGGCTGGCAGCAGATGCAAGGTCTCCAGCCGCTTGTCGCGGATCAGGGCCTGCGGCAGCTTGGCGTCGCCCTGCACCACGTTGACCAGGTCGAACACCACCCGGCGCTCGGCTCCCATCACCAGGTCGAGATTGCGCAGGCCGACATCGAAATCGACCACCGCCACGCTTTGCCCGGCCTGGGCCAGCGCCGCCCCGAGCGACGCCGAGGAGGTGGTCTTGCCGACTCCTCCCTTGCCTGACGTGACGACCATTACCTTGGACATGTGATCCACTCTTTCTACTCGTCGCCCCTCAGGCCAAAGCGGCCAGCCGCAGCGAACCTCGGTCGCACATGACCTGGACGGCGCGGCCGTGCAGCGCATCGCCCCAATGCTCCGCGGTCCGGTAGAGCCGATCGACCCCGACCAGCTCGGCCTCCAGCCTGCTGCAGAAAATCCGCGCCGCTGAGCCGGTCCGCAGCCCGGCGATCGCCCGGCCGCGAAGCGGGCCGTAGACGTGGATCGAGCCGCCGGCGATCACCTCCGCCCCCGAGGCGACCGCGCCGATGATGGTGATGTCGCCGTCCTCGAACAGGATCGATTGCCCCGAGCGCACCGGCCGGTCGATCAGCAGCGAGCCGGCGGCGGGTGGGGGTTCAGCGGGCGTGTCGGCCGGGGCCAGGGCGGTCCACGCCTCCAAGGTCTGGGCTCGCCCATGGAGGGTCTTGGGGAGGCGCTCCCAGCGGGTGCCGGCCAGCAGCGGTGCGGCGACGCCCTCGACCCCGATCAGCCGTAGGTCGCGGGCTTCCAGGCCCTCCAGCACGATGTGCACCGCCTCGGGACCGCCGGTCTCCAGGGTCGCGGCGAGGTTGGCGACGATCGGGCGATCGATGAAGAACCCGGCCGCCCCGCGCATCTGTTGGTCCAGCGCGGCGAACCAGTCGGCCATCGGGTACTCGGGCGCGACGATCAACGCCATGAACGTCCGTCCACGGAGCGTGATCGGCGGCAGGAGCGAATCCTCGCCCGATGCGGTCGCCGGAACGGAACTCTGGGAGGCGCGCAGATCAGCCATGGACCGTGGAAACTCCCTCCCAACTCAAGCGCTCGCCACGCCCGCGGCGGCCAGGCCGCAGGCTGGTCGCAACCGAGCGGTCGCGATCCGAATCATGTTGCAGGAGATGGCCCGCGACCCGCCGTGCGCCCCTTGTGTCCGGGGCGACCTGGGCCGATTTGCGGCCGGGAAATGGCCGATTAGGAGCCGAGCTTGGCTGTTGCCGGCGGCGCCGGGCGCCTCAGTTGATGGCCTCGCCGCGCTGGAACTTCTCCACGCGCGCGGCGTGGAAGTCGCTAACGGCGGCGGTGTGCGGCGTGCGTTGCGCGAACACCTCGATTTCGGCCAGCATCTCGTTCCAGGCGCTTTCGAAGGCGGGCGACCAGTCCGCGCCCAGCAGGTCGCGCAGGGCGTCGCGCACGATGGCGAAGAAGGTGGAGAACACCTCGCGGGGCACGTCATAGCCCTCGTGGGTGACCATCTCGGTCCCGATCATGTGATCGGCGTAGCGGCGCTCGCCGACGAAATCGAGGATGGCGGAAAAGGTGCGCGACAACATCTCGCCGCGGATCGCCCCATCGGTGTCGCGCCAGAAGTAAGGCTCCATCTGCGGGTGCAGTTCGAACATCCGCGCATAGACCCGAGCGGTCGGATCGATATCGCGCTCGGCCAGAAGTTCGAGGCTGGCCTCGATCTCGGCGGCGCGCGCGAAGGCGTTGTCGTCAGGCATGTCCGCTTCCTTCCCGCCCGGCCTCGATACGGGCCGGTCAGGAAAGAGTGGGCCCCGGCGCTTGCCGTCGCAACCCAGTAGCGTTCCTTAGCCTCAGCTGTTCCAGGGCCCTGAACGCGGCCGATCGGTGGTCGGCACCGCGGTGGCGGCGCGGCGACCGCCGCTGACGATCGGCGAGCCGCCCATCGGCGGGCCGGCCCGCAGCTTCATCAGCGCCGCCACGCGGTTGGCGGTGGCCGGGTGGGTCGAGAACAGATTGTCGGCTCCGTGGCCGTTCAGCGGGTTGATGATGAACATCTGTCCGGTGGCGGGATTGCGCTCGGCGGTGACGTTGACGATGCCGTGGGCGTAGGCCTCGATCTTCTGCAGCGCGCTGGCCAGGGCTTCGGGATCGCCGCTGATCTCGGCGCCATGCTTGTCGGCCTCGTACTCGCGGCCACGGCTGATCGCCATCTGCACCAGGGCGGCCGCCATCGGGGCCAGCACCATCAGGGCGATGGTCCCGATGATCCCGCCCGGGCGTTCGCGGTCGTTGCCGCCGAAGAACAGCGCGAAGTTCGCAAGTGACGAGATCGCCCCGGCGATGGTCGCGGTGATGGTCATGGTCAGGGTATCGCGGTTCTTCACGTGCGCCAGCTCGTGCGCCATCACCCCGCGGATCTCGCGTCGGTCCAGCATCCGCAGCAGGCCGACGGTGGCGGCCACGGCGGCGTGCTCGGGGTTGCGGCCGGTGGCGAAGGCGTTCGGCTGCTCGGTCTCCATCACGTAGACCTTCGGCCGCGGCAGGTTCGCGCGGTCAGCCAGCTCGTAGACGTCGATGACGTAATTGCGCAGCAGCGGCTCGGCGGTCGACGGGTCGACCTCGCGCGCGCCGTACATCCGCAGCACGATCTTGTCGGAGTTCCAGTAGCTGAAGAAGTTCATCGCCACGGCCAGGGCCAGGGCGATCGCCATGCCTGCGGCTCCGCCGATCAGATAGCCGATGCCGACGAACAGGGCGGTCAGGGCCGCCAGCAGCATGAAGGTGCGAAGATGGTTCTGCATGGGGCTGGATATGGGGGCGGCCCGGGTCGGTTCGCAAGCGGGTCTGGCGTCCGGCCGCGCTTGCAGGATATTCAGGGCCCGCGCCTAGCGCTCGCCCCTTCGCCGGACAGGAACTGCGACTTGATCATTGAACCCCGTATCCGCGGCTTCATCTGCACCACCGCCCATCCCGTCGGGTGCGCGATGAACGTCCGCCAACAGGTGGCCTATGTGACCGGCCAGCCGCCGATCGAGAACGCACCCAAACGGGTCCTGGTGCTGGGCTGCTCGGCCGGATACGGCCTGGCCTCGCGCATTGTCACCACGTTCGGCGGCGGGGCCGACACGGTGGGCGTCTCGTTCGAGAAGGAGCCGACCGAGACCAAGACCGCCAGCGCCGGCTGGTACAACAACCGAGCCTTCGAGGCGGAGGCCAGGGCCGCGGGCCGCAAGGCTGTCACCCTCGACGGCGACGCCTTCTCCGACGAGATGAAGGCCAAGGTGGTCGCAGCCGTCCGTGAAGAGCTCGGCCAGATCGACATGCTGGTCTACAGCATGGCCGCTCCGGTCCGCACCGATCCGCGCACCGGCGTGACCCACCGCTCGGCCATCAAGCCGCTGGGCGAACCGGTCCGCGTCAAGACGCTCAACACCGACAAGGGCGAGGTGTTCGACACCGAGCTCGCCCCCGCCACGGCCGAAGAAACCGCCGCCACCATCGCCGTCATGGGCGGCGAGGACTGGGAGATGTGGATCGACGCCCTGGCGCAGGCCGGCCTGCTGGCCGACGGCTTCCGGACCCTCGACTACACCTATATCGGCTCGCAGCTGACCTGGCCGATCTACTGGCACGCGACGCTCGGCAAGGCCAAGGAGGACGTCGATCGCGCCGCCGCCGCCATCCGCGGCCGGCTCGGCCCGGACGCCGCCCGCGTGGTCTCGCTGAAGGCGGTGGTCACCCAGGCCAGCTCGGCCATCCCGGTGGTGCCGCTCTACGGCGTGGTGCTGTTCAAGGTGATGAAGGAGATGGGCCTGCACGAGGGCTGCATCGAGCAGATCGACCGCCTGTTCCGCACCGTGTTGCCGTCCCCGGCGCTCGACGAGGCCGGACGCGTCCGCCTCGACGATTGGGAATTGTCCGAGCCGGTCCAGGCCGAGGTGAATCGCCGATGGGAGCTGATCAGCACGCAGACCTTGCCTGAGCTCGGCGATCTTGCGGGCTTCCGCAGCGACTTCCTGAAGATCTTCGGCTTTGGCCTGCAAGGCGTCGACTACGCCGCCGAGGCCGACCCGCAGGTAGTCCCCAGCCTGGCTTAGAACGCGTTGGCGCGAAGGGTCGCGGCCGCCGCCATGATGCGGTCGGTCTCGGCCCCGGCGCCGGCCGCCTGGTCGCGCAGCAGCGCTTCGCACTGGTCGCCGGGCATCGGGCGGGCGAACAGGTAGCCCTGCATCCGGTCGCATCCGGCGGCGCGCAGGAAGATGGCCTGGGCCTCGTCCTCGACGCCCTCTGCGACGATACGGATATCCAGCGACTTGGCCGCGCCCAGCATTGCTCGCACCAGCTTCGAGGTGCGCGGGTCGCGTCCGACCCCGCCGATCAGCGACTGGTCCAGCTTCACCGTATGGATCGGCAGCTGCAGCAGGGCGCGCAGGTTGGAATAGCCGGTGCCGAAGTCGTCCAGGGCGATGCGCACCCCGCGCGACGCCAGCCGCTCGATGTGGCGGCGTGCAAGCGCGATGTCGTGCACCAGGAACGTCTCGGTGATCTCAACCGTCAAGGCGGTGGCCGGAAGGTCGGTGTCGGCCAGCCGGCTGATCAGCTTGCGCGAGAAGGCCGGGTCCAGCAGCTCGCGCTGCGAGACGTTGCACGAGATGGTGTCGATCAAGCCTTCGGTGACCCAGGGCGAGGCCTGCTGGCAGGCGCTCTGGAAGATCGCCCCGTCCAGCTCGCCGATCAGGCCCAGTTCCTCGGCCAGCGGCACGAAGACCCCCGGCGGGATCATGCCGCGCTCAACGTGGTTCCAGCGGGCCAGCACCTCTGCGGCGATCATCCGACCGTCGGAGGCGTTCACCACCGGCTGGAACCAGGGCACGATGTCGCCGGCCGGGATCGCCCGGCGCAGCTCGGTCTCCAGGCTGTGGCGCGCCTCGCTGGCCTGGCGCAGGTCGTCGTCGAAGGCCGACCAGCGGCTGCCGCCAGCCGCCTTGGCCCGATAGAGCGCCATGTCGGCGAAACGCTGCAGGTCGGCGGCGTCGGTGGCGTCGTGCGGATAGACCGCCACCCCGACCGAGGCGCCGGGCGCGATCGCCCGTCCATAGATGGTGTGGGTCAGGGTCAGCAGCTGGGTGAGGGCCGCGGCCCGCTGGCGCACGTCCGCGCCGCTGGCGATCACCGCGAATTCGTCGCCGCCGAGCCGCGCGACCACGTCGCCGGGCCGCGCGTCGGATTGTAGTCGCCGGCCGATCTCGTTCAGCAGCAGGTCGCCGGCATGGTGGCCGAGGCTGTCGTTCAGGTGCTTGAAGCGGTCCAGGTCGATGACGAACAGCGCCATGGCCTCGCCGGTGGCCTGAGCTTCGTCCAGCCGCTCGACTAGGGCGGAGGTGAAGGCCCCGCGGTTCAGCAGGCCGGTCAGCCCGTCGGTGCGGGCCAGGTGCATGGTCAGCGCCCGCTCGGCCTCCAGCTCGTCCACCCGGCCGGCCAGGGTTTCGTACACCCGGCGCAGCTCGTGGTTGGTCTGGAACAGCTCCAGGGCCTTGGTCTCGAGCAGGGCCTCGGCTTCGCGCCTGGCGCGCCTCTCCCGCTCGATCCGCCGCGCGACTGTCGCCGCGTCTATCATCTCCGGATCCACGTCGGCCTCAGGCGGCTTTGCGGTCGATGGTGAAGCGGACGAACTCGCCGGCGGCGTCGACCATCTTGGACGACGAGACCGCCACGGGTTCGCGGTAGTAGTCGGAGGTGGCCTGGATCAGTCCCTCGGCCAGGGCCTCCAGTCCGCGCTCCGAGCGATAGTCCAGCAGCAGCCGGTCGGCCGAGCGCTCGGCGATCCGCATCGAGGGGAGCTCGGCGTCCGGATAGAGTTTGCGGACTTCGACGTGGATGTGGTCGTCGATCGAGGCCAGGAAGTCGAACAGCGACTTGGCGGCGTCGAAGTACTGGCCATAGCCTGCCGTGAAGGTGGTGCAGAGTTTCTGGCCGAACCCGCGCAACAGCCCGGCCGGATCGGCGCCCGAGCGCGCGACCAGGGCCATCAGCAGATCGCGCAGCTCGGAGAACGGGTAGGTGCCGACCGCGGTGTAGGCCCCGCCGGTCGAGAGCTGGCAGTCGTCGATGATCGTGTCGACCATGTCGGGGCCCATCTGGTCCTCGACGAATTCCAGGAACTCCGTGAAGACGATGCCCTTCATGCCCGCTGCCCCCGCGCTCCCGTATCGACGTTGCGCGTAGTAGCGGAAAGGACGGAATCGTCCGTTAACGGGCGACCGGAAGAGTAGCGGTCTGGACATTCTGATCCTCCCCTCCTGGGGGAGGTGGATCGGCGCGAACGCGCCGAGACGGAGGGAGCCCGCCTTCAGGAAGCGGGCGTCAAAGTCCCCCTCGGTCCGCCGTTCGGCGGACAGCTCCCCCAGCGGGGGAGCATCTCCTCATCAGGCCTTAGCCGGTTCGGCCCCGTCCTCGACCGGCTCCTCGATCTGGCCTTCCCACTTGGCGACCACGGCCGCGGCCACGGAATTGCCGAGCACGTTGGTGGCCGAGCGGCCCATGTCCAACAGGTGGTCGACGCCGAGGATCAGCAGCAGGCCGGCTTCGGGCAGGTTGAAATAGGTGAGGGTGGCGGCGATCACCACCAGCGAGGCGCGGGGCACCCCGGCCATGCCCTTGGAGGTGACCATCAGCAGCAGCAGCATGGTGATCTGCTGGCCGACCGACAGTTCGATGCCGTAGGCCTGGGCGATGAACAGCACCGCGAAGGTGCAGTACATCATCGAGCCGTCGAGGTTGAACGAATAGCCCAGCGGCAGCACGAAGCTGGCGATGCGGCGCGACAGGCCGAACTTCTGCAGCTCCTCCAGGGTCCGCGGATAGGCCGCTTCAGACGAGGCGGTGGCGAAGGCCAGCAAGGCCGGCGAACGGATCGCGCCCAGCAGCTTCAGCGCCCGCTTGCCGACGATCAGCAGCACCGCGGCGCAGAGCAGCGCCCAGAGCACGCCCAGCGAGGCGTAGAAGCCCAGCACGAACTTGGCGTAGTCGACCAGCACCCCCAGGCCCTGGGTCGAGATGGTGGCGGCGAGGGCGGCGAAGATCGCCAGCGGCGCGGTCTTCATCACATAGCCGGTGACCTTCAGCATGATGGTGGCGATCTGGTCGACCAGGGCCAGCACCGCCGGCGCCTTGTCGTCGATCGACGACACCGCGGTGCCGACGAACACCGAGAACACCACGATCTGCAGGATCTCGTTGTTGGCCATGGCCTCGACGATCGACTTCGGCACAAGGTGGGTGACGAATTCCTTCAGGGTCAGCTTGGTGGCGTCCACCGCCCCGGCCGCGCCGGCGGGGTCGGCCACCAGGCCCATTCCGACGCCCGGCTGGATCAGGTGCACCATGAACAGGCCGATGGTCAGCGAGACGATGGAGGCGGTGATGAACCAGCCCATGGTCTTGATCCCGACCCGGCCGATCGAGGCGGCGTCCTCCATGTGCGCGATGCCCGCCACCAGGGTCGAGAACACCAGCGGGGCGATGATCATCTTGATCAGCCGCAGGAAGACGTCGGTGATGATGGTCAGGTTTTCGGCGACCGACTTGGCCTGCTCGGGGCTCAGGCCTTGGTTCACGCCCCAGCCGACCAGCACGCCGAGCACCATGGCTCCCACGATGAAGGCGGTGAAAAGTCTGTTCATGGCGGGGCCCTGGCGGAAGTACTGAGGGCGACCTTGTGGCCGACAACAGGCCGGTTCGTCCATAGCATTGCAAAAATGGGGCTCAGACGTCTCGCAACCTTCGCAGGAGCAGGCTAAACTGACCCATGTTCAACGAAGAAAAAGCAGCCGCCATCGTCGAGCGGCTTAGTGAAGAATATCAGGCGACCGTCGAAGCTCTGCGGAGCGCCTTGAAGACCTTCCTGGAGCGCGGAACACCGCCGGATCCGGCCCTCCGGAGCCAGGGAATTTTCTGCTATCCTGAATTGCGCCTGACCTGGCCTTCCGGCCACAGCTATCCGCGCTTGTCGCGGGCCTATGCGCGCCTGTCGCAGCCTGGAGACTACAGCGTCACCATCACGCGGCCGGATCTCTATCGCGAGTACCTGACCGAACAGATCAGCCTGCTGATGACCGACTTCGACGTCACGATCGAAGTCGCCCGCTCGAACCAGGAAATGCCGTTCCCTTACGTGCTGGACGGCGCGGTCGACCTGGCCATGGCCGATGTCGGTTCCTCCGAGATCGCCCGCCACTTTCCGACCACCGAGCTCGCCCACATCGGCGATGAGATCGCCGACGGCTTCTGGAACGCCGGCCTGGAGCCGACCCGGCCGCTGGCCCTGTTCGACGGCTTGCGCACCGACTTCTCGCTGGCGCGGCTGGCCCACTACACCGGTACGCCGGCCGAGCACGTGCAGCCCTTCATCCTGTTCACCAACTACCACCGCTATGTGGACGAGTTCGTCCGCTGGGGCTGCGAGCAGATCAAGGCGGGGCGCTTCGACGCCCTCTCGGCCGCCGGCCGAGTGCTGGTCACAGCCGACACCGAGAACCCGGAGCAGGTGGTGGCCGACGGCGCCTGGCGGCGCCACCAGATGCCGGCCTATCACCTGATGGCCAAGGGCCGGCGCGGCCTGACCCTGGTCAACATCGGCGTTGGCCCCTCCAACGCCAAGACCATCACCGATCACCTGGCGGTGCTGCGTCCGCAGGCCTGGCTGATGATCGGCCACTGCGGCGGTCTGCGCGGCTCGCAGACCATCGGCGACTACGTCCTGGCTCACGCCTATCTGCGCGACGACCATGTGCTGGACGACGTGTTGCCGCCGGAGATTCCGATCCCGCCGATCGCCGAGATCCAAGTCGCCATGGGCCGCGCGGCCGAGATGGTCACCGGCGAGAGCGGCGAATTGCTCAAGCGCCGCCTGCGCACCGGTACGGTGGTCACCACCGACGACCGCAACTGGGAGCTCCGCTTCTCGTCCTCGTCGCTGCGGTTCAACCAGTCGCGGGCCGTGGCCATCGACATGGAAAGCGCCACCATCGCCGCCCAGGGCTACCGGTTCCGTGTGCCGTACGGGACCTTGCTCTGCGTGTCGGACAAGCCGCTGCACGGCGAGATCAAGCTGCCGGGCCAGGCCAACGCCTTCTACGAACGCGCCATCGGCCAGCACCTGCAGATCGGCATCGCCACCATGGATCTGCTGCGCGAGGAGGGGCCCAAGCTGCATTCGCGCAAGCTCCGCAGCTTCGACGAACCGCCGTTCAGGTAGGGCGGAGGCTCCGGGGCGCCCTTTGCGGCGCCCCTGGGGGCTCGCAAATTCCCCGCGAAATGGCTAAATCCGGGCCATGACGAAGATCAATTTCGACGGCATCGAGAACTTCCGCGACTTCGGCGGCTACGCCACCGCGTCGGGCCGCCGCCTGCAGAACGGCCGGCTGTTCCGGTCGGCCAACCACGCCTACGCCACCGACGAGGATCTCGCCAAGTTGCGGGACCTGGGCGTCTCGGTGATCGTCGACCTGCGCCGCCGCCGGGAGCGCGAGCGCGAGCCGTCCCGCCGCTGGGAAGGCTTCGCGGGCCAGGTGATCGAGAACGATATCGACGGCACCTACGCCGACTGGGCCGAGGCCCTGACCACCGCCGAGCGGATCGACGCGGGCTGGTTCTACGAGGACAGTCTCGGCTACTACCATCGCGCCCCGCACGAGCCGCGGCACGTCGATCTGTTCCGCCGCTACTTCCAGACCCTGGCGGAGGCCGACGGCGCCCTGGTTGTGCACTGCGCGGCCGGCAAGGACCGCACCGGCATGATCTGCGCCCTGACCCATCACATCGCCGGCGTCCACCGCGACGACACCATGGCCGATTATCTCGCCACCAATGACGAGACCCGGATGGCCAAGAAGATCGGATTCCTTGGCCCCTGGATCACCGAGCTCACCGGCCGCGTGCTCGACGACGCGGCCCTGCGCCAGGCGGTCAGCGTCAACGAGGCGTTCCTGGCCGAGGCCTTCAAGGTGATGGAAGACCAGCATGGCGGCGTCGACGCCTATCTGGAAGAAGTGCTGGGTGTGGACACGGCCCTGCGCGCCCGGATCGAACAGCGGATCTTGGGGTAGGCTCAACAACTCCTCCCCCGCTGGGGGAGGTGGCTCGACGCATAGCGGCGAGACGGAGGGGGACTACCGAGTCCGCTGTCCCCCTCAGTCAGCCATTCGGCTGACCGCTCCCCCAGCGGGGGAGCAACTTGGTGTGCGATGGGCTGACATCCTGCCCGCCATCCCCTAAGCGTCCCCGCAATCAAATTACGGGCCAGATTTACGGGGACGACCACATGCAGAGCTTCCAGCCGCCGCGGCGCATCCTGATGGGCCCGGGCCCCTCCGACGTCAGCCCCCGCGTGCTCTCGGCCCTGGCGCGTCCGACCATCGGCCACCTGGATCCGCAGTTCCAGGAGCTGATGGAGGAGATCAAGTCGGCCCTCGCCCGCCTGTTCAACGCCCCCGACCACGCCTGCGTCCCGCTGCCCGCGCCCGGCACCGCCGGCATGGAAGCGGCGATCATGAACCTGCTGGAGCCGGGCGACCGGGCGGTGATCGCCATCAACGGCGCCTTCGGCGGCCGCATGGCCGACATGGCCGACCGCGCCGGCGCCGAGGTGGTGAAGCTCGAGTTCGAATGGGGCAAACCGGTCGACCCGGCGGTGGTCGAGGAAGCCCTCAAGGCCACGCCGGCCAAGGTCTTCGCCTTCGTCCACGCAGAAACCTCGACCGGCGCGCGCAGCGATGCGGCCACACTCTGCGGCCTGGCCCGCAAGCACGGCGCGCTGTCGATCGTCGACTGCGTGACCTCGCTCGGCGGCATCACCGTCGACGTCGCCGCCTGGGACGCCGACGCCGTCTATTCGGGCACTCAGAAGTGCCTGTCGGCGCCTCCTGGCCTGTCGCCCATCGCGCTGTCGAAGCGCGCCCAGGAAGCCATAACCGGCCGTAAGACCAAGGTCCGCAACTGGCTCTGCGACTTCAATCTGCTGATGAGCTACTGGGGCGGCGATGGCGGCCGCACCTACCACCACACCGCGCCGATCAACGCCCTCTACGGCCTACACGAAAGCCTGGTCGCCCTGTTCGAGGAAGGCCAGCAGGCGGTGCTGGTCCGCCACGCCCGCACCCACGAGGCGCTGGCCGCCGGCATCGAGGCCATGGGACTGAAGTTCCTGGTCGACGCCAAGGACCGGCTGCCGCAGCTCAACGCGGTGATCGTGCCGGACGGTGTCGATGAGGCCGCAGTCCGCGCCTACGTCCTGGCCAAATGGGATCTGGAGATCGGCGCCGGCCTCGGCCCGCTGAAGGGCAAGGTCTGGCGCATCGGCCTGATGGGCGCCTCGGCCACCCCCTGGCACGTGCGCCTCTGCCTCAACGCGCTGGCCGAAGCTCTCGCCGCCCAGGGCTTCAAGGCCGACGGCCCCGCCGCCCTCGCCGCGGCCGAAGGCAAGCTCGCCTAGCGCGGTTCGATCCCCTCTCCCCCGTGGGGGAGAGGGTAGGGGTGAGGGGGCGTCCGACCGAGCTGAAGCACAGGCCGAACTTTCCCCTCCCCATCGCCTCGCAAGGGCGTAACCTCCTCCCAAGTCCGCCGTTCGAGCGGTCGCCAGGGGAGACCGCCTCGTGAGCAGCGTGGAAGCCAGCGGATCGGGCGCCGTCGCCGATCTGCCCATTGATGCCGAGGTGATGGGCGACGGCCGCCTGACCAGGGGCGGGGTCTCCTGGGCGCTCTTCGAGGGCGCGCGTAATCCCTACGTCGTCCTGATCACCATCTACATCTTCATGCCCTATGTGGCGGGCGTGATGGTCGGCGACCCGGTTCGCGGCCAGGAGATCATCTCCCAGTGGAGCCAGTACGCCGGCTGGGCGGTGATGCTGACCGCCCCCCTGCTCGGCGCCTCCATCGACCAGCTCGGGCCGCGCAAGCGCTGGCTGGCCCTGGTCGTCGGCCTGATGGTCCCGATGATGGCCGCGCTCTGGTGGGCCAAGCCGGATGGGGCGGGGCTCAGCGTCACCATGGTGCTGCTGCTGACCACCTCTATCGGCCTGCTGTTCTCGTTCAGCGAGGTCCTGCACAACTCGCTGCTGGTCCGCGCCGCCGGTTTGTCGGGGGCGCACAAGGCTTCCGGCCTGGCCCTGGCGCTCGGTAACCTGGTGTCGGTTCTGGCCCTGGCCTTCACCGCCTGGGCCTTCGCCCTGCCGGGCAAGGTCGACTGGTCCTGGGTTCCGAAGACGCCGCTGTTCGGTCTCGACCCCGCCGCCCATGAGCCGGAGCGGGTGGTCGCTCTGCTGGCCGCCGGCATCTTCGCGCTCGGAGCCTTGCCGCTGTTCCTATTCACGCCCGACGCGCCCAAGACCGGCATCCCGATGCTGAGCGCTTTCCGCAACGGCGCGAGCCAGCTGGTGCGGATGATCGCCACCGTGCGCGGCTACAAGGACGCCGCGATCTTCCTGGTCAGCCGCATGTTCTATGTCGACGGCATGAACGCCATCCTGATCTACGCCGGGCTCTACGCCATCGGCGTGATGAAGTGGGGCGCGCTGGAGATGCTGATCTACGGCATCATCCTCTCGATCCTCGCCGTGCTCGGCGGCTTCGTCGGCCGCTGGCTTGACGCCGGCCTCGGTCCCAAGGGCGCGGTGCGGTTGGCGATCTTCATGTCGCTGGTCGGCATCATCGCCATGCTCGGCATGGCCCCCGATCGTATCCTCTATTTCTGGACCTTCGACCCGGCCGCCCATCCGCCGATGTGGGACGGCCCGGTGTTCCGCACCCTGCCGGAGTGGATCTTCATCCTGATCGGGTTCTCCAACGCCATCTTCATCACCGCTCAGTACGCCTCCAGCCGCACCATGCTGACGCGCATCACCCCGCCCGACCAGACCGGAGCCTTCTTCGGCGTCTATGCGCTGTCGGGCGTCGCCACCGGTTGGCTCGGCCCGATGATGGTCAACTGGGGCACCAAGGCCACCCACAGCCAGCAGGGCGGCTTCGCTACCGTCACCCTGCTGCTCGCCATCGGCTTCGTCGGCCTGCTGTTCGTGCGCGGAGGCGGCCGCCGCATCTGACTTCCCCTCGGGCTGCGCCAGGGCTAAGGCCCAGGCCATGCAGTTCATCGCCCAGCGTTCCGCGGACTGGCGCGACCCGATTGAGGTCCTCGGCGGCTTCGCGGGCGAGCCCTGGGCCGTGGGCCTGCTCTCCGGCGGCGGCGGTGAACGTGGACGCTGGTCCTATGTCGCCCGCCGCCCCGACCAAGTGCTGACCGCCGGCGGAGACGATCCGGCCGACGCCTTTGCGGGACTGGTCGATCTGCTGGGGTCGGTCTCGCCACAGGCGGGGCAGGGGCCGCCGTTCCAGGGTGGGGTGATCGGCCTAGCCGCCTATGAGCTGGGCGACCGGGTCGAGCGTCTGGGCCTGGCGCGCCAGCCCGACTGGCCCGACCTCGCCGCTGCGCGCTACCTCAGCCTGCTGGCCTTCGATCATGTCGAGCGGCGCATCCTCGCCATTGGCCGCGGCGTCGACCCCGCCGCCGCCGAACAGCGCGCCGCCGAGGCCCTGGACTGGCTCGCCGAGAAGCCGGCGCCCCGCCTCCGCGGCCCGCTCGCCCGGCCGCTCTTCGCCTCCGATCCAGCGGCCTACGAGGCGGCGGTCGCGCAGGTCGTGGGCCGCATCCACGCCGGCGAGATCTTCCAGGCCAACATCGCCCGCGTCTGGTCCGCGCGGCTGACCGAGGGCGCGACCCCGTTCGACCTGCTGGCGCGGCTGGTCGAAACCAGCGCCGCCCCGTTCGCGGCCTACCTGCGGCTGCCGGGCCTGGCCCTGGTCTCAAATTCGCCGGAGCGGTTCATCGCCGTGGGCGGCGGCCAGGCCCAGACCCGTCCGATCAAGGGCACCCGCCCGCGGGGCTGCACGGGCGGCGAGGATGCGGCGCTGGCAGCCGACCTGCTGGCCAGCGAGAAGGATCGGGCCGAGAACCTGATGATCGTCGACCTGATGCGCAACGACCTGGCCCGCGTCTGCGCGCCTGGGAGCGTCAAGGTCCCCGAGCTGTTCGCCCTGGAGAGTTTCGCCAACGTCCACCATCTGGTGTCCACTGTCACCGGGCGGCTGGCGGAGGGACGCACCGCGCTCGACCTGTTGCACGCCGCCTTTCCGCCGGGCTCGATCACCGGCGCACCCAAGGTTCAGGCCATGAAGGTGATCGCCGGGCTGGAGAGCCCGCGCGGTCCGTACTGCGGCTCGCTGTTCTGGGCCGGCTTCGACGGCGGCTTCGATTCCAGCGTGCTGATCCGCACGGTCGCCTGCGTGGAGGCGGCCGGCGGCTGGCGGGTCGAGGCGCGGGCCGGAGCGGGCATCGTCGCCGACAGCGATCCGCACGCCGAACGCCTGGAGACCGAGGCCAAGATCGCCGCCATCGCCCGCGCCCTGACGGAGTCCGACTGATGATACCTGCTGACGACCGCGGCCTGCTGCTCGGCGATGGGCTGTTCGAGACGGTGCTGGCCGTGAACGGCGCGCCGGTGGGCGTCGACGCGCACCTCGATCGAATGAGCGCCGGCTGCGCTGTGCTCGGCCTGCCGCGGCTCGATCGCGCCGAGGCCGAGCGGCTGATGATCCAGGCGCTCGCCGGGCTGGACGCGCCTCGTGCGGCGGTGCGTCTGACCCTCACCGCCGGCTCCGGCGGGCGCGGACTCGACCGTCCCGACGCGCCCCAGGTGCGGATGTTCGCCACCGCCGCGCCGGCGCCCGCGCCGCGGGACGCCGCGGCTCTCGTCACCAGCACCATCCGCCGCAACGAGCACTCGCCGGCCTCGCGGCTGAAGACGCTCGCCTATCTCGACAACGTGCTGGCCAGGGCGCAGGCGCGAGAGGCGGGGGTGGACGAGGCCCTGATGCTCAACGCCCACGGCGACGTCGCCTGCGCCGCGGCGGCCAACGTCTTCTGGCTGTGGGGCGGGCGGCTGTTCACGCCCAGCCTCGACTGCGGCGTGCTGGCCGGCACGATGCGCGCGCGGGTGATCGCGACGGCGCGCGGGCTTGGCGCGGAGGTGGCGGAACTGCGCGCCGGTCCTGCCGAGCTGGCGCGCGCCGACGCGGTGTTCCTGACCAACAGCCTGATCGGCGTGCGTCCGGTCCGTTCGCTCGACGGCTTCGACCTCGCAGACGCCGCCCTGGTCGCGCGGCTGGCGGCTGAGGTCAGAGCAGGGTGATCGCCACCCCGCCGCGCGGGCGCAGGTCCATCTTGTGCCGGAACGTGAAGGTCCCCGGCAGCATCTTCTGGAACGGCGTGCGGAAGGTGTAGATCGTCTCGGCCCGCAGGATGGCCGAGTTGGCGACCTTCATGCTCGCGTCGACCGTATTCAGGTCGGTGGTCGGGATCGTCCCGCGCGCCCGGGTCCAGGCCGAGCTGGGCACGCCTGAGCCGTTCATCGTGATGCTGGTCACCCGGATCGCCAGGCCGCTGGTGGGAAACGGCTTCATCACCGCGGTGCTGGCGTCGAAGATGTTGTCCACGTCGGAGGCGCTCACCTGTGTCGCCTGGGTCACCAGGTCGCCGACCGCGGTGGTCAGGGCGCTGGCCCGGCGGTTCACCAGCAGCGCCTGGGTCGACTCGACCATGCCGTAGTAGAGCAGCAGCATGATCGGCACGACGAAGGCGAATTCGACGGCCGCGGCGCCGCGTTCATCGCGGGTCACTTGTCTTAGCATGAGGTCGAGTTCCCCCTCTTCTGCAGGGAAGGGTCGAAGGGCTCGTTGCGGAACAGACGCGTCGTGGTCACCAGCCGGCCGCCGGCGTAGTTCTCAAACAGCGGCTTCAGCAGCGGGGTGACGATCGGCCATTTGAAATAGGTCCGCACCACCACGATGTCTTCCGGGTTGCCCGGGCACCATGAGGTCTTCAGCGGGTCGAAGACATCATCGGCGGGGCGGGCGGGCAGGGCGCCGGCGCTCGTGAAGTTGGCGAAGGTCTCGGTCTCGACGTACAGCTTGCCGGGGTTCACGCCCTGGGCGTCGATTTTGCACATCGACTCCAGCCAGTTCATGTTGCGACAGACCATCTTCTCGAAATCGACCTTGGTCGCCCCGCCGCTCTTCTGGAACACCCCGGTGCGGATGTTGCGGGCGGCGAAGTCGGTGGCCATGTCGAGCGTGGCCGAGACCAACAGGATCATGCACAGCTCAAGCACGCCGAACATCAGCATCATCAATGGAATGCTGATGAAGGCGAACTCGACGGCTGTCGCGCCGCGGCTCTCGCGAGCAAAGCGGCGGATCAGCTGCAGAGGTCTGGAAGCGAGCCCCGTCATGGCGTCCCCGTTAGGTGCCCGGGAACAATAAGAAAGTCTGGCTAACCGCTGGTTTAGGGGGATGCCTAACGGAAGCTTACGGCTTGGCGGCCGCGGTGTCGGTCGCGGCCCGCTCGCAGCCGCCGGCGCAGGCATAGTCGTCGACCTTGCCGCCGCGGATCACCGAGACCCGTCCCGCGTTGGGGGCGGAGACCACCACCTGGCGCTCCAACACCGTGCGGCCCAGCTGGTCGATGACGATCAGGTTGGTCACGCCATAGCCGCGGCCGACCACCACCGCCTTGCTGATGTCCAGCACGCTGACATCGGCGATCGCCGGGTTGCCGATCAGCACGTCGCGGGTTCCACGCGGCAGCGACACCGCCGCGCTCTGGTCGATGGGCACGACCAGCGGCGGCGCAGCGGCCTGAGCGGACCCTCCGGAGAGGGCCAGAGCGGCGATCATGATTGACAGCGAGCGGCGCATGGCGAGGTCCGAATAAAATTCCGTCAGCCAAGGTTCGGTTGGAATGGTCAACAAAGCCTGAATTTTCGGGCCTCGTGTACGTGAGAATCATAATGTCGAATCCGCGATTTCCAGCGGTTTTGACCTGCATGGTTAATGATAGTTTATAGTAAACTCAAGTAAACCATGGGTTACCAAGCGTTTATACATGACTGTTTACTGCCAATTAAGCGAGATGCGCGAAATTGATCCTGCGTTTCGGGGCGAGCAGACCACTCGGGTTTGATCCCTCACAGTCAGCTCGCCAAACAAAGGAGATCGAGCACATGTCGAAGTTCGTTTCGCGTTTCATGAAGGACGAGTCCGGCGCCACCGCCATCGAGTATGGCCTGATCGCCGCCCTCATCGCCGTCGTTCTGGTCGCCGTCATGGGCACCCTGGGCACCGGTCTGAAGGCCGCTTTCGGCAAGATCGAAGGCGAACTGTCGGGCACCGCTTCCTAAGCGATCGACACGTCTTGAGGGGCGCCGCGGCGGTTTGTTCCGCCGCGGCGCTCGTGTCCACCGGATGGAGGCCCAGATGAAGCATCTCTTGCAGCGTTTGCGGACCGACAATACGGGCACGACTGCCGTTGAGTATGCCCTGATCGGAGCCTTGATCGCCGTGGCGCTCGTGACTGCGATGGGGCCGGTCCAGCAGGGACTGACCAAGGCCTTCCAAAGCGTGGCCAACGCCATGCCCAAGGACTAGGTCCAGAACCGCCGGACATCGAGTTCGAAAAAGGCCGCGTCGCGCAAGCGCCGCGGCCTTTCTCATTTCAACGCTCCATTCATCGCTCTGGCGGATGCTGTCGGCCAACGCCTTCCATGGACTTCCAGCAGATGATCACCGCGCTCCAAGCCGTCCTGCTTCTCGTCTTTCCGGTGCTGGTCGTGGTTGCGGCCCTGCGCGACGTGACGAGCTACACGATCCCCAACTGGATCTCCGGCCTGCTGATCCTCGGATTTTTCCCCGCGGCCCTCGCGCTTGGCCTGCCGCTGGGCGTGATCGGTCAGCATGGAATCGTCTTCCTGGCCGCGCTGGCGGCGGGGATGGCGATGTTCGCACTCGGATGGATCGGCGGCGGCGACGCCAAGCTGTTTGCGGTGGCCGGGCTGTGGCTCGGCTGGCCCGCCGCGGTGACCTACCTGGTGATCACCGGCGTGGCTGGCGGGGCCCTCGCGGTCGGCCTGCTGGGCCTGCGCTCCCTGTGGGTGCGCCCGTACGTGGTCAATGGGCCGGCCTGGTTCGGCCGTCTTGCGACCCCCGGCGAAGCCGTCCCCTACGGCCTTGCGATCGCGGTCGGCGCCATGGTCGCGTTTCCGGAGTCGGCGCTCCTGCGGGCCTGGCCTGGTTTCTGAGCTGCGCTTTAGGTCGCGTTAACTATGCGACCTGCAATTAACGTTTCACCGGCAAAAGGCTGGTTGATCGAGTCGTGAGCGCCCACGGACCGTAGGCGCAGCGTCTGGCGCCCCGAACCAGCGGGGCTTCGAGTAAGCGACCCATGGGCTCTGTCCGCTACGTCATACTCGCCGTCGCCGCCATCGCCGCCATCGCGCTGGCGTTCATCGTGCGCGGGATGCTGACCCCGGACCGGCCGAGCCTGGTCGCCTCAGCCCCGCCGCCCAAGCCGGTCGTCCAGGTGCTGGTCGCCAAGCGCGACCTGCCGATCGGCACCCGCCTGGTCGCCGCCGACCTCGGCTGGCAGCCCTGGCCCGCCGACGCCCTCAACGCCAGCTTCGTCACCGACGGCACGGCTCCGTCCCTGCCCGCCAAGATGCCCGACAAGGCGGTCCAGAAGGTCGCCCGCGTCACCAACGACATGATCGCCCCCCAGGGGCCGATGCAGGCGTTCGAAGGCTCCATCGTCAAGGAAGCGCTGGCCGCCGGCGAGCCGGTGGTCGCCCGCAAGGTCGTGCGCGCCGGACAAAGCGGCTTCATGGCGGTGGTGCTGCAGCCAGGCAGTCGGGCCATGGCGGTGCCGATCAACGCCGAGACCGCCGCCGGCGGCTTCATCCTGCCCGGCGACCGGGTCGACGTGCTGCAGGCGCGGGCCAGCGGCGACGGCGGCAAGGCGTTCGTGACCGAGGTGCTGATGCGCAATGTCCGCGTGCTGGCCATCGACCAGAACATCGAACCCTCCAAGGACTCCAAGACCATCGTCGGCGGCGTCGCCACGCTCGAGATTCCCGCTGTCGATGTCGAGGTCATGGCCCGGGGCAAGGCCCAGGGCGAAATGCAGCTGGCCCTGCGCTCCTACGCCGACATCGGCGGCGGCGCCGGGCGCGGTGTCGCCAGCCGCAGCGCCGCCCAGGGCGTGCGCGTCTTCCGGGGCGCCCAAGTGACCGAGGTCTCCAATCCATGACGCTGCGCCCTGTCCTGATCGCGCTCGCCGCCCTCGGCGCAGCCGCCCTGACCCCCGCCGGCGCCTTCGCCCAGGCGAGCGAAGCGGCCGCGCCGGCCATGGCCGCCGGCATGGCGGCTCAGTCGGCGGTGGTGCGCGTCAACCTCACCGGCGGTTCGGCCAGCCAGTCGCTGACCCTGCCCAACGGCAAGTCGGCGATCATCGAACTGCCGGTCGACGTTCGCGACGTCCTGGTCACCAATCCGACCGTCGCCGACGCCATGCTGCGCTCGCCTCGGCGGATCTTCATCATGGGTCTGAAGAGCGGCTCGACCGACGCGGTGTTCTTCGACGCCGCCGGCCGCCGCATCCTCTCGCTGGACATCCGGGTCGACCAGGATCCCAGCGCCGTCGCCCAGACCATCAACCGCATCATCCCGGGCGCCCGCGTCCAGGTCGACGGCATGAACGACAGCCTGATCCTCTCGGGTCAGGTCGCCAATCTCTCCGACGCCGACAAGGCCCTGCAGATCGCCCGCGCGGCGGTCGCCAAGCCCGAGAGCGTGGTCAACATGCTCAGCATCGCCTCCAAGGACCAGGTGATGCTCAAGGTCCGCATCGTCGAGATGCAGCGCAACGTCATCAAGCAGCTCGGCTTCAACCTCAACGCCGTGCTCGGCGAGCTCGGCGACACCCAATTCCTGCTGGGCACCACCGCGACCTTCGCCGTGAACGGCACCCTGCTCGGGGGCGGCGCCGCCGCGATCCGCGATCTTGGCTCCCCCAACCAGGGCGAAGTGGTGCTCAAGGCCTTCGAGCGCGTCGGCCTGGTGCGCACCCTGGCCGAGCCGAACCTCACGGCGGTGTCGGGCGAGGCGGCCAGGTTCCTCGCCGGCGGCGAATTCCCGATCCCGGTCGCCCAGGACAACGACGGCGGCGTCACAGTCACGTTCAAGCCGTTCGGCGTCGGCCTCGGCTTCACCCCGGTTGTGCTCTCCTCGGGCCGCATATCGCTGAAGGTCTCGACCGAGGTTTCGGAACTGACCAGCCAGGGCGCGTTCTCGCTGGCTTCGCCGGGCGCCACTGCGACCTTGACCATCCCCGCCCTGACGGTGCGGCGCGCCGAGACGGCGGTCGAGCTGCCCTCCGGCGGCTCGATGATGATCGCGGGTCTGCTGCAGGAAAAGAGCAAGCAGAACCTCGACAGCCTGCCGGGCATGACCACCCTGCCGGTGCTGGGCACCCTGTTCCGCTCCCGCGACTACCTGGCCGGCGAGACCGAGCTGGTGATCATCGTCACGCCCTACATCGTTGAAGCGACCAGCTCCGATCGCATGCAGACCCCGGTGGACGGCATGCGTATCGCCGACGACGCCTCGACCTTGTTGCTGGGCACGCTGACCAAGGCCTACCGAGCCAATCCCAGCGCCCAGACCGGGCGCACCTACCAGGGGCCGTACGGCTACGTGATCGAATGATGAGCGTCACTCGCCTCCTCGTCCTGCCGCTGGCTGCGGCCGCACTGACGGCCTGCGCCAGTCCCGCGCCGCCGGCCGGCGCGCTGGCCGAACCGCGCACCCCGACCGAGATCTGGAAAGCCCAGGTCGCGGCCCAGCCGACCGAAATCCGCCTGGCGGTCCATGCCCGGGGCCTCTCGCCCCATCAGTCCGACGCCCTCGGCGTCTTCGCGGCCGACTGGCGCGCGACCGGCGGCCACGGCCCGGTGACCCTGCAAGCCCCGGTCGGCGGGCCTGACTCCGGCGCCGTCTCGCAGGCCAGCGAAGCCGTCCGTGTCGCCCTCGGCGGCTACGGCGTTCCGGCCTCAGCCATCCGCATCGTCGGCTATGAGGCGAGCGGCAATGCGGGCGCGCCGCTGATCGTCGGGCGCGAGTCCTATGCGGTGACTGTCCCCGCCTGCGGCCAGGAATGGACCAACATCTCCCATTCGGCGAACAACGAGGTCCAGCCGAACTTCGGCTGCGCCGTGACCGCCAACATGGCCGCCCAGATCGCCAATCCGGCCGATCTGCTCGGCCCCAGCGCGACCACGCCGGCCGACGCCGAGCGTCGCAGCGTGGTCCTCGACAAGTATCGCAAGGGCGAACCGACCGCCTCGTCGCGCGACGACCAGGCGACTGGGACCGTCTCTCAGGTGGTGAAGTGATGCGGGGCTTAGTCTGATGAAGCCGCAAGGTACGGACCCCTTCGACCTCGACTTCGACGCGGACGACGAGTTCGCCACGCCGCAGAACGAGCCCTGGCGCGAGACGCCGCAGGCGGCGGGACCCGATCCGTTCGCCGACCCCTTCGCCGACCTGCCGCCCGTGCGCGAGCCTGAACGCCCGCGCAGCGAGGTTCGAGACGACTTCGATCTCGGTCCTCTGGTCGGCGCGGAGTCGCCCGCCGTGCCGCCGCCGCCGACCAATCCGGTCCACGACATGATCGCCGGGGCCGAGGCCGCCTTCGGCGAAGCGACCCTGCCGCGGATCACCATTCACATCTTCTGCGTCAATCCCGAGAGCGCCGAGCTGGCCGAGAAGGCCGCCGCCGACCGGCGCATGGAACGCGCCACCGTGGTCACCCGCATGGGCGGCCTGGCCGCCGCGCTGGAGACCTACCAGAACCAAGCCACGCCCTCGCTGGTGATGGTCGAAAGCGCCGATCCCAGCTCGGTGCTGCTGGGCCAGCTCGATCGCCTGGCCGAGGTCTGCGACCCCGGCACCAAGGTCGTCGTCATCGGCTCGGCCAACGATATCGCCCTCTATCGCGAGCTGATCCGCCGCGGGGTCTCGGAGTATCTGGTCCCGCCGCTCAGCCCGCTGCTGCTGGTGCGCACCGCCACCGGCCTCTACGCCGACCCGTCCGCGCCGTTCGTCGGCCGCCAGATCGCCTTCTGCGGCGCCAAGGGCGGGGCGGGGGCCTCGACCATCGCCCACAACGTCGCCCACTCGATCTCCGAGCGGCTGCAAACCGGGGCCGTACTGGTCGATCTCGACCTGCCGTTCGGCACCGCCGGCCTCGACTTCAACCAGGACCCGCTACAGGGCGTCGCCGACGCGCTCAGCCAGCCCGACCGCCTCGACGCGATGCTGATGGATCGGATGATGGCGCGCTGTACCGACCGGCTGTCGCTGTTCGCGGCGCCGGCCACTCTCGACGCCGACTACGACATCACCGCCGAGGCGTTCGAGGAAGTCACCCAGAAGATCCGCTCGGCCGCGCCGTTCGTGGTGCTTGATCTGCCGCACGTCTGGAACGCCTGGAAGCGCAAGATCCTGCTCTCGTCGGACGATCTGGTGATCGTGGCGACGCCGGACCTGGCCTCGTTGCGCAACGCCAAGAACATGATCGACCTGGTTCGCCGCGCGCGCCCGAACGACGCCCCGCCGCGCCTGGTCCTCAACCAGGTCGGGGTGCCCGGCCGTCCGGAAATCCCGGTCAAGGACTTCGGCGAAGCGCTCGACCTGAGCCCGGCCCTTTGCCTGCCCTTCGATCCCAAGCTGTTCGGCCAGGCCGCCAACAACGGCCAGATGATCAGCGAGGTCGGGCCCAAGTCGCGGTCGGCCGAGGGCATCGACCACCTGGCCCAGCAGATCGCCCGTCGCGACCCGCCGGCCGTCCAGAAGACCTCGTTGTTCTCCAGCCTGTTCAAGAAGAAGTAGATGTTCGGCAAGCGCCCCACGGAAGGCGGATCGACCGCTCCGCGCCAGGCGCCGCCGCCCGCGGCGGAGGGGGCGGCGATCGCCACGCGTCCTCAGCGTATCGAACCGGCGCCCGGACCTGCCGCGCCCGTCGCTCCGGTCCAGATCCCGCCGCCGGGCGAGCGCGCCGCCGCCAAGGCCGCCAAGGCCGCCGCCGGCCCGAAGTCGACTTCCGGCTTCGAACAGCTGCGCGCCGCCCAGGGCGCCGCGCCGGCCACCCAGGTCGTCCGTGAACAGAGCGACTACTACCACGCCACCAAGACCACGATCTTCAACGCCCTGATCAACACGATCGATCTGGCGCAGCTCGCCCAGCTCGACGCCAAGCAGGCCGCCGAAGAGATCCGCGACATCGTCGCCGAACTGGTGGCGATCAAGAACGTCTCGATGTCGGTGTCCGAGCAGGACACCCTGGTCCAGGACATCATCAACGACGTCCTCGGCTACGGCCCGCTGGAGCCGCTGCTGGCCCGGGACGACATCGCCGACGTGATGGTCAACGGCGCAGGCCGGGTGTTCATCGAAGTGGCCGGCAAGGTCCAGCTGACCAACGTCCGCTTCCGCGACAACGCCCAGCTGATGAACATCTGCCAGCGGATCGTCAGCCAGGTCGGCCGCCGCGTCGACGAGAGTTCGCCGATCTGCGACGCCCGTCTGCCGGACGGCAGCCGCGTGAACGTCATCGCTCCGCCGCTGGCGCTGGACGGGCCGACGCTCACCATCCGGAAGTTCAAGAAAGACAAGCTGACCATGAAGAACCTGGTGGAGTACGCCTCCATCAGCCCTGAAGGGGCCCGGGTTCTCGGGGTCATCGGCGCCTGCCGATGCAACCTGGTCATCTCCGGCGGGACCGGCTCGGGCAAGACCACCCTGCTCAACACCCTGACCGCCTTCATCGACCCGGCCGAACGCGTCATCACCTGCGAGGACGCCGCCGAGCTGCAGCTGCAGCAGCCGCACGTGGTGCGCCTGGAAACCCGGCCGCCGAACCTGGAAGGCCAGGGCCAGATCACCATGCGCGATCTGGTCAAGAACTGCCTGCGGATGCGTCCCGAACGGATCATCGTCGGCGAAGTCCGCGGGCCGGAGGCCTTCGACCTCCTCCAGGCCATGAACACCGGCCACGACGGCTCGATGGGCACCCTGCACGCCAACAGCCCTCGTGAAGCCATCAGCCGACTGGAATCGATGATCACCATGGGCGGCTACGGCCTGCCCTCGCGCACCATCCGCGAGATGATCGTCGGCTCGGTCGACGTGATCATCCAGGCCGCCCGCCTGCGCGACGGCTCGCGCCGCATCACCCACATCACCGAGGTGGTGGGCCTGGAAGGCGACGTGATCATCACCCAGGACCTGTTCGTCTACGAGATCACCGGCGACGACGCAGACGGCCGGGTGCTCGGCCGCCACCGCTCCACCGGCATCGCCCGGCCGCGGTTCTGGGATCGCGCCCGCTACTACGGGCTCGAACGCGAACTCGCCGAAGCCCTCGACTCGGCGGAATAGCCGATGCTGACCACGCTCCTGATCGCGGTCCTCGGCTTCATCGTCATCGCCGGAGTCGGCTTTGCCCTGACCGCGCCCAGCGGCGCGGACGCCAAGACCCTGAAGCGGGCCCAGGCCATCGCCGGCGCCGAGCCGCGCGACCGCCGCCGCCCGGCCGCCAGCTCCCAGGAGCAGCGGCGCAAGCAGATCATCAAGACGCTCAAGGACCAGGACCGCGAGCAGAAGAAGGCGCTGCTCAGCATCTCCGCCAAGCTCAAGCAGGCGGGGCTGGAGATGAAGGTCTCGACCTTCTGGATCGCCAGCGGCGTCGTCGCACTGGTCGTCTTCGGCATGGCCATGCTGTTTGCGCACCAGCCGCTGATCGCGATCGGGATGGCCTTCGCCGCCGGCCTTGGCCTGCCGCGCTGGATGGTCGGCGCGATGGCCGCCAAGCGGATCAAGAGCTTCACCGAATCCTTCCCCGACGCCATGGACATCGTCGTTCGCGGCATCAAGTCGGGCCTGCCCGTCCACGACAGCCTGCGGGTCATCGGCCGCGAAGCGCCCGAGCCGCTGGCCAGCCAGTTCAACCGGCTGGTCGAGAGCATCGGCATGGGCATGACCATCGATCAGGCGCTCGACAAGATGCACGCCGAGATGCCGACGCCGGAGGTCCGCTTCTTCGCCATCGTGCTGGCGATCCAGGCCAAGACCGGCGGCAACCTGGCCGAGGCGCTCGGCAACCTCTCGGCGGTCATCCGCGCGCGCAAGCTGATGCGCGAGAAGGTCAAGGCGCTGTCGGCTGAAGCGGTGGCCTCCGCGGCCATCATCGGCAGCCTGCCGCCCGGCGTGGCCGTGCTGATCTACATCACCGCCCCTGACTACATGAGGCCGCTGTTCACCGACCCCCGCGGTCAGGTGTTGCTGATGGTCGGCGCCTTCTGGATGACCCTCGGGGTCCTCTCGATGCGCAAGATGATCAACTTCAGGCTCTAGGGGATGGAGATGGTCGCCGCGCTCACCAACCCCGACAACATCCTGGCGGCCTTTGTGGCGATCGTCTGCTTTGCGACCATCGTCACCATCGCCACCCCGATTCTGAACCGCAGCACCCTGGAGACCCGGCTGAAGTCGGTCTCCTCCCGCCGCGAGGAACTGCGCCGCAAGTCGCGCGAGGCTCTGGCCACCCGCGGCGGCCAGAGCAGCCTGCGCCACGTGGACGAAGGGCTCTACAAGAAGGTCGTCGAACGCCTGCAGCTCTCGCGGCTGCTGGAGGACCCGCAGGTCGTCGACAAGCTGGCCCAGGCCGGCTACCGCGGCCCGCGGCCGGTCTCCACGTTCTACTTCTTCCGCTTCGTGCTGCCGTTCGTGTTCTGCGGCCTGACGGCGATCTACCTGTTCTTCATCAAGGACTTCGGCCTGCCGACCATGACCCGGGCGGCCTTGTCGGTGGGCGGCCTCACCGCCGGCTACTACGCGCCGAACCTGTTCCTCACCAACATGGCTCAGAAGCGCCGCGACTCGATCATCGGCGCCTGGCCCGACGCGCTGGACCTGCTGCTGATCTGCGTCGAGAGCGGCATGTCGATCGAGGCGGCGATCCAGAAGGTCAGCCAGGAGATCGGCGGAACCTCCATCGAGCTGGCCGAAGAGCTGACCCTGCTGACCGCGGAGATCTCCTACCTGCCCGAGCGGCGCATGGCCTATGAGGGCCTGGCCCGCCGGACCAACCATCCGGGCATCAAGTCGGTGACCACCGCCATGATCCAGGCCGAGCGCTACGGCACCCCGCTGGGCGCGGCCCTGCGGGTCATGGCCAAGGAGAACCGCGACATGCGCATCGCCGCGGCCGAGAAGAAGGCCGCGCAGCTGCCGGCCAAGCTGACCATCCCGATGATCGTCTTCTTCCTGCCGGTGCTGTTCATCGTCATCCTCGGTCCGGCGATCCTCAAGGTGCGCGACCTGATGGCGGCCGGCGGCGGGGCCGGCTAGCGGCCTGTCCGGACAAGTCCGCCCTGTTCCGGCCGCGCGAACACCGCTTCATTGGCGCTTCGCAGCACCAGCAAGGCAGCAGCTCATGTCCCGGCCGCCGAAGAAGAGCGAGACGCTCGAGATCCGTCTTCCCTATGAGACCAAGCAGGCCTTCATGGCCCGCTGCCAGGGCGAGGGGATCAGCGCCAGCGAAGCCTTGCGCGGCTTCATCGAGGCCAGGCTCGCACCGCCGCCCTCCGCCCGGCCGGCGCGCGGCTGGCTGCAACTGGCGCTCGGCGCGGCCGTCGCCCTGGCGGTCGGGGCCACCGCCCTGCCGTCGCTGGCGGGCCAGGTCGACCGCAGCGGGTTCGAGCGCTTCGACCTCGACCACAGCGGCGCGGTCAGCGGCGCTGAGTTCGCCCGCCTCGACGCCAACGGCGACGGCGCGGTCAGCCTGGCCGAGTTCCGCGCCCGCTAGCGCCTAGACGATCGGCTTCAGGAACCGCTCGGGGTTCAGGTTCAGCCAGGTCCAGGGCTTGAGCAGCGCGGCGCCCGGCTTCCAGGACAGCAGCACGATCTGCGCCTTGCCGACGATGTCCCGCGCCGGAACGAACCCGACCCCGTCCGCCTCGCGCGGCCAGCGGCTGTCCAGCGAGTTGTCGCGATTGTCGCCCATCATGAAATAGGACCCGGCCGGGACCACATAGACCTCGGTGTCGTCGCCAGGCCCGCCCGGGCCGCGGTCGAAGGTGGCGTAGGTGCGCCCAGTGGTCTCGACGATCGCCGTCACCGGCTGGTCGGGACTGTCGTGGTCCTGGCCTGGACCCATCACCCGTCGCGGGATCGGCTCGCCGTTCACATAGACCGCCCCCTCGCGCACCTGGATCCGGTCGCCCGGCAGCCCCACCACCCGCTTGATCAGGTCCTTGGGCGGTCGCCCAGGCTGGTGGAACACCAACACGTCGCCGCGCGCCGGCCCGCTCCCCAGCAGCCGTCCCTCGCCCATCGGCGGCAGCATCGGGACCGAAGCGTAGCTCCAGCCGTAGCTGAACTTCGAGACGATCACGTAGTCGCCGGTCACCAGGCCCGGCTCCATCGATGAGGAGGGGATGGTGAAGGGCTGGAACAACAGCACCCGCAACACCAGGGCGATGACCAGGGCGGTGGCCACGGTGGATACGATCTCGGCGATCTCGCCGCGGGCGGACTTGGGAGCGGTCTCTGACATGCGCCCCTCATGCCCGCAGTCTGCAGGCCCGCCAAGCCGTGCCGCGCCCGGACACACCGCGGACTTGTCCGGACAGTCGTTTCGCCCGACGTCTTCCTCGACGCCGCCTAGGCCGCCAGCGGTCCGCCGGCGATGGTGATGCGATGCATCAGTCGCCGGTGGCCGTGATAGTCGTTCATCGCCAGGTGCCAGGTCGCCCGATTGTCCCAGATCGCCATCGATCCCGGCCGCCACGAGAACCGGTGCGTGAACTGCGACTTGGTCGCGTGCTGGAACAGGTAGTTCAGCAGCGGCCGGCTCTCCTCCTGGCTCCAGCCCTCGAAGCCCAGCGTGAAGCCGGGGTTCACATAGAGCGCCTTCTTGCCGCTGCCCGGATGGGTGATCACCACCGGATGCACGGCCGAGGGGGTGTCGTCGCGTCCGGCCAGATGCGCCTGGTCGGTTTTCGTGAACACACCCTCCTTGCCGTAGATGTGCTCGGAGGCGTGGAACGCCCGCAGGCCCGCCAACGTCGCCTTCAGTCCGTCCGACAGCGCGTCGTAGGCGGCGTACATGTCGGCGAACAGGGTGTCGCCGCCGCTCGGCGGGGTCTCGATGGCCAGCAGCACCGAGCCCATGGCCGGCTCCTGGTCATAGCTGTGATCAGTGTGCCAGCCGCCGCCGATATTGGTGGTCTGGGTCTCGGTCTTCTCGACCTTGGCGATCTGCGGAAAGCGTTCGGACGGCGGGAAGTAGCGGTTGACCACGATCGGCCCGATCCGCTCGGCGAACGCGATCTGCTCTTCGGAGCTCAGGTGCTGGTCGTGCAGGAAGGCGACCCCGCGGTCGAACACGGCCTTTCGGATCAGCGCGATCTCGGCGTCGCTGGCCCTGGCCAGGGCGACGCCGCTGACTTCTGCTCCGCAGCCTTCGGTCTCGCGGATGATGGTGCTCATGTCGCCTCCCGGGGCGTTGGTTGTTGAGGCCAGCCTAGAACCTGGCTCGCCGAGGATTGTCACTCAGGTTACAGTCTCTCATGGCGGACGATCGGCGCCTGGCGCTGGACATGCTTGGCGGAGCCGGATGGCTCGCGCCCCACGGCGAGGGCCTGGCTGGCGCACTGTTGGCCGAGGGCTCGCTCGCCTGGCTGGAGGCCGGCCGCTGGGCGCAGGCCGAGGGCGACGAACAGACCGGCCTGCTGGTGGTGGTGGCCGGCGCGCTCGACCTCTATTGCCAGGCGCCCGGCGACCGCGAAGTGCGCTTCAACCAGATCGGCGCCGGTGCGGCGCTCGGCCAGACCATGAGCTTCGGCGGCGGCCCCCGGCTGGTGACGGCCGTCTGCGCCGAGCCCAGTCTGCTGCTGCGGGTCTCCGACGCCGGGCTGGAGCGTATCACCCGCACCCAGCCGGAAATCTGGCGGGCGGTGGCCAGCCTGGTCTACCTTCAGCTGCGCGCGACCCTGCATCTGGCGGCCGGCGCCATCGCCCTGCCGCCGCGCCAGCGGCTCGCGGCGCGGTTGGTCTCCCTGGTTCGCAATCAGCAATCCGACCACGGATTGACGCTCAGCCAGCAGGCCTTGGCCGAGATGGTCGGCCTTACCCGCAAGACCGTGAACGGCTACCTCGCCGACTTCCAGCGCCAGGGCCTGGTCCGCCTCGACTACGGCCGGCTGTTCGTCATCGATCCGCGGCGACTGGAGCGCGTGGCCGAGGGGTGACGCAACTGCGACGCTTGCTCGCATTGCGTGCTGTCCAAGTATTTGGATAATATCGAAGAATTGCCACTAAAGTTACATTTTAAACATGAATAGTGATTCTGAAGCAGCATTGGTGCTTCTTCGCGCCGCCCGCTGGCTTTCCGGCTGCCACGACAACGTTCCGCAAACACTGATTTCCGAAGGCTCGCTGCTAAAACTCGCCACCGGCCGCACGGTTCAGACCGAGGGCGACGAAAACACGGGCCTGATGGTTCTCATCAAGGGATCGGCCAATTTTTTCTATAGTGGCCGTGACGGTCAGCCGATCCACCTGGGCCAGATGGTGACCGGGACCGCATGGGGCCATACGCCCGAGTTCGTCGGTGGCCCGCAGCTGATCTCGGTGGTCTGCGCTGAACCTTGCCTGGTGCTGAAGGTCTCCGCGCCGGCCCTGTCGCGGATCGCCGCCCAGTACCCCGACATCTGGCGAGCGATCGCCAACTTGCTCTATCTTCAACTCCGCAGCGGACTGCAGTGGGGCGCCGACATGGTCGGTCTCGGCCCGCGCGAGCGGATCGCCGCCCGCCTGCTGGCCACCTCACGCAACGGTCGCGCCGGCGACGTCCTACAGATGAGTCAGCAGTCCCTGGCCGAAACCGTCGGCCTGACCCGCAAGACGGTCAATCTCCACTTGGCCGATTTCCAGCGCGAAGGCGTCGTGCAGCTCGAGTACGGCCGCATCCGCATCCTTGACGCCGCGCGCCTGGGACAGTTCGTCCGGGGACAGTCCGCCGCGGTGTGACCTCGGTCATAGGCGGGGGCCCCATCGGCGGGCGATCCTTCGGCGTCCTCTCCCAGGCGCCGATCCGCGCCGCCGATGCGAGACATGCCATGCTCACGCTGTTCGCGGCCTCCGCGCTTTGCGCCCTGAGCGCCGCCCTCATTCCCAGCCTCGTCTGGGCTTTCCGTCCCCGCTTGCCGCGCCGCCGATCTCCGTCGCGGTTCGAGCGTCAGGCTGCTGACAGGTTCCGGCCGCGCCCGGGATAGGCTCGCCTCCGACAAGCCCAGGAGGATGGCCATGATCCAGGCAAGCTGCTGTTGCGGGGAAGTCCGCTTCGCCCTGACCGAGCCGCCGACCATGATGGGGACCTGCCATTGCTCGCGCTGCCGCAAGCTCGGGGCCGGCGCCTTCGTGTTCGTCCGCCGTGAAACCCTTCGCTGGATCGCAGGCCAAGACGCTGTCGCCCGTTACACGCCCGCCGCGCCGTTCACCTATGCCCGCTGCTTCTGCCGTGTCTGCGGCACGTCGCTGGGCGAGATCGACTCCGAGGCCGACACGTTCCCGATCGCCGCTCATTGCTTCGACGACGACCCGCAGGTCCGCAACCGCTTCCACGAGTTCACCGCCGACAAGCCGGCCTGGTACGAGATCTGCGACGACGCCAAGCAGTTCCCCGGTCATCCGACCCGGTCGTCGTGATCAGATGGGCGAGCAGCCCGCAGGTGATTGCGGCCTAAAGCGCCAGGGGCGGCGGCGCGCGCTCAGCGCTCGGCGGCCTGATCGTCCAGGTGGCGACCGGAGGCGGAACCTCCCGCGGCGGCGCGCCGTTCACGGCGATGGCCGAGTTGCGGTAGCGGCTGTCGTAGCTGATCTCGGCGCCCAGCCACGGCGGGAGCGAAAACGGCTGCTCCTCGTGCTCCAGCTCGATCTCCGCCACGACCAGTCCGCTGGCGGCGCCGAGATAGACGTCGATGTCCCAGACATCGCCCTGGTGCGTCACCAGGTGCCGGACCTTGTCGACCAGCCCGGGGCAGAGACGCAGCAGATCTTCGCCTTCCGTCAGCGGGATCGCATAGCTGTGCTCCTGCCGCGTCAGACCGCGCCGTGGGCTCTTGATGGTGACGCTCGCCTCGAGCTCGCTGCATCGGATCCGCACGGTGTCGATGGCGGTCTTCGGCAGATAGCCTTGCCGAAAGTGCACTCCTGGGCGGGCGCCGACTCGCCACATGTCATTGGCGACGAGGAACTTCCGTTCGATTTCGATGACCACCTGAGTGCTCCAGGCCCCCGATGATCATGCACCGGCGCCGTGGGCGCGTCTCCTCAGGTTTTTTACTGGTCCCGTCTCAGGAGATCCGACGCCGGCTCGCCCGGCTACTGGGCTTTGCGGACACTGTCCCAGGAACGGCTAACCCCCGGGGCGGCCGTGGCGCTACGCAGCCAGGCGAGGTTGTTCTCGACCACTTCGGGCGGCAGGTCCTGGCGGGCCAGGCGCTCGGCTTCGTCCATGCGGCCCTGCAGGCCCAGCACCAACGCCAGGTTCTGGCGCACCGCGATCGGCGCGCCGGGCTTGGCGACGGCCTGGCGCAGCAGGCTCTCGGCCTGGGCGGTCTCGCCGCGCGCGGCGTAGAACATCGCCAGGTTGCCCATCACCACGGGGTTGTCTGGGGCCAGGCCCAGCGCCAGCTTGTGGGCGGCCAGCGCCTCCTCGTAGCGGCTGGCCTGTTCGTAGGCCACGCCCAGCAGTGACGGCGCGCGCCAGTCGCGCGGCGCCAGGCGCTGGGCCTCACGGGCCGGTTCGACGGCGTAGAACCCTTGGCCGCGTCCGACCTGGCCGCGGGCCAGCTCCAGCAGCGCCTCGACATTGCCGGGCGCCGCCGTCGTCGCCTTCTGGGCCGCAGAGATGGCGTCGTCGTACTTGCCCAGTTGGCGCAGCGCCTGGGAGAGCTGGATGCCCGCCTCGACGTCGGCGCTATCGACCTGGGCCTCATTGGCCCAGAAGGCGGCGCGGGCCAGCGGGTCGAGGCGCGCGACCTTCGCCCGCTCCTGGGCGGTGGCCTTGACCGGCGCGGGCGAAGCGGCCGTGGCGGGCGCGGCCTTGTCCTTAGACGCGGCCAGGCTTGGACCTGCGAACAGCGACAGGGCGAGGGCGGTTGCGGCGAGGGCCGACATGCGACACATGAATGGCGGGCTCCGGATGACTGCGCCCAGCATCCGCCGCCTGCTTAAAGGAAGCGTTAAGCATAATTTCCCCGGCCCGGAGTTCGCCATGACCGAAGTCGTCGTCGACCACGCAGAGGGCGTCGTCGTCCCCGTCCACGCGCTGAACGAACGCGAACTGGCCGGCTTCCTCGAAGGCCGCGCGGCCTTCGTGAAGGGTTTCGTCGAGCTCGCGGAGTTCAAGGCCAAAGCCGGCCAGCTGCTGGTCGTCCCCGACACCGGCGGCGCCATCGCCGAGGTGCTGTTCGGCCTGGGCGAGTCGGGCGAGGCCATGGGCTTCCGCGCCCTGGCCGGCAAGCTGCCGGCCGGCGACTACCAGATCGCCTCGGCCCCCGCCGGCGTCGACCGCGGCGAGATCGCCCTGGCCTTCGCGCTCGGAAGCTACCGGTTCGACCGCTACAAGAAGAAGGGCGAAAAGCGCGCCCGGCTGGTGGTCGGCGATGGCGTCGACCTCGCCGAGGTCCACAGCGTCGCCCACGCCTGCGCCCTGGCCCGCGACATGGTCAACACCCCGCCCAACGACATGGGGCCGCTGCAGATCGAAACCATCGCCCGCGAGATCGCCGAGCAGTACGGCGCCTCGATCACCGTGGTCACCGGGGAGGGACTGCTGGAGGCGAACTATCCGGCCGTCCACGCGGTCGGCCGCGCCGCCGACGCCTCGCGCGCGCCGCGCATGATCGAGATTTCGTGGGGGCAGGCCGACAAGCCGCTGGTCGCCCTGGTCGGCAAGGGCGTGGTGTTCGACACCGGCGGCCTCGACATCAAGCCGTCGGCCGGCATGCGTAACATGAAGAAGGACATGGGCGGCGCCGCTCACGTCCTGGCGCTCGGCCGGATGATCATGGCCGCGCGGCTGCCGGTGCGGCTGTCGGTGCTGGTCCCGGTGGTGGAGAACGCCATCTCGGGCGACGCCATGCGGCCGGGCGACGTGCTGGCCAGCCGTAAGGGGCTGTCGATCGAGGTCGGCAACACCGACGCCGAGGGCCGCCTGATCCTGGCTGACGCCCTGACCCGGGCCGCCGAGCTGGAGCCGGCGCTGACCCTCGACCTCGCCACCCTGACCGGCGCCGCGCGCATGGCGCTCGGCCCGCAGCTGCCGCCGTTCTACACCGACGACGACGAGTTGGCCGGCCAGATCGAGGCGGCGATGAAGGCGGTCTCCGACCCGATGTGGCGCATGCCGCTGTGGAAGGGCTATGTCGACTCGCTCGACAGCGACGTCGCCGACATCAAGAACGACTCCGACGCCTGGGCCCAGGCCGGCTCGGTCACCGCCGCCCTGTTCCTCCAGAAGTTCGCGCCAGCCGGTCCGTGGGCCCACTTCGACATCTTCGCCTGGAACCCGCGCGGCCGGCCCGGCTGGCCCTCGGGCGGCGAGGTGCAGGCTGTTCGCGCCCTCTACCGGATGATCTCGGACCGCTTCCAATGAGCTTCGATCCGCGCGTCACCCTGGCCCGCAGCGACCTGGCGGCCCGGTCGCTGGAAGCTGTCGTCACCGCCGACCGCTATGCCGATACGCGCCGATACGCCTGCGCGGCGCCCGCCGCGGCCGTGCGGCGCGCGCCCGATCCGAACGCCGAGCAGCTCGACCAACTGCTGTTCGGGGAAGGGTTTGACGTGCTTGAGGAGAAGGACGGCTTCGCCTGGGGCCAGGCCCGCCGCGACGGTTATGTCGGGTTTGTGGAAATTGGCGCCCTGAAACCTGCCGATGGCGGCCCGGATATGAAGGTTTCGGCGCTCCGGACCTACGCTTTCGCCCAGCCGAGCATCAAGTCCCGCGCCCTGGGCCCCTATTCGCTGGGCTGCCTGCTGCGGATCGAGGCGGTGGAAGGCCGGTTTGCAAGGGTTTCCGGCTCCGGCTGGATGGTCCGCGAGCATCTGGCGGCGATCGGCAGCTTCGAGACCGATCCTGCCGATGTGGCCCAGCGCTACCTCGGGACCCCCTATCTGTGGGGCGGTCGCGAGAGCTTGGGCCTCGACTGCTCAGGCCTTGTGCAGCAAGCGTTTGGCGCTTGCGGCGTAGCGCTGCCGCGCGACACCGATCAGCAGCAGGCGGCCGGACATGACGTGGCTGAGGGCGAGCTGTCCCGCGGCGACCTGGTGTTCTGGAAAGGGCACGTGGCGATCATGCTGGACGGCGCGACGATCCTCCACGCCAACGCCCACCACATGGCCACAGCAATCGAGCCCTTGTCGGTGACAAGGGCTCGTTACGTCGCGGCGGGGGTGGGCGAACCCACCGCTTTCCGCCGTTATTAGAAAGGCTTAGTGCGCGGCGGCCGGAGCCGCCGCAGCCGGAGCCGCCGCCGGAGCCGCTGCCGCCGGAGCTGCGCCCGCGGCC
>NZ_JBFUIW010000024.1:0-44944 GCF_056401675.1 Phenylobacterium sp. P4_E10 | reverse complement strand
CGGCACCCTGACCGCCCTCACCGGTACGGTCTCGGCCGGTGACGTGTCCGACCTGGAAACCGCGATCCAGAGCGTGTCTTCGTCGCTGTCGAAGATCGGTACGGGCGCCAAGGCGCTCGACACCCACCTGACCAACGTCATGAAGCTCCAGGACACCCTGGACGCTGGTGTCGGTAACCTGGTGGACGCCGACCTCGCCAAGGAAAGTGCGAAACTGCAGGCCCTGCAGACCAAGCAACAGCTCGGTGTTCAGGCCCTCAGTATCGCCAACCAGTCGTCGAGCACCCTGCTCGGCCTGTTCCGATAAGATCTACGAACGCTCAGCGTTCAAAGGCGGCGGCGGGAAGGGAAACCTTCCCGCCGTTTTCTTTTGCGGCCTCGCCTACTCCGCGGCCATGGCCAGGGCGCTGCCCCGGGTCAGGGCGGTCTTTCGGGCGAGGTCGGCCTTGGCGGATTCGTACTCGGCCGCCAGACGGTCGATCAGATCGCCAGCGCTCGGGATGTCGTTGATCGCGCCGATGCCCTGGCCGCAGCCCCAGATATCCTTCCAGGCCTTGGCCTTCTGATTGCCGCCCGAACCGAAGCTCATCTTGGACGGGTCGGACTGCGGAAGATTGTCCGGGTCGAGGCCGGCGGCCTCGATCGACGGGCGCAAATAGTTGCCGTGCACGCCGGTGAACAGGTTCGAGTAGACGATGTCGTCGCCGCGGCTAGAGACGATCATGTCCTTGTAGTCCTGCTGGGCGTTCGCTTCGCGCGTGGCGATGAACGCCGAGCCGATATAGGCTAGGTCCGCGCCCATGGCCTGGGCGCCCAGGATGGCCGCGCCGCTGGCGATCGAGCCGGACAGCGCGATCGGCCCGTCGAACCAGTCGCGCAGTTCCTGCACCAGGGCGAACGGCGACAGATGGCCGGCATGGCCGCCCGCGCCAGCCGCGACCGGGATAAGGCCGTCTGCGCCCTTCTCCACCGCCTTGCGGGCGAAGCGATCATTGATGACGTCGTGCAAGACCACGCCGCCATAGGAATGGATCGCCTGGTTCACGTCTTCGCGCGCGCCCAGCGACGTGATCGTCACCGGCACCTTGTATTTCACCGCCATCTCCACGTCGTGCTCGAGACGGTCATTGGTCTTATGGACGATCTGGTTCATCGCGAACGGGGCCGAGGGCCGGTCGGGGTTCTTCCGATCCCAATCGGCCAGTTCCTCGGTGATCTGGGCCAGCCACTCGTCGAGTTGGCTCGCGGGCCGCGCGTTCAGGGCCGGGAAGGATCCGACAATGCCGGCCTTGCATTGGGCGATCACCAGTTCCGGACCGGAGATGATGAACAGCGGCGAACCGATGACGGGAATACGCAGGCGCTCAGCGAGAATCGGAGGCAGGGCCATTGAAGGTCGTCCTTATGGGTGGCGTCGATCTAATTTTTACAGCGTACACATAAACGATTTGCCGACGCAAGCCACGCCCGATCGTGACCCCGCGTGAACTTGACGCGCTCGGCGGACAGGCCCCAATGACGGCGCGATGACCCACGCTTTCAACCCGCCCGCGGCCTTCCCTGTCGCCACCGCCGAAGACTGGCGCGCCTTGGTCGAGAAGACGCTGAAGGACGCGCCGTTCGAGAGCCTGCAACGCCAGACCCTGGAAGGCCTTCCGATCGCGCCGCTCTACGAGGCGGCGCAGACCGGAGCCGGCTTTCCGCTGAGCCTGCGCGATGCTGAACGGCCGTGGGATGTCCGCGCGATTCTGGCCCATCCTGACGTCGGCCGGGCCAATCGCGACCTGCTCGCCGATCTGGAGGGCGGGGCTGCATCCGGCCTGCTCGTCATCGATCCGACCGGCGACCAGGGCGCCGCCATCGGGTCGGCGGCAGACATGGCTCGCGCCGTCGAAGGCGTGATGCTGGAAATGGCGTCGATCGCGCTCGACGCCGGCTTCCACGGGCCCAAGGCGGCCGACTGGCTGGCCGCCGCCGCGAAGGGCTCGCCCACCGCCCTCCTCCACTTCCATATGGATCCGCTTAGTGCGTTCGCCCGCAACGGGGAAAGCCCGGGTCCGGTGGAGAGCCACCTCGTCTCGGCGGCCACCGTCGGCGCGCGCCTCGCCGAGGCCTATCCGAAAGCGAGCCTCTTCCTGGCCTCCGGCCGCGTGGTGCATGAGGCGGGCGGCGGCGAGGCTGGCGAACTGGCCTTCACTATCGCTGCTGCGCTCAGCTACGCCAAGGCTCTGGTCCGCGCCGGGATGCCGATGCCACAGGCCTTCGCGTCCGTTCAACTCGGCCTCGCGGCCGACGCCGACTACTTCGCCACCATCGCCAAGCTGCGGGCGGCCCGCGCTCTCTGGGCTCGCGTCACGGCCGCCTGCGGCGTCAGCACCCCGGCCATCATCGAGGCCCGCTCCTCCGGCCGCATGCTCACTGTGCAGGACGCCTGGACGAACATGCTGCGCCTGACCTCCGCCGCCTTCGGGGCCGCGGTCGGCGGCGCCGACGCCATGGTGCTCGGAGCCTTCACCGACGCCATCGGCCTGCCGACCGCCTTCGCCCGCCGCCAGAGCCGCAACGCCCAACTGGTGCTGATGGAAGAGGCCCACCTCGGACGCGTGGCCGATCCCGCCGCCGGCTCCGGCTATGTCGAGGCCCTGAGCGATGAAATGGCCCGCGCCGCCTGGATGCAGTTCCAGTCCATAGAGGCCCAGGGCGGCCTGATCGCGGCCCTCGCCACCGGCCGCATCGCCGCCGAGGTCGCCTCTGTCCGCGCTGCTCGCGACTCGGCCGGCCCGCCGAAGATCGTCGGGGTCACCGCCTTTCCACCGACGCAGGACGCGCCGGTCGAGGTCGAGAGTGCGGCGCAAAGCGCGGTCGATGCGCCTTCGCCGCGCTTGCCGGGTCCGGACGGCCACTGTCCGCCGCTGAGCCCTATCCGCCTCGCCGAGTCCCATGAGGCTGCCCGATGAGCTCGTTTCCCGACTTTTCCGCCCTGCCATTTGACGCCGAGACGCTGGCGCGTAAGCCGCTGAAGGGCGACCGCTGGGAAACGCCGGAAGGCATCGACGTCAAGCCATCCTACGGCCCCTCCGACATCGAGGGACTCACCACCGGCTATCCGGGCCTAGCGCCGTTCGTGCGCGGCCCCTATCCGACCATGTACCTCACCAACCCATGGACGATCCGCCAGTATGCGGGCTTCTCCACCGCGGAGGATTCCAACGCCTTCTATCGCCGCAACCTGGCGGCCGGTCAGATGGGCCTGTCAGTGGCTTTCGACCTAGCCACCCACCGCGGCTACGACAGCGACCATCCGCGCGTGAAGGGCGATGTCGGGATGGCGGGCGTGGCGATCGACTCCATCCTCGACATGCGCACCCTGTTCGACGGCATTCCCCTCGACAAGATGAGCGTCTCGATGACCATGAACGGCGCCGTGCTGCCGGTCCTGGCGCTCTACATTGTCGCTGCCGAGGAACAGGGCGTCGAACACGCCAAACTGTCGGGCACGATCCAGAACGACATCCTCAAGGAATTCCTGGTCCGGAACACCTACATCTATCCGCCCCTGCCTTCGATGCGGATAATTTCGGATATCTTTTCATATACTTCGCGCGAAATGCCGAAGTTCAACTCGATCTCGATCAGCGGCTATCACATCCAGGAAGCCGGTGCGACGCTGGACCTGGAGCTGGCCTACACCCTGGCCGACGGCATCGAGTATGTGCGCGCCGGCGTCGCCGCGGGCATGACCGTCGACCAGTTCGCGCCGCGCCTGTCGTTCTTCTGGAACGCTGGCATGAACGCCTTCATGGAGATCGCCAAGCAGCGCGCAGGCCGCCTGCTGTGGGCCAAGCTGATGAAGGACGAGTTCGACCCCAAGGACCCGCGCTCGCTCAGCCTGCGCGCGCACACCCAGACCAGCGGCTGGAGCCTGGCCGCGCACGATGTCTACAACAACGTGCCCCGCACCCTGGTCGAGGCGATCGCCGCCACCGGCGGCCAAACTCAGAGTCTGCACACCAACTCGCTCGACGAAGCCCTGGCGCTGCCGACTGATTTCTCTGCGCGGATCGCCCGCAACACCCAGCTCTTCCTGCAGCTTGAGAGCGGCCAGACCCGGGTGATCGATCCGTGGGGCGGCTCCTACTATGTCGAGCGCCTGACCGCCGATCTGGCCGCGCGCGCCCTGGAGCACATCGCCGAGGTCGAGGCGCTGGGCGGAATGGCCAAGGCCATCGAAGACGGCCTACCCAAGCGCCGCATCGAGGAGGCCAGCGCCCGCACCCAGGCGCGCATCGACGCCGGCCGCCAGAGCGTTGTCGGGGTCAACCGCTACAAGCCAAAGGTCGCCGACGAAATTCCGGTCCTGAAGGTCGACAACTCGGCGGTGCGCGAGCGCCAGCTGGAGAAACTCGCTCGCCTGCGCGCCGAACGCGATCCGGCCGCCGTGGAAAGCGCCCTCACCGCCCTGACCAACGGCGCGGCAGGGGGCGGCAACCTGCTTGAGCTGTCGGTCAACGCCGCCCGCGCTAAGGCGACGGTCGGCGAGATCAGCATGGCCCTGGAGAAGGTGTTCGGCCGCCACGCCGCAGACGCCTTCGCTGTGACGGGGGTCTATCTGCGCGAAGCCGGCGCCACGCCCCAGGCCGATCGCGCCAAGGCGATGACCGAGGCCTTCCGCCAGGCGGACGGCCGCAAGCCGCGGGTGATGATCGCCAAGATGGGCCAGGACGGCCACGACCGCGGCCAGAAGGTGATCGCCTCGGGCTTCGCCGACCTCGGCTTCGAGGTTGATATCGGCAACCTGTTCCAGACGCCGTCCGAAGCCGCCGCCCAGGCGGTGGCCGAAAACGTCCACGTCGTCGGAGCCAGTTCGCTGGCGGCCGGGCACCTCACCCTGGTGCCGGAGCTGAAGGACGAACTCGCCAAGCTCGGCCGCTCCGACATCCTGGTCGTGGTCGGCGGCGTCATACCGCCCGAGGATTTCCAAGCCCTGCGGGACGCGGGCGTTGCGGCGATCTTCACCCCTGGCACGGTGGTGCCCGAGGCGGCGATCGAAGTCATGGACCGGCTGAACGAGCAAATGGGCTATGCCCAGCTGGAAAAGGCATGAGGGCTCAGCCCGAGCCCAACATGACCAGGTTGCCCTCGCTGTCTCGCAGCAGGGCGTAGCGCTCCTTGGGGGCCCAGGGCGCGTCGATCGGCTCCTGATCGAAGACCACGTCCCTGGCCTTCAACTCGGCGAACACCGAATCTATGTCATCGACGACGAGGATGAGGCTCGGCTGCTCGCCAGGCTTATCGTCCGGCCGGCGCTCGAACAGGATGCGGGTCGGCGACCCCGGCACCTCCAGCTCGATCCACCGCCAGCCGCTGCCGTATTGCTGGTCGGTCGCCACGATCAGCCCAAGCACGTCGCGATAAAAGGCCATGGCGCGGTCCTGGTCGCTGACCGGAAGCCCCGAGAACTTCACATGCTTGAACATGGCGCGGGCTCCTATCTGCGCGCCGAAGCCACCTTTCCGGGCTTGGCCTTGCCGTACCAGCTGGCCGGAAGCTCGGAAGGCCCGTGGCGCGCCTCGATGTCCTTCTGCAACGCGCCTGCAGCCATCAGGTGTCCAGGAAACAACGTGTCGACGGCCCAACCGATCACTGGCGGCACCGAAGCTGCGGAGTCCAACAGGACATAGCCTGCCATGCGGGCGAGGGTCGGCAGCGAGGCGCCAGCCTTCACGCCATGGTACAGCAGCAGACCACCGGCCCCGACGCTATAGACCGTGCCGGCGACCGGCACCCAGGCCAGGACGCCGTCGAGGCCCAGGCCGACCGGCCCCAATCTGATCAGCCGATCGGAGATTCGCTTGATCCGCTCTGCTGCGCGCCAGGCGCTGTGAGCCTTTTCTCTGTCTTCAGCCATCACGCATCAACGTCAGCGCTACGGGAAAGCTCCAGCCTAGCCCCAAAGCTCTGGCGCGGGCGGAAAAATCAGTGAGCCGTCGTACCGCAGGCCCGGCTCGCGGTCCTTGGCCAGCAGCAGCGGCCCGTCGAGGTCCGCCACCTCCGCGCCCTGGGCGATGATCATCGCCGGCGCCATCGACAGCGAGGTCGCCACCATGCAGCCGGCCATGATTTCCAGGCCCAGCGAGCGGGCCTGCGCCACCACCGCCAGCGCCTCGGTCAGCCCGCCGGCCTTGTCGAGCTTGATATTCACCGCCCCGTAACGCTGCGCGCAGGCCGCCAGATCGGCACGGGTGTGCAGGCTTTCGTCCGCACAGAGGATCACCGGGCTCCGATAGCCCACTAGAGCCTCGTCCTCGCCCGCCCGCAGCGGTTGTTCGATCATCTTGATGTCGAGCCGGGCGAACTCCGGCGCCAGACGCACCAGCTCATCGAAGCTGAGCCCCTCATTGGCGTCGACGATCAGACGGGTCTTGGGCGCGGCGGCGCGCACCGCCTCCACACGGTCCAGGTCGCCCGCCCCGCCGATCTTCAGTTTCAGGTACGGACGGCGCGCCGAGGCGCGCGCCGCCTGCGCCATCGCCTCCGGGGTGTCGAGGCTGATGGTGTAGCAGGTCTTCACCGGATCAAGGCGGACCCGCCCGGCCGCGCGCCAAGCCGGCACGCCGCTCAGTTTGGCCTCGAGATCCCAGAGCGCGCAGTCCAGCGCATTGCGGGCCGCGCCAGCCGGCGCCAGCGCCTGCAAGGCCGCGCGGTCGGCCCCGGCCTCAAGTGCGTCCCGCAGGCTCTCCGCCCGCGCCAGCTCGCTCTCCATGCTCTCGCCATAACGGGCGTAAGGCACCGCCTCGCCGCGCCCAATGACGCCGTCCTGCGCGATCTCCGCCACTAGGACATGAGCCTCGGTCTTTGCCCCCCGCGCGATGACGAACGCGCTGGCCAGCGGCCAACGTTCGTCACGGACGGTCAGGCGCCTCGTCAAGCCAGGTCGCCGGCGGCCGCGTCAAACAGCAGGTAGGTGCGTCCGGCTTCTGAGCTCAGCAGGGTCTCGACCAGGAAGCCTTCCGGATCACGCTCGGCGGCGTCCTCCAGCAGGTCGTGGTAGCGGCTGAGATAGCTCAGCACCTGACGCTTGAGCTGTTCGTCGGTGAACAGCTTGCGGGCCAGACGCCGTGTCGCCGCGGGAGCCAGCCTGCGCACTACCGCCCGTGCGCCTTCGAGGTCGCGCATCTGCAGCGCGGCGGCCAGTTCATGGATCCGGCTGCGCGGCAGGAGGGCGGTCGGGTCGATGCCCATGGCGCCGATTTCCGCGGCCAGTGTCTCCTCAAGCGGCGGATGCGGGACCGGCTCGGCTCCATCGGGTTCCTCCAACGACGACAGCAGGTCCTTCCAGGTCCAGCCGTCGCCGCCTGGGTCTTCATGACGGCCAGCGGCCTGTTCGAAGACCGTGGCGAACTCCTCGTCGGTGGCGGTCGGAGTCAGGCGCAGCCGCGGGCGCGCAGCCTTGGCGATCTTCTCCTCGATCGGTGGCGGCGGGATCGGATCGTTGAGTTCGAGTTCCGAGTCGTCGTCCTCGAACAGCGGTTCGGGCGCCGCGGCGACGGGCTCGGGAACGACCGCAATCGGTTCCGGCGGTGGGGCGGCTTCCAGCGGCTCGGGGCTCTCAGCTATCTCCGCCGACTTGGCGAGGCTCGCACGGAGCGAATCCCGCGGCGGCCGCTCACGCAGGACCGGCGTAGCCGGCGGCCCACTGCTGGACGTGGCCACCGAGCCCATCATCCGCACGGCGTCGCTAAGCATGTCGTAGTTGCGGCGCACGCGTTCCTGGAAGGCCTGGTCGATCGCCTGGGTCTCATCGGCGGTGCGGCGGGCGTGGTCCATCAGCTCGTCGATGCTCTCGGCCACGGCCAGGCGCACCTCCTCGGCCCGGTCGCGGGCGGCGGCTGGCAGTTTGGTCGCGCGATCCTCGATCTCGCTGAGCATCGCGGTCAGTTCGTCCAGGGTGGCGCGGGCGGCGCGGGCTCCTTCATCGAGCTTGCTGATCGTCGCGGCCCCGGCCTGTTCAACCATCTGGGCCGATTGCTCGATCAGGGCGCGGGCTTCCGCCAGACGCGCTTCGAAGACCTTGTTGGCGTTCTGACCGGCGGTGAACGCCGCCTCGGAGAGTTGGTCGACCTGGTCACGCGCCGTCTCGGCGTGACGCGCGGCGACCTGCCGGGTCTCCTCGGCAGCCGCAGTCATGGCCTCGATCGCCGCCCTGGCCTGGGATTCCATCCGCTCGCGCTCGGCGGCGGCGGCCTGGGCGACCGCTTCGACGGAATGCAGGGTCGACTGTCCGAATTCGTCACGCTCGGCCTTGGCGGACTCCGCCAGTTCGCGGAACTGCTCGGTGGCCTCGGCCATCAACTGGCGCAGCGCCTCACCGCCCTTCACGGCACGGTCGCCCATCTCGGCGGCCGACAGGCGGGCCTGGCTGATGAACTCCGACAACTGCGCAGCGTGGGTCTCGGATTGGGCCGCGAAGGCCTCCTGGTCGGCGCGCAGCGCATGGGCGGCGGTGACCAGCCCGGCGCGTTGCTCGGTCAGGCCCTTCTCCACGGCGCCGATTTGCTCCGTCACGCCGAGGCCGGCTGTTTCCAGCCTGGCGATGTGACGGGTGAGGTCGTCTGACGCAGTGCGCGCCGCGTCGCTGGTTTCACCGGCGGCGGCCGCGAGATCGGCGGCGCGCGCGGCAAGCGAAGCTTCGGCCTCACGCAGCTGCGCCTCGGCCAGGTCGGAGGCCTCTCCGACCATCTTGGCCTGGCGGGTGATCGCGTCGGCGACCGCCGTCGCCTGGGAGTCCAAGGTCTGCGCCAGTCCGCCCAGTTCGGCGCGTTCACGGCCGAGGGTCTCCGAAAGGCTCTGGGCAGTGCGGGCCGCTTCGGCAGCCGCAGACACCAGCTCCTGACTGTCGCTGGCCAGGAACTGGCGCAGCACGACCATGGCGTCGCGCGCTTCCTGAGCCGCGGCGCCAGCCTGGGCGATCTCATGGCGGACCGCCTGAACCATGTCGATGGTCTGCGCGCCGGCCGCCATGGCCGGGGTGACCATCTCGTCGGCGAGCGCCTTGGTGCGGCGGGCCTCGGCGCCGAGTTTCTGTCCCTGGCGCGCCATATAGGCGACGAGCCAGACCAGCGCGGCCGGTCCAACCGCCAACATCACAAACACCACCGCGGCGAACGGCTCGAAATCGAACGGCGCCACCGAGCGGCGATAGCCCCAGGCGAAGGCGATCGGGGCGCAGGCCCACAGCACCGACACCACCAGCGCGGCGAGATAGATCGGCCAGGCAGGCGGCATGACATCGGCGGCCCGCGTCACCTCCAGCCGCTGAGCGGCTGCGGCGAGCTTGGTCTCCGGCTGGCTGACCGGGGCTGCGGCCTGGGGTTCGAACGTCAGATCGCCGACGGGCGGCCGCACGAAGGCCAGCGATGGATCGACGGCCTCGGCAACCGTCTCGGCCATGGGGTCCGCAGCCGGCGGTTCGCCGTCGAGCGATTTAAAATCAACAGGTTGATGCCGCTTTTTAATCTTCATGGCCCGTCGTAAGCGGCCTTCCACCCCTGCCGGAAACGGACGCATCTCTGCGTGCGCATCCCGCCATTGCGCCTAGGTTCTCAGGATTACCGGCGAACGTCGGCGACGCAAAGCATTGATCGGAGGGAAACTTGGCGCAGGCGCCTCAGGCCTTGGATAGGCGCGCTCTTTCGTCGGGACAAATCTCGCGCACGAGTGTCGGGGACTTGGCCGCCTTGACCACCACCCGGGGGGCCGCCGAGGAGCTCCGGCGGGGCACGCTCCGCGCGACCGTACGCTCGGCCGGCGCAGGTTTTTCAACCTGCTGGGCGTCCAGCGTCACTCCGAAATGCGAATAGGCAGCAGCGGAGGATGACACAACCACCGCGGCTACGATCTCGGTCAAGGTCTGCATCGGAACTCTCCCGTGCGTCCGATACGATTCCGGCGAGCGACGTTATACGACGACCGCGCTGTTCGGGCGATGTGTCGCATCATGAAATTTCAGTCATGTAACGACCATACCTATTTCGTCAGCGTGACCGATTAGCGCGTCACGCCGCCGCCAGGAACGCGGCCCCTTCGTGGGTCAGCAGCCAATGCTTGCGGTCGAGCCCGCCGCCGTATCCGGTCAGGCTCCCGTCAGAACCGATCACCCGGTGGCACGGGACGACAATCGCCACGGGATTGGCGCCGTTAGCCAAGCCCACGGCGCGGATCGCCGCCGGCTTGCCGATGCGCTCGGCCAGGCCCTTGTAGGTCAAGGTTTCGCCGACCGGGATCGTGCACAGCGCCGTCCAGACGCATCGCTGAAATTCCGTGCCGCCGGTCCGCCAGGGAACTGCCGAAAGCGCAGCAAGGTCGCCGCCGAAATAAGCGTCGAAGGCCGCGCGCATGTCGGCCGGCGCGCGGCTCGCCTTCAGCTCGGTCGGCGGGTTTTGCCGCCGTAGCAGTCGCAGCAGGCGCTCCTCGTGCGTCGTCCAGTCGAAGGCGCGCAGGAAGCCGTGGCCGTCGGTGACCAGCAACGCCTCACCGACTGGCGTCGGCATGCGATCCAGGAAGAGCGCTTCAGGCGGCTTTTGCATGTTTGGTCTCGGATGGATTCTTCGGATCGGCGGCCCACAGGTGGGAGGCGGCATAGGCGCGCCACGGCCGCCACCGCTCGGCGCGGGCCAGCAACTCAGCCGCGGTCGGCCGCACCCGCTCGGGCGTCTCCAGCGCACGCATCAGGCCGATGTCGGCGCTCGGGAAGGCGTCGGGCTCGCGAAGGGCTCGCATGGCGATGTACTGCGCCGTCCACTCCCCGATGCCCGGCAGGGCGCGCAGGGCTGCCACCGCCTCGTCCAGACTGCGCCGGGTCCCGAACAGCTCGGCGTCCGCCGCCGCGGCCGCGGCCAGCCCCACCAGCGCCCGGCCCCTGGCGCGCGGCATCGCCAGGGTCTCGACATCGCACAGCGCTAGCTGCGCCGGGGTCGGGAAGAAGTGGGTCAGGCCCATGGCGTTGGCGGCGTCATCCTCCAGCGTAGAGCCGTGAGCAGCCGTGATCTTGCCGGCCAGCACCCGGGCCGCATGGACGGTGATCTGCTGACCCAGCACAGCCCGGACGGAAAGCTCAAAGCCGTCCCAGGCGCCGGGCGCACGCAGTCCGGGCCGGGCCGCCACCAGCGGCGCCAGGTCCGGGTCTTCCGACAGGTGGGCGGCGATGACGGCCGGGTCGGCGGCCAGGTCGAACACCCTCCGCACCCGGGAGATCACGGCCGGCCAGGCCTGGACATTGGGGAACCTCAGCGTGACCTTGAGATAGTCGCCCTCGCCGGGCTCGACCATCACCACGCCCCGCGCTTCGCCGACCGCCAGGGTGCGGGCATATCGCCCGTCACGAACCGTTTCCACACCAGGGATCGCCCGCGCGGTCAGGAAGGCGATCATCGCGTTCCAGTCATAGGGCGCGCGATAGGCCAGCCGGATGCTGACCGCGCCGCCCTCGCCCGCCGCGATCTCGGCCCCGCCCAGGCGGCGCAGCGCGCCCGGTGGCCGGGCGAACAGTTGCTGGAAGGTCTCGTTGAAGCGGCGGACGCTGCCGAACCCGGAGGCCAGGGCCACCTCGGCCATCGGCATCCGCGTCTCATGGATCAACTGCTTGGCGAGCAACACCCGCCGAGTCTGAGCGACCGCGACTGGCGAAGCGCCGACATGCTGCTGGAACAGCCGCCGCAGCTGCCGCTCGCCGACCCCGAGCCGTTCGGCCAGAGTGTCCACGTCGCCGGCGTCAAGCGCCCCGGCCTCGATCAGGGCCAGCGCCCGCGAGACGGTGTTGGAGGTGCCGCGCCAGGACCCCAGGTCGGGCGAGGTCTCCGGCCTGCAGCGCAGACAGGGCCGAAAGCCCGCTTCCTGCGCCGCTGCGGCCGAGCGGAAGAACCGCATGTTCTCGCGCTTGGGCGTCCGCGCCGGGCAGATAGGCCGGCAATAGATCCCGGTGCTCGTCACGCCGGTGAAGATGCGCCCATCGAAGCGGGCGTCTCGCATCTGAAAGGCGCGGTAGCAGGCGTCGTCATCCATATCCATGACTTGGATGTTCGACCCTGGCGCACGATATGTCTCGCGGTTTTCGGACATTGCCAGTCACCGGCTGGCGGTATTCGAACCGCTCCATTTTCCTCGTCGGCCTGTCAGGAAAACTCTATCGTCATCGCGCCGCCCGTCCCGTAAGCCGTCGCTCAGGGCCAATCTGCATGTCGCACTCCCGGAGCGGCAGGCGGACTTTTCGTCTTTAGATTTCAGGGCGAGGCCCGAGGTTCACGTGCAAGGTACAGCCCTGATGCAGGCCAAGGCGCCCGCGATCGCCCCAGAGACGTTGACCCATCTTCAGCGCCTGGAAGCCGAGAGCATTCACATCATGCGCGAGGTGGCGGCCGAGGCCGAACGCCCGGTGATGCTCTATTCGATCGGCAAGGACTCGGCCGTGATGCTGCATCTGGCGGCCAAGGCATTCTATCCGTCCAAGCCGCCGTTCCCGCTGCTGCACGTCGATACGACCTGGAAGTTCCGGGCGATGTACGAGATGCGCGAACGGATGGCCAAGGAGCTCGGCTTCGAGCTGCTGGTCCACAAGAATCCCGAGGCCGTCGAGCGGAACATCAATCCGTTCGAGCACGGCAGCGCGCTGCACACCGACATCTGGAAAACTGAGGGCCTGAAGCAGGCGCTCGACAAGTATGGCTTCGACGCGGCCTTCGGCGGCGCCCGCCGCGACGAGGAAAAGTCCCGCGCCAAGGAGCGCATTTTCTCGTTCCGCTCGGCCCAGCACCGCTGGGACCCCAAGAACCAGCGCCCCGAGCTCTGGAAGCTCTACAACACCCGCAAGAACCCCGGCGAAAGCATCCGGGTGTTCCCGATCTCCAATTGGACCGAGCTCGACATCTGGCAGTACATCCACCTCGAGCAGATCCCCATCGTGCCGCTGTACTTCTCGCAAGTGCGGCCGGTGGTGGAGCGCGACGGCGCGCTGATCATGGTCGACGACGAGCGGATGCCGCTGCGCCCGGGCGAGGTTCCGATGCAGAAGTCGGTGCGGTTCCGCACCCTCGGCTGCTATCCACTGACCGGCGCGGTCGAGTCCGAGGCGGCCACGCTACCTGAAATCATTCAGGAAATGCTACTGACCACGACCTCGGAGCGCCAGGGCCGGATGATCGACCACGACCAGGCCGCGTCGATGGAGAAGAAAAAGCAGGAGGGCTACTTCTGATGGCCCATCAGTCCGCTCTCATCGCCGAAGACATCGAGGCTTACCTCTCCGCGCACGAGCGCAAGAGCCTGCTGCGGTTCCTGACCTGTGGCTCGGTGGACGACGGCAAGTCGACCCTGATCGGGCGATTGCTCTACGATTCCAAGATGATCTTCGAGGACCAGCTGGCGGCCCTCGAAGCCGACTCCAAAAAGGTCGGAACGCAAGGCGGCGAGATCGACTTCGCCCTGCTGGTCGACGGACTGGCGGCCGAGCGCGAGCAAGGCATCACCATCGACGTCGCCTACCGCTTCTTCTCGACCGACAAGCGCAAGTTCATCGTCGCGGACACGCCCGGCCACGAACAGTACACCCGCAACATGGTCACCGGCGCCTCGACCGCCGACGCCGCGGTCATCCTGATCGACGCGCGCAGAGGGGTGCTCACCCAGACCCGCCGGCACTCCTATCTGGTCAGCCTGCTCGGCATCCGGCACGTCGTCGTAGCGGTCAACAAGATGGATTTGGTGGGCTGGGACCGGCAAGTTTACGACGCCATCGTCCAGGAATATGCCGAATTCGCCGCCCAGATCGGCATCAAGCACTTCACCGCCATCCCCATGTCGGCGCTGCGAGGCGACAACATCACCAGCCGCAGCGAAGCCGCGCCCTGGTATGACGGCCCGGCGCTGATGCCGCTGCTTGAGACCCTGCCGGTCGAGGACGACCTGCGCGAGCGGCCGCTGCGCATGCCGGTGCAGTGGGTGAACCGCCCGAACCTGGATTTCCGCGGCTTTTCGGGCCTGATCTCATCGGGCACGGTGCGACCGGGCGACAAGATCAAGGCCCTGCCCTCAGGCCGCGAGAGCACGGTCGACCGCATCGTCACCTTCCGTGGCGACCTTGACGAAGCGGTGGCCGGGCAGTCGGTCACTCTGACCCTCAAGGACGAGATCGACATCTCGCGCGGCGACGTCATCGCCGCGGCCGGATCGCCGCCGCCGGTGGCCGATCAGTTCGAGGCGACCATCGTCTGGATGGACGACGAGGCGATGCTGCCGGGACGGCCCTACCTGCTGAAGCTGGGCGCCCGCACGGTTTCGGCCCAGGTCACCGAGCCCAAGTACAAGGTCAATGTGAACACCCTCGAGCACCTGGCCGCCAAGCGGCTGGAGTTGAACGAGATCGGGGTGTGCAACCTTTCGCTCGACGCGCCGATCGCCTTCGACGCCTATGCCGACAACCACGACCTGGGCGGCTTCATCCTGATCGACCGGATCTCCAACCGGACGGTCGGGGCGGGCATGCTGCACTTCGCCCTACGCCGCAGCCAGAACATCCACTGGCAGGCGCTGGACGTCGACAAGGCCTCGCGCGCGGCGCTCAAGGGCCAGCGCGGGCGGGTGGTCTGGCTGACCGGCCTGTCCGGCTCGGGCAAGTCGACCATCTCCAACCTCGTCGAGAAGCGGCTGCACGCGGACGGACGCCACACCTACCTGCTCGACGGCGACAATGTCCGCCATGGCCTCAACAAGGACCTCGGCTTCACCGACGAGGACCGGGTCGAGAACATCCGCCGGGTGGCCGAGGTCGCCAAGCTGATGGTCGACGCTGGGCTGATCGTGCTGGTCTCGTTCATCTCACCGTTCCGCGCCGAGCGCCGGCTGGCCCGCGAGCTGCAGGCCGAGGGAGATTTCGTCGAGGTCTATGTGAACACGCCGCTGGCCGTCGCCGAGCAGCGCGACGTGAAGGGCCTCTACAAGAAGGCGCGGGCCGGCGAGTTGAAGAACTTCACCGGCATCGACAGCCCCTATGAGGCGCCGGAGCACGCCGAGATCACCGTCGACACCACCGCCATGTCGGCGGCGGAGGCTGCCGAGCGGATCGTGGCCTGGCTGGAAGGCGAGCTCGACTACTCGATCTAGGCGGCGAGTTCGTCGCCTGGGAACATCGCGTGGAAGGGCCGGCCCTCCTCGAAGGTCCGCGCGACCGACGGGCGCTGCTTCAGGCCCTCGTAATAAGCGGCCAGGTTCGGGTGTGTCTGCGCGAACGGCTCCAGCGCGCCAGCGTAGAACAGCGCCGGGGCCGCGGCGCAGTCAGCCAGGGTGAAATCCTCGCCGACGGCCCAGGTCCGTCCTGCCAGCTGCTTCTCCAGAACGTCATAGGCGGTGCGCAGCTGGGCGCGGAAGCCTGAGACCGCGGCCGGGTCAGTATTACCGTCGGGACGGATGCGGTCGGCGACGATGGCCTGCATCGGGGTCTGAACATAGTTGTCGAAGATCCGGTCCGTCAGCCGCGTGCGCCAGGCCAGATTCGGATCGGCCGGGATCAGCCGCGCCGCGCCGGGATAATGCAGGTCGAGATACTCGACGATGACGCTGGTCTCGGGGACGGTCTCGCCCCTCGCATCATCCTGCAGGACCGGCATCTTGCCGATCGGCCAGAGGGCCAAAAAGTCCGAACGCTCAGTCTCCTCCCCCAGGTTCAGGTGCAGCGCCTCGAACGGCGCGCCGTTCTCATAGAGGGCGATTATGGCCTTCTGGCAGTACGAGGAAAGCGGGTGCTGGTGCAGCTTCAGGGTCATGGGAACACCATTCATTAGTTAAGTGATGACTTCAGTATCAGACCTTTCAGCGGCGCGCCACCCTCGATTGCGGAGGGAACGGTTGCCGGGCGGAGGGGTTCAAGCCGCTCCATCCACGGAAGGAGAGCTGTCTTGAAAGTCAGCGAAGTCATGACCGCCCAGGTGGTCACCGCCAAGCCGACCACGTCCATCAAGGAGGTGGCTCGTACGATGTCCGAGATCGACAGCGGGGTCATTCCGATCGCCGAGAACGGCAAGGTGCTCGGCCTGGTCACCGACCGCGACATCGTGGTGCGCGTGGTCGCCGAGGGCGGCTCGCTCGACAGCCCGGTGTCCGAGATCATGAGCGACGACGTGCAGTCCTGCGGGGCCGAGGACAACCTGGCCGACGCCACGGCCAAGATGGGCAACCACCAGGTCCGCCGTCTGGTCGTCTACAACGACGCCGGCCGCCTGGCGGGCATCCTGTCACTGGGCGACGTCGCCCTCGACTACGGCGCCAAGGCCGTCGGCAAGACACTCGAAGAGATATCCGCCGAGCCGGCGACAGCCCAGTAGGCGGCTTGCCAGCCCAAAGTGTCATCCCGGTTTGCTGGGCAAACCGGGATGCTGCGCGCTTTCTAGGATGCCATTTGAGTTCTGGGAGTCACTCCGGCCGGCGGCCGATGTCCAGGAAGTCGCGGCCGCTGAAGTCCTCGGGCGCGGCAACCTCGACGACCGGGTCGTCCCGGTCGTCCCACTCGGTGCGCAGGGCCCGGCTCATCACCGCATGCATGTCGTACAGGCAGGTGATGTAGGTCAGCTCGAGGATTTCGTAGTCGCTGAGGAACGCCTTCAGCGCCTGGAACACCGGCTCGGGCGTGCGGCCGCTCTGCAAAGACAGGCAATCGGCATAGGCGAGAACCGCCCGCTCCTGCGTGCTGTAGCAATCGGCCACTTGCCAGTGCGGGACCGCGGCAATCCGCTCCTCCGACACGTTCAGGCCGCGCAATGACTTGCAGTGTTGTGAGAAGACGAACTGGCTGCCCTTGGTGAACCCCACCCGGGTCTGGGCCAATTCGCGCAGCACCGGGTCGAGCTTGCGCTCCGGGCTGCGATAGAGCGCGAAGCCGCGATTGCAGTGCTCCAGCACGTCAGGGACGTTGGCGAACACGGTCCACCAGTCCCCCGAGGTGCCGGTCGAGGTACCCGGCTCGGCGACCGGGTCACGGTCGCCGAACAACAGCTCATAGGTCCGCTGGACGGTCTTGGAGTCGGCTTCGGCGCGGGGAACCTGGCGCAGGCGCGGCACGCCTCTACGCCTCCACGCGAGCGGCGCTGGCGGGCTCGTGCCTGATGTCATCGGGCCCGAAGGTTTTCGTCGTCGCGGCGAACTCCAGCATGATGCCGTTGGGATCGGTGAAATAGACAGAGCGGACGAAGACGCCGGGATGCATGTCGGCGCTGACCCCCATCGGGCTGTCATCGTGATTGACCACCATGTTCGGCAGCACGTTCACACCGGCGTCGACCAGGCGCTGGCGATACTCGTCCAGCTTCTCCTCGGGGACATTGAAGGCCACGTGGTTCATCGAGCCGATGGCCGACTTCGGTTCGTGCGGGAACGACTTCACCGAGGCGATGCCCGGCGCGGCCGGCGGCGCGTCAGGCCACCAGAAGAAGGCGACGGCGTCCCCGCCCCCGCAATCGAAGAAGAAGTGCTGGCCGCCGTCCGGCAGTTGCACAGTCTTGAAGAGCGGCATGCCGAGGATCTCGGTGTAGAACTTCACCGTCTCCTGCATATCGCGACACACCAGAGCCAGATGGTTGATACCGGTCGTATGCATCGCCCGCTCCTCGTGGGTTAGAACTGAAGTACGATCTTTCCGAAATGCTCGCCGCCCTGCATGGCTGCAAACGCCGCGGCCGCGTCGGTCCACGGATAGACCTTGTCGACTACCGGCTCGATGCGGTGCTGTTCCATGGCCCGACACATGGCCTCGAAGGTTTCGCGCGACCCTACGCTGAGCCCCTGCAGCTTGGCGCTGTTGCCGACCAGGACAGCGGGGTTCACCCCCTCGCCCGCCCCGGCCACCACGCCGATGACCGCGATATGCCCGCCGATGCGAACGGCGCGCAGGCTCTGCTGGATGGTGCCGGCGCCGCCGACCTCCATGATGAAGTCCGCCCCGAGCCCACCCGTGAACTTGCGGACCTCGGCGGCCCAGTCGGGCGTGGTCTTGTAGTTGACCAGATGGTCGGCCCCGAGCGCCTTGGCGCGGGCCAGCTTTTCGTCCGAGGACGAGGTGATGATCGTGCGGTAGCCGGCCGCCTTGGCGAACTGCAGGCCGAAGATCGAAACCCCGCCGGTGCCCTGCAGCACCACGCTGGAGCCGGGCTCCAGCCGTGCATCCTCGAAGAGGCCGCGCCATGCGGTGAGCGCCGCGCAAGGCAGGGTCGCCACCTGCTGGTCGGTCAGGAAGTCGGGGACCTTGGAAACACCTTGCTGGCTGAACACCGCCAGTTCGCGTCCTGCGCCAGGGATCGGGAAGCCCAGGGCTGAGGTCAGCTTCTCAAGATTGGGCGGACCACCGACCCAGTTCTGGAAGAACAGGGTGGAGACCCGGTCGCCCACGGACACACGGGTCACGCCCGGCCCTACGGCCTCGACGACGCCGCAACCGTCGGAGAAGGGCGTGATGGCGCCGCCGGCATTGGCCGAACCGCGGCTGTACATCCCGCCCACCATCAGCATGTCGCGATAGTTCAGCGAGACCGCGCGCATGCGCACCAGCACCTCGCCATGTCCCGGCGTCGGGTCCGGCGTCTCGATAACCTTCAGTGCGTCCAGGCCCCACGGCGCTGAAACTTCCAAGGCCCGCATGCGTCTCTCCCCACGTCTTTCGTTGCGGGAATAGTCGCCCCTTCGCGCCGGGCTGCAAGACTGTCGTGGCGGAAGGGGGTGCTAGGCGTCCAGGCGCTTGACCCCGTAGAGCCGCAGTGCGCCGACCAGGCCCATCGCCGACATCGCCGCCATGGCCAGGTAGCCCTTGGCGCCGACCACGTCGTAGAGCCAGCCTGAACCGATGGTCGCTGCACCCATCAGCAGCCCGCCGGACAGGGCCGAATTGATGGTCTGCGCGGCCGAGGCGTTGGACGGGGTCGACAGCTTCTCGACCAGTTGCAGCGAGGCCAGGAAGGTCGCCGAGAAGGTGAAGGTGTGCAGCACCTGCACGGGCAGCACGACCCAGAGCGGCGGGCCAAAGGCCAGCACGCTCCAGCGGATCAGGGCCGCCAGCCCGCCGAGCAGCAGCAGGTTGCGCGGGCCGATCCGCCGCCGCCACGGCTCCATGAACCACATGAACAGCACCTCGACCCCGACGCCGAGCCCCCAGAGCAGACCCGTTAGACTCTCGGGCAGTCCCTGTTGCTTCCAGCTGAGCGCCGAGAAGGAGTAATAGAAGGCGTGGGCCGACTGGATCAGGCCGACCGACACCACCGCGAGCATGAAGTGCTTGTCGCGCAGCAGGTCGCCGAGCCCGGCCAACCGATCGGCGAGCTTGCTGGCCACCCCGCCCTCGCGGACCGGATCGGCTGGCAGCAGGCCGCGCGCGCTGATCGCGGCGACCATCGCAGCGGCGGTGATCCAGACCAGCACCAGCTCGGGCGAATGCCTCACCAGCAGGGCGCCCACTGTGATGTTGGCGACGATGTAGGCGACCGAGCCGATGCCGCGGGGCCAGCCGAAGTTGAAGCCGTCCCGCCCGGCCCGGCGGAACACGATCACATCGGTCAGCGGGACCATGGTCGAGAGGATGGTGTTGGCCAGGAACCAGATCCCGAACCACCAGGCGAAGCCGAACGGCGCGGCCAGCAATCCATAGGCCAGGGCCGTCGCCAGGCCCATCAGGATCAGCGGCGTGCGGCGCAGCTTGAAGCTGTCGGCCCACATGGCGATGCCGGGGGCGGTGACAGCTCGGGCCAGCATCGGGGCGGACAGGATCAGGCCGATCTCGGCGCCCGAGAGCCCGCGCGAGGCGAACCAGACCGGAATGTACGGTGAGCTGGCGCCCGTGCCGATGAACAGGGCCGCATAGAACAGACCAAGGCGCACGGGCTGGGACATGACGAACCCTGCCTAGTGCGAGTCGTCGGCAACATTCCCGTGACATGCCGCCCCCGCGCGCGGCTTTGTCCTTCCGCTGCGGCGCCGGGCCGTGTTAGCGCCAAGCTTGAAATGTCCGAGCACCAGAAAGCCGCCAGCGTCACCGAGCTTCTCGACCAGATCGCGGAGCGTCCGGGGCGCAAGGTCTCGGTCGGCGACCTGCTCGACACCTTCGGCGACCGCGCCTTCGGGGCGCTGATGTTCGTCTTCGCGGCGCCGCTGGTGCTGCCGATGCCGCCCGGGGTTTCGGCCCTGCTCGGCGCGCCGCTGATCTTCATTACGGCGCAGTGGACCATGGGCCGCAAGACCCTGTGGCTGCCCAAGGCGCTGCTGTCACGCACAATGAGCATGGCCGATTTCCGCTCGCTGGCGGCCAAGCTGAAGCCGCATCTCGAGCGGTTGGAACGGCGCCTGCGCCCGCGCCTGACCTTCATGTACAACCCCCTCGGCGACCGGCTGGTCGGGGCGCTGTGCTTCGTGCTGTCGCTGATCGTGTTCCTGCCGATCCCGTTCGGAAACATGCTGCCCTCGTTCGCCATCGCCGCCTTCGCCATCGGCGGGGCCGAGCGCGACGGGGTGGCGGCGCTGATCGGCTGGGTCGCGGCGGTGCTCTCGATCCTGCTGCTGGCAGTGCTGTCCAAGGCGATCCTGGCGGCGATCCTCGCCTTCTTCGCCACCCTGTTTGGGATGTTCTGAACGCCGTTGCCGACGCGCTGAGGCAGGATAAGGTCTAGCCGCGAGCTTCTGCGGCGGAGAGACCTGCCATGACGCGTCCGAACAGCCTCGACAAAGCCCTGCGCGAACGGGCCGCGGCGGTGATCCCCGGCGGGATGTACGGCCACCAGGCCACCGGACTGTTGCCCGACGACTACCCGCAGTTCTTCGCCAAAGCCGAGGGCGCGTACATCTGGGACGCGGACGGCAATCGCTATCTCGACCTGATGTGCGCATATGGGCCGAACCTGTTCGGCTATGCACATCCTGAGATCGACGCAGCCTATGTGCGCCAGCTCGGGATCGGCGACACCCTGACCGGGCCGACCGAGCTGATGGTGCGGCTGGCGGAGGAAATGACCGCCATGGTCGGCCACGCGGCCTGGGCGATGTTCTGTAAGAACGGCACCGACGCCACCACCATGGCCCTGGTCACCGCCCGCGCCCACACCCGGCGCAAGACCATCGTTCGGGCGAAGGGCGCCTATCACGGGGCCGCACCCTGGTGCACGCCCCGCCCAGCCGGCACCACCGACACCGACCGCGCTCACCAGCTGTTCTGCGACTACAATGACGTCGCCAGCCTGGAGGCGGCCGTAGCGCAGGCCGGCGACGACCTGGCCGCGATCTTCGCAGCTCCGTTCAAGCACGACGCCTTCATCGACCAGGCGCCGCCAAGCCTCGAATATGCCCGCCGCGCCCGGGAGCTGGCCGACCAGACCGGCGCGCTGCTGATCGTCGACGACGTGCGGGCCGGGCTGCGCGTGGCGCGAGACTGCTCATGGTCGGTCCTGGGCGTGGAGCCGGACCTCTCCACCTGGGGCAAGTGCATCGCCAACGGCCATCCGATCTCGGCGCTGCTGGGCTCGGAGAAGGCGCGCAAGGCGGCGGCCTCGATCTACGTGACCGGCTCGTTCTGGTTCCAGGCCGCGCCGATGGCCGCGGCGCTCGAGACCCTGCGCCTGGCGCGCACCACCGACTACCTGGAGCGGATCACGGCGATGGGCGAGCGGCTGGCGGCCGGGCTGACCGAGCGGGCGACGGCCGCCGGCTTTGGCCTACGCAGCAGCGGGCCGGGGCAGATGCCGCTCTATCTGTTCGATGACGACCCGGACCTGCGCAAAGGCTTCTGCTTCGCCTCCGAGATGCTGGAGCGCGGCGTCTACCTGCATCCCTGGCACAACATGTTCCTCTGCGCGGCGATGACCGACGCTGACATCGACGGCGTGCTGAACGCCGCCGAGGGCGCCTTCGCCGCGTTGAAGCGCCAGGCGCCCGGCCTGGCCCCCGTCGAAAAGCTGGCCTTCCTCTCAAGCAGTCAAAGGTAGGACGATGGACGACTATTCCGACTATGACGGCGTGGGGCTGGCGGGGCTGGTCGCCAAGGGCGAGGTGACGCCGCTGGAGCTGGTCGACGCCGCCATCGCGCGCACCGAGCGGCACAACGCGACCCTGAACGCGGTGGTCTACAAGGCGTTCGACGAGGCGCGCGCGGTCGCCAAGGGCGCCCTGCCCGAGGGCCCGTTCCGCGGCGTGCCGTTCCTGATCAAGGATCTGGGCGTGCCGGTGGCCGGCTGGCCGCGTAGCCAAGGCTCGCGCTTCGTGGCTGGAACGGTCGACGCGGAGGACTGCACGCTCACGCAGCGCTATCGCGAAGCCGGCGTCGTCCTGCTGGGGAAGACGAACACGCCCGAGTACGGCATCACCGGCACCACCGAGGGCGCCTATCTCGGCCCCTGCCGCAATCCCTGGAACCCGGCCCACATCTCCGGCGGCTCGTCCGGCGGCGCCGCCTCGGCCGTGGCGGCGGGGATCGTGCCGATGGCCCACGCCAGCGACGGGTTGGGCTCGATACGCATTCCGGCGGCCTGCTGCGGGCTGGTCGGCATGAAGGTCACCCGTGACCGCAACCCCAACGCCTCGGAAGACCCGCACTACGCCATGGGCTTCTCGGTCGACCACGTCGTCACGCGCACGGTCCGCGACAGCGCCGCGATGCTGGACGCCACCGGCGGCGCTCGCAGCGATGCGCCGTTCGAGGCGCCGCACAAGGAACGCCCTTATCTGGAGGAGATCGAGCAGAGCCCCGGCAAGCTGAGGATCGCCTGGTCGTCGGAGACGCCGTCAGGGCGGCCGATCGACCCGGAGATCCAGGCGGCGCTGGAAGCGACGGCGCAACTGCTGGAGCGCCTTGGCCACGAGGTGGTCGAGAAGGGGCTGGGGATCGACTACCGCGCGCTCTACGCCGCCCGCGCCCCGGTCTCGGGCGCCAACTTCGCGGCCGAGATGGGCCGGCTGATCGAGAAGCTGGGCCGCGAACCGGCGGAGCATGAGCTCGAGCCGCTGACCTGGGCCTCGCTGAAGGGCGGCCGCAAGGTGACCGGCGAGCAGGCGTTCCGCGGCTGGCAGGACCTGCGGGTGCTGAACCGCAAGACCCTGGCCTTCTTCGAGGACTGGGACGTCTATCTCTGCCCGGTGCTGGGCACGCCGGTGCCAGAGGTCGGCCACATGGACCCGGTGACTTTGGAGCCGCGGGAGATGAACCGCCGCCAGAGCGAGGCCTTCCCGTTCACGCCGCCGTTCAACTTCTCGGGCCAGCCGTCGCTATCGCTGCCGCTGGCGATGTCCAACAGCGGATTGCCGATCGGCATGATGTTCACGGCCCGGTTCGCCGACGAGGCGACCCTGTTCCGCCTTGCGGCGCAGTTGGAGAAAGAAGCGCCGTGGAAGGACCGCCGTCCGGCGCTGTGGGGGTAGCAAGCGCCTGCCCACCCGCGTTAGCTTGCGGCACAGGATTCTAGGAGTTTTTCATGAGCGACCGGATCGAACGCCCCTGGGCCCTTATGCGCCACCACGCGGGCTGGGCCGACGTCTTCCATATCGAGAGCGAGACGGCGGACTCGATCACCGGCTTCTATCCGGACCGCGAGACCGTGGGCCCGCCCGTCAACTACAGCGTCCGCGCGGTGCTGGCGCGCTTCCCGACCATGGAAGCGGCTCGTGCGGCCCGTGAGGGCGCGGTGCTGGAATGGCGCAAGCATGACGCCGGCGTCCGCGAAGCCGAGGACAAGCTGCGCCAGGCCGAAAAGGCTCGCGAAGACGCCTGGCTGACCTGCCTGCGCGGCGCCGCCAACGGCGGGTAGAGAAACGAGTTGCTCCCCTCTGGGGGAGCTGACAGCCAAATGGCTGGCTGAGGGGGACTTTGACTCAGCTTGAGAGCAGTCCCCCTCCGTCTCGGCGCTGCGCGCCTATCCGCCTCCCCCAGAAGGGGAGGATCTACTAAGTCAGAACCTCAATCCCTTCGCGATCGCCCAGGCGACGCCGATGGCGAGCACCGCCCCCGCCAGCAGGCTCCAGAGCTTGCCCGGGCGCAGAGCCTCGCCGATGAAGGCGCGTTTGCCGGTGATCATCGCGCCGACCAGGTTCTGGCGCTTCCACAACCAGTAGAAGCCGATGGCCAGGATGTGCAGGACGATCAGCGCCTGCAGCACACGGAAGCTGGTCTCATGCAGCTCGGCGGCGACACGACTGCCGTCGAAGTCGACCAGATGCGACAGTGGTCCGGACTCCAGGCCGTCGATGTCGCTGGCGAACAGGCCGAGCCCGACCTGGACCAGCATGACCAGGATCATCGCCAACACGCTCCAGGCCCCCAGCGGATTGTGGCCGCCGGCGTCGCTTGGCGCGCGCCGCCCCAGCGTGCGCATGTAGGTGAGCGTCGCCTTCGGACCTGCCAGGAAGTGGCCGAAACGGGCGGTCGAGCCGCCAGCCACGCCCCACCAAAGCCGGAAGACCAGCAGACCGAGCACGCCATAGCCCGACCAGCGGTGCAACTGCATGTTTTCGCCGCCGCTAAGCCAGGAGACCAGCAGCAGGACCACCAGCGACCAATGAACGAGGCGCGTCGGTAGATCCCAGAGCGGCCGTGGGGGACCGGCCCCTCCGTCGAACGGCACGTCTAGTCCTCGGCGCGGAAGGGTTCGTGGCAGCTCTTGCAGGCGGCGCCGACAGCGCGAACCTGGCCCTTGATGGCGGCGAGGTCGCCGCCCGCCGAGATCGACTGCAGCTTGGCGGCTTCGGCCTTCAGGTTGGAGCCCGCCGTCGCGAATTTGGCGGGATCGGCCCAGATGTCGGCCTTGGCCTTGGTCTTGAAACCGGCCTCCGGGCCTGAGCCCTTCGGGAACCAGCCCGGGACCTGGGCGGCCTGGGCGTTCACGACCTTGGCGTTCGCGGCGATCAGCTTTGCGTCAGGGGCGTCCTTCTTGAGCTCCTCGTTGATGGCCTTGAAGGCGGCGCCCATCTTTTTGTAGCCGGCCTGGCGGGTGGCGATCGCCGTCTCGGCCGCGGAGGCGGCGATGGCCCCGGTCGCGGTCAGGGCCAGAACCATAGCGATCGATGCGGTCTTGGCAGTGATGCTGGGCATCAGCCCCTCCCCTTTTGACGAACTACTTTGGAGTGTGGGCGCCGCTTGGATGCGCGTCAATCGGCCGGACGCGCGGACTTGGGGATCGGCGCCCCCTGCTTGCCGGCCTGGGCGATCAGCGCGCCGCAGGCGGCGTCTTTCGCCAGGCCCAGATCGACAAACGGCAGGATGGCCGCCAGCGGACTAACCAGCGTGGCCAGCGCCGCGGCGATCCCGCCCTGCGCGATGGCGCGGCCCGGCTCGACACCCAGCGTCGGCTTCGACATCGGCCCACGGATGGTGACGGGAGCCATCAGCCGGATCAGTCGGGCTTCCTTCGGGTGGCCGGAGATCCGGAAGTCCATCTGCTCGGAGCGCAGGTCGATGCGGCCTGTCCCGGTCCCGAGCACAGGCTCGGTGTCGAAGACGATGCGGTCGGCGGTCAGCACCCCGTCGCGAGCCTGGAAGTGGGCGACAGCGCAGCGCAGGTCGGTCTTGGACTGGTCCTTCGACAGCAGCAGGCCCAGGCCCTTGGTGACATTGATGCCCATCAGCTCAGCGAACGCGGAGCGAATCTCGCCGCCCGGCACCACCACCAGCGCTTCGCCGTCGGCGTTGCCGGCGGCCTCGCGCACCGAGGCCCCGGACCCGGTCAGCTTGATGCGTCCGACCAACCCGCCAGTGAGCGGCATTCCGCCGCCGGCTCGGATCGGCACGATCTGTTCCAGCCGGGCGCGGGAGATGCGCACGTCAATGCTGCTGACCGGCACGGACTTGCGCGCGTCGAGCCGAGCTAGGCCGGCGATGGAGCCCTGCGGCAGGTCGAAGCGAAGCGGATCGGCCACCAGCAGGCCGTTGTTCAGCTTGATGTGGACGGAAGCCGCGCGCACGGGCAGGCGTCGGGCCCGCACGCTGGCGGCGCTGTACTTCACGTCGGCGTCCATGGCCCGGATGCGATCGACCTTCAGGGTGGCGTCGGGCAGCAGGCGGCGCTGGGCGGCCATCTGACGTCCGACGGCCTGCTGTTCGGCAGAGGCGGTCTCGCCCGGCGCAGCCGAAGGCGCGCCGCCGAACACCGCGGCCAAGTCATCGAAGTCCAGCAGCTTGGAACGCAGCTCGCCGCGCAGGAACGGACGCGCGCCTGAGGTGTCGACCGAGAGGGCGCCGGCCATGTCGCTGTCGCCGACCCGCCCGCCCAGTCCCTGCACCTTCCAAAGCCGCGTCTCGCGCGACAGGCGGCCTGAGAGCCGATAGGGGGGCGTATTGGGCAGCGGCACGCCGATCAGCTCGTAGAGGTCGGCCAGATCGGGTCCTCGCGCGGTGAAGTTAGCCTGGAAACGGCCGAGGTCGAAGGGCTTGGGGATCGCGCCCTTGGCGGTGATGCGAGTGGCCCCGGCGCGGACGTCCGCGTCGAACGGATAGGCCTTGTCGGGGTCGATGTTGAGCAGCGGACCGCCAGTGACCTCAAGCACAAAGGGCTCGCGGTTGATGGAACCCCGGCCGGCCAGGACGAACCCGCGATTGGCCGCGCCGACCCCCTCGGTGGCGTTGATCGTCGCGTCGAGGGTGAGCTTGCGCTTGGCGTCGGAGAACTTCAGCCGGCCATCGTCGACCTCAAAGCGCCGCACCGGCGGGAGCTTGAACGGCTTGTCCTTCTTGCGATCGTCCTTGGAGAAGTTCCAGTTGTTCCGCCCCTGGCCGTCGCGCACGAGCGAGACCTCAGGCCGCGTCATTTCCAGGCGCACGATGTCGACCTTGCCCACGAGCAGCGGCAGCGCCTTGATCTGCACATGGACGCGCGCGATCTGCGCCATGCGGTCCTTGCCCGCCCAGGCCGGATTACCGATCCGCAGCTGGTTGATGGTGGCGCTGGGCTGCAGGCTGAGCGGCTTGACGTCCAGATCGCCGAGGATGGCGATCTCGCGACCGGTGCGGGCCGAAGCGTAGCGGGAAATCGGTCCGCGCAGCTGGTTCCAGTCGAGCACCGCCAGCAGCACGAAGATGCCGCCGACCAGCGCGACCAGCGAGCCGCTGGTCCAGAGGATCGCTTTGCGATGATTGCGCACCCAGTCGCCGAAGCGGCCGGTGCCGATGCTGAGGCTGGTGCTTGCCAAACTTGCGCTCCGGACACTCCAGAACGCGCGACGGGCGGGTCGGTTGGCTTGCGGGGCCGGCTAGTGCCGCACGCCGCGGCCGTTGAAGGCCATCGCCAAGGTCAGGGCGATGATCTTCAGGTCCAGGATGAGCCGCTGGCGGACCAGGTAGTCGGCGTCCAACTGCGCCTTCTCGGGGACAGGGAGGTCGTCGCGGCCGTTGATTTGGGCCCAGCCGGTCACTCCCGGGCGCAGGGCGTCGACGCCGGCCGCCGTGCGCAACGCCACCAGGTCGTCCTGGTTGAACAGCGCCGGTCGGGGACCGACCAGGCTCATGTCGCCGATCAGCACGCTCCAGAGCTGGGGCAATTCGTCGAGGCTGGTGCGGCGCAGAAAGCGGCCTAGCGGGGTGATCCAGGCATCCGGGTCATTCAGCAGATGGGTGGCGACGTTCGGCGCGCCCGGCCGCATGGTGCGGAACTTGGGCATCCTAAAGATCACATTGTAGCGCCCGACCCGGCTGGACCAGTGCACAGCGGGACCGGGACTATCCAGGCGCACAGCCAGCGCGACTACCGCCAGCACGGGCGAGAGCGCGATCAGTCCGACGAACGCCGCCAGCATGTCGAAGGCCCGTTTGGCCACCCGCAGTCCCCTCGCCGTCCGCAATCGGCAAGGCATACCGCGGGCGCGGGCGCCGCGCCAAGCTTAGAGGCCGGGTGGCGGCTCCTCAGGCGGCTTGGCCTTGGGTTTCGGCTTGGTGGCGGGCTCGGCCAGCGGTTCGAGCAGGGTCTCCGTCGCCTGTTCCACCGCCTCGATGGCGGCGGCGGTCACCCCTTCAAGGATCTCGGCTGCCTCGGAGAGAATCTCGGAGACGGCCGGCGGGATCGGCTGGGGCGCGGGGTCAGGTTCGATTTCGGGTTCGATCTCGGGCGTCAACGCCACGGTCGTGGGGGCTAAGAAGGCCATCGGCGCCGGCGCGGGCGCGCCGAACATGGCTTCCAGATGGCTCCTGTCGGTCCAGCGGGTCATCCACCAGTAGGCCAGGCCCGCCGAGGCGGCGCCTCCGAACAGAAACCAGAGCGGCGAGGCCGCGCCTAGCGGCGCATAGAGCGCCTTGCGCATGTCGAGGGACGAAGGCCCCTCGTCAAAGATGCTGAGAGCCATGAGACGCCTCCAAACTGCTGAGGTTTGTGCGATGCAGCAAACCGTACCCCAGCTTTTCGCAGGCGCAAAATGACGGTTTCAGTCGGGCGCAGCATCCGCTCTAGTCGGCGGTCCAGACCTGGGCCTTGCCGCCCTGTCCCAGCCGCTCCACGGTCCAGGCGCAGATCTCCTCGAGCGACGCCTGGAAATCGGCCGGCGCGTTGGCCAGCACTAGGGCGCAACCGTTCATCTTCATCGGGTCGGTCAGCGGCCGCATCCGCGCTTCGGCCACCAGGAGCGGGCCCTCATAGGAATCCTCGGCTTCGCGCAGGAAGCCGTCGAAGGTCTCCAGGTCCTTGACCGGCAGCCAGATCATCACCACCGCCCGCGGGTTCTTGCGGGTGATGGCGCGCAGGGCTCCGACGCAGCGCTCGTAGTCGTCGCTTTTTTCGAACGGCGGGTCGATCAGCACCAGCGCCTGGCCGTCGGTCGGCAGGCGGGCTGGGACCTCCACATAGCCGTCGGCGCAGGCGGTGCGCGCGGCCGGCCAGGCGCGCAGGGCGTCCGAGAGCGCCGAATGCTCCTGGGGCCGCAGTTCGCAGCCAAGATAGCTGTCGCCCTTGCGCAACGCCCCGGCCACCAGCAGGGGCGACCCCGGATAGAGCCTGGTCTCGCCGCCGCCGTTCAACCTGGAGACCGCTTCGCGGAGTGGATTAAGCGCCGACGGCAAGTCGCTGGCCTGCATCAGTTGGACGATCCCGGCCTGCGCCTCGCCTGAACGCTGGGATTCCTCGCCCGACAGGTCATAGAGGCCACGGCCGGCGTGCGTATCGAACACCGCCAGCGCCCCGTCCTGCATCCAGGCCAACAACTGCAGCAGCGCCGCGTGCTTGACCAGGTCGGCGAAGTTTCCCGCGTGGAAGGCGTGGCGGTAGTTCAAAGGCTTGTCCTTGCAGGAACCGAGGCGTGGCGGCCCCGTTCGAGGCACGGCGCTTCCTGCCATGTCCCCCAAGGGCGGTCCATGCCCCGCGATCTAGAGCCGACACCCCGCGGCCTTTCTTATGTCGATGATCGCGAGCCGGGCATTCGCCGGGTGGCCAGCGCGACGGGGTTTGGCTATCGCGACGCCGACGGCCATGTGGTCCGTGATGCGGCCACCCTGGAACGGATCGCCGGGCTCGTCCTGCCGCCCGCCTGGACCGATGTCTGGATCTGCCCCTCGGCGCGCGGCCACATCCAGGCCACCGGCCGGGACGCCCGCGGGCGAAAGCAGTACCGCTATCACGATGGCTGGCGGGCGGCCCGCGACGAGGTCAAGTTCGACCGACTGATCGCTTTCGGCCGCGCCCTGCCCAAGCTGCGCTCCAAGGTCGACAGCGACCTCGCGCTGCGCGAACTGCCGCGCGACAAGGTGCTGGCGGCGGTGGTGCGGCTGATGGAGTTGACCCTGATCCGGGTCGGCAACAGCGAGTACGCCAAGACCAACAAGAGCTTCGGCCTGACCACCCTGCGCGACCGGCACGCGGAAATCACCACCGGCGGCGCAGTGTTCGAGTTCCGCGGCAAGAGCGGCAAGGTGCACCGGACCGGCGTACGAGACCGGCGCCTGGCCCGGATCGTCAAGGCCTGCCAAGACCTGCCCGGCCAGAGGTTGTTCCAATATCTCGACGACGACGGCGAACGGCGCGCGGTGGAGTCCGCCGACGTCAACGCCTACATCCGCGCCGCGATCGGCGAGGACTTCTCGGCCAAGGACATCCGCACCTGGGCTGGCACGCTCTGCGCGGCCCGCGGACTGGTCGAGCAGCCGCCGGCCAAGGACGCGGCGGAGGCCCATCGGCGCGTGGTGCTGACCGTGAAGGCGGCCGCAGCCCTGCTCGGCAACACCGCTGCGGTGTGCCGCGGCTCCTACATCCATCCGCTGGTGCTGGAGGCCTATGAACGCGGGACCCTGCCCCTGAAGGCCAGCAGCTCTGCGCGCGCCTTTGAGTTGTCGGTACTGCGGTTCCTCGAAGCTGCGCAGGAGGCCTCGCGCTGACGGTACGTCAGTCTGGCATTGCCCTGCGGTTGGGAGGTAGCCTCCCGGGAAATCGCCCAGGGAGGCTCATATGCTCGGGAAGAAGCTGCGTTTCGGGGCGTTCATCGCGCCGTTCCATCCGCTCGACGAGAACCCGACCCTGGCCATCCAGCGCGACCTGGAACTGGTGCAGCACCTCGATCACCTTGGCTATGAAGAGGCCTGGATCGGCGAGCACCATTCGGCCGCCTACGAGCTGATCGCTTCCCCTGAGGTGTTCATCGCCGCCGCCGGCGAGCGCACCAAGCATATCCGCCTCGGAACCGGCGTCTCGTCCCTGCCCTACCACCACCCGATGATGCTGGCCGACCGCATCAACCAGCTGGACCACATGACCCGCGGACGGGTGATGTTCGGAGTCGGGCCAGGAGCGCTCTCCTCCGACGCCTTCATGATGGGCATTCCCGTCGCCAAGCAGCGCGACCGCATGGACGAGGCGCTGGACGTGCTGGTCCGGCTGATGCGCGGGGAAGAGGTCACTCACGAGAGCGACTGGTTCAGTCTGGTCAACGCACGCCTGCAGATGTCGCCCTATTCCCGGCCCTCGGTGGAGATGGCCGTGGCCAGCCAGGTCTCGCCCACCGGTGCGCGCGCTGCAGGCAAGCATGGCCTGGGCTTGCTGTCGCTGGGCGCCACCACCAGCGCCGGCTTCAACTCGCTGGCCGCCAACTGGGGCATCGCCGAGGACATCGCCCAGCAGAACAGCCAGACCATGGACCGCAGCGCCTGGCGGCTGGTCGGTCAGATGCACATCGCCGAGACCAAGGACAAGGCGATCGAGCAGGTGCGCTTCGGGCTGGAGAAGTGGATCTACTACTTCAAGGAAATCGCCAATCTGCCGATGGTGCCTGACGATTTCAAAGGCGACCCGGTGGAAGCCTACCTGGCGCTGGGCCAGGCGGTGGTGGGCACGCCCGACGAGGCGATCGAGCGCATCCAGCAACTGGTCGAGGAAAGCGGCGGCTTCGGCTGCTTCCTGCTGATGGCGCACAACTGGGCGCGCTGGGAGGACACCAAGCGCTCCTACGAGATGATCGCCCGATACGTGGTCCCGCACTTCCAGCAGCTGAACGTCAACCGCGAAGCCTCGATGAACTGGGTGCGGGCCAACAAGACCGAATTCACCGCCCAGACGCGGGCGGCGGTCGGCGCGCGCATCGTCTCGCATATGATGGAGAAAGGAGCCGAGAACATCCGGCCCGAGATCGTCGCCATGATCCAGGGCGCGGCCCAGCCGCCGAAGGAGTAGCCGAGCGTGGACGTGCAGGCCTATCTCGACCGCATCGGTTACGCGGGGATCCCGCGCGTGGACCTAGCGACGTTGCGGGACCTGCATCGCCGGCACCTGCAAGCGATCCCCTACGAGAATTTCGACGTTCAGTTGCGCCGGCCAGGATCCCTCGACCCGCAGCGCGCCTACGACAAGATCGTCGGCGGCGGCCGGGGCGGCTGGTGCTACGAAATGAACGGCCTGCTGGCGGCCATGCTGCGCGAGATCGGCTTCACCGTCACAGAAATGGCCGGCGCCGTTCTGCGGTCAGAGCGAGGCGAAAGCTCTCATGGCAACCATCTGGTTTTACGCGTGGATCTCGATCAGCCCTACATCGCCGATGTCGGATTCGGCGACGGCACGTTGGAACCTGTGCCGCTGAGCGCGGGGAACTACCATTGCGCCGGGTTCGACTTCCGCATCGAGCAGCTAGAAGACGGCTGGCTGCGCTTCCACAACCACCCCCAGGGCGGGGCAGCCTATTTCGACTTCCAGGACGCGCCGGCGCAACGGGCCCAGCTCGAAGCGACGTCGCACTGGCTGCGCACCTCGCCGGAGTCGATCTTCACCCAGACTGCGCTGGCCTTCCGCCACCATCCGGGCGGCGTGCGTGTGCTGCTGGGGCGCACTCTGAATCAGGTGACTCCAGATCACAAAACGTCGAAAATTATTGAAACAGCTGATGAATTGGTTGCCATCCTGCGAGAAGAATTCAGCCTCGACCTCCCCGAGGCCGCCAGCTTGTGGCCGGCTATCTGCGCCAAGCACGAAGAGCTGTTCGCGACTGACGCACCCGCCTGAGCGAGCGCTCCGCCAGCCTGAGCCTCTCGCCCTCGTCCTCACGGACACGTGATCCGAACCAATATGAGACCGCCTCGGTACTGGCCTTCGGAGGGAATTGTCCCCGAACGTTCAGAGATTCCTGGAGGGTGTTCCATGACGATTAAACTGATGGCGTCGGCGTCGGCTTTCGTGTTCGCCGTCGCCTTGGCGGGCGCCGCGTCCGCGCAAATCGACGGATCTAACGGATCCGCCGGAGCCTGGGCAGGCGATGGTGGCACAGCGACAACGACCAATACAGCCACCAGCACCGCAGATTCCGGCAATACCGATAGCTCGACCAATGACTCGGGCAACACGACGGACGCCGGCAACACCTACACGACCACCGACGCCTCGACCAACGACTCCGGCAACACGGCGGATTCGGGCAACACCTACACGACCAACAACACAGACGCCTCGACCAACGACTCCGGCAATACGACCGACGCCGGGAATACCTACGACTCCAACAACACCGACAACTCGGTCAACGACTCCAACAATACCTCTGACTCCGGCAATACGACCGATGCCGGCAACACCTACGACTCCAACAACACCGATAACTCAGTTTATACTGAGGCGAATGTGACGACGACCACGGTCACCCTCTCCGCTCAGTCTCTCGACGCGGCCGTCACTGGCACCACCGTGACGTTTGAAGGCGACGCTGGCGGCTTCGCCACCGGCGCCATCACCTATGACGGCGGCTCCTTCGCCAGCTTCGCCGGCATCCAGACCTCCGGGACCAACTCCGGCGTCGGCTCGCTGAACCAGGCGGCGACCGCTCTGTCGGCGAATGCGAACATCTCCTTCGGCTCCGCTCCGTAGAACCGAAAGAAAGAGGTCCTGACACCCAGCCTGGCCCCGCCAGGCTGGGCGTCCCTTTGTTCCAGGGGAGGCCCACCATGAGGATACTCACGGCGATCATCGCGCTCACGTTATCGGCCTATGCCGCCCCCGCGCTCAGCCAGGCCACGCCGGACACGGCGCCTGCGGCGATCCAGGCCGCCCCCGCCGATCTCGTCAGCGCCAACTTCGAGCCCGAGCCGATGTCGGTCGACATGCTCGCCGCCGAAAGCGGGCAAGGGGTCAGCAACACGGCGATGACCGAACAGCAGCTGAACGCCACCAACAGCGGTAATTCCGTGATCGCCGGCGGCGCGATCCAAACCGGCGATGTCGCGTTCTCTACGGCGGCGCTCAACGGTTTCGCCGGGATCGGCAACTTCGTGATCAACACCGGCAACAACAGCAACCTGCAGGGCTCGATCAGCGTCAACATCGTGACCGGCCCGATGCAATGAAATCGCCGCGAGGCCACGCCCTAGTGATTGGCGCGGCCTTCGCCGCCACGCTCGTCTGCGCCCCGGCCGGCGCGCAGGTGATGTTCGGTCAAGGCGGCGCGATCTACCAGCTCAACGTCCTGACGGTGCGGGACATCCCGTTCCGCTCGGTTGTGCGCCAGCAGTACGACTACAGCTGCGGCTCGGCTGCGGTTGCGACCCTCCTCACCTACCACTACGGAACGCAGGTCAGCGAGGGCCAGGTCTTCAAGGCCATGTACGAGAAGGGCGACCACGAGAAGATCAAGGCGGTCGGCTTCTCGCTGCTCGACATGAAGCGCTATCTCGACGGCCGCGGCCTCTCCGCCGACGGCTACCGCGCTACCTACGAACAACTCGCTGAGGCGAATGTGCCCGCCATCCTGGTCATCAAGACCGGCTCCTATCGCCACTTCGTGGTCATGAAGGGCATCACCGGAGACAAGGTCCTGATCGGCGATCCGGCGCTTGGCCTGAGGCGCTACACCCGCGACGAATTCATGCAGATGTGGAACGGCATCGTCTTTGCGATCCATGCCAAGCCCGGGCTGAATTCGACGTTCAACCTGGCCGAGGAGTGGCGTCCGTGGGCCATCGCGCCGCTGGACGAAGCCATGCGGGCCGAGATCTCGATTTCGTCGTTCACCCGTGAGCTGCCGCCAACCTACCAGATCACGGACCGCATCTCGCTCGATCCGATATTCCAATGAGACAACGCTTGCACCGCATGTTCCTTTGCGCAGGCCTGGCCCTCGCGGCGGTCTGGCCCAGCGCCCAAGTTCAGGCGGAGGACTTCACCTCTAGCCAGGTCATGAGCGTGGAGGAATTGGAGGATGTCCGCGGCGGCCTGCAGACGCCCAACGGTCTCGACATCGGCTTCGGGGCGGTGGTGCGCACCTTTGTCGACGGCAGCCTGGTGCTGCAGACCCGCTTCACCTGGACCGAGACCGGCCCGGTCGAGACGATCGAATACGGCGCCACGATCCCGGACATCACCACCGCGGCCGCCGCCGGCGGCGTGTTCCTCAACGGCCCTGGCCTGGAAGGCGTGGTGGTCAACGGCGACGGTGGCGTCACCGCGATCGCTCACTCGGTCAGCAGCGAGCACATCACCCATCTGGTGATCAACAACGCCAACAATCGCGACATCCGCCAGTCCACCGACATAACCCTGGACATCCCGGCCTTCACCCAGATGCAGCAGGACATCGCCAAGCAGGCTTTTGATCTGCGCCTGCAGGACGCCTTGCGGATCGCCCTGCGAGACGCGGCCGCGCCCTAGACCCACCCTAGAAGGTGTAGGGAACCCGGATCATCATCCGCATGTCCGGCGCGTCGCTGGTGACACCGAACTCATAGCTATTAAGGATGCTGATCCGCGGCGTCAGCCGGTAGGACATGCCGAACTGCAGCGCCCCCACCTGCAGGCTGTTCGACTTCTGCGTCGTCGAGCCCAGCTCGGTTTCAGTGCCCAGGATGAAGTTGTGGCTATAGCCCAGCGACATCGAGAAGCGCGGGTTCAGCGCCAGGCCGAAGCCGATGTTGAAGGCAATGGTGTCGCCCGGATCGACGCGGCCGACGAAGACGTCGCCGATCTCTTTGTTGATGTCGTCGGGTACGTTGTACAGGTAGCTCAAACCGCCCCAGATCACGGCAGGATCGGTCGGGTACAGCATGGTGATGCTGGCTTCCGTCCCCCAGAAACCCGAGCCGGTGGCTAGGTCCGTCGCGACTCCGAACTCGTCGTAGGGAATTTCGAACGGGCTATCGCCGGTCGGCGGCTTGACCCTCAGCCCCGCCACGAAGATCGGATCGCCAGGCATGCCCTTGGTGATCTGGTAGCGGGCCGACACCTCGACGTCGCCGATGTCGTGGCTCTCCAGGTCGATGGTGCGGGTCACCGTCTCATCGCGCTGGGCGACGGTCGTCACCCGGTCGTGCCTGTATACGTAGGGAATGCGTCCCTCGATCTCGAACTTGCCGCCAAGGCCGTAGCGGGCGACCAGCGAACCGACCACAGAGTCGCGATCGGCGTCATTGGCCTCGATCACCCCCAGTTGGACTCCCGGTACGACCTCGATGCCGCGGAACACCAGTCGGTTGGCGCTGGCGCGGACGAACTCCAGGGTCGGCTCGACGATCAGCTTGCCGTCCGGCGTCAGCACGCCCATGCCCTGCGGCAAGGCCGCAGCGTCCGCCTCGAGGCGGCGGCTAGGTTGCGCGGGCGCCTCGCCCACCGGTTTGCTCGGCAGGGCTTGGCCGTTGGTCGGTGGAGCCTGGAGGGCGGCTGTCTGCATCGGCCTGCTCGCCGCGCCGGGTTCGGCGGCGGCGAGCGCCGCGGCATGGCCTGCCCGGATGTCGGCCAGGGCTTCGTCGCGCTGGAACCGCAGAGCGCGGATTTCGGCACCCTGCGCCTCGATCACCTGCCCCTGTTCGGCGAGGCGTCGCTCCTGCTCGTCGATCCGCACTTCCTGCTGTCGGAGACGCGCCTCGATCTGGGCCAGATCCGGGGCCGGAGCCGGGCCGGCCGCCCAGGCGGGAGAGATGCAGACGGCGGCCAGCACACCGCCCGCGAGCAGGCGGACGTAGAACCCCTTCACAAGCGCATCGCTCATCGTGCCTCCAATACGGGTGGAGCCCCCACGGACCGTCAGCCGGGCCAGGGTAGGTGATCGACCTCGTCGGAGGAGCCCTCGGGCCCGGACGCCGGGGTCTTCGAAACGGGATCAAGCAGGTTGACCAGCTGGGTCCGCGCACGGTTCACGCGGCTTTTCATGGTCCCTACCGGGCAGGAACAGACATGGGCCGCTTCCTCGTAGGTGAGGCCCGCGGCAAGGACGAGCAGGATGGCTTCACGCCCCTCCGTGCTCAGTTCCTCGAGCGCGCCGAGCAGCTCGTGATACTGGACGAACCATTCCTGCTCGGCCGGGTGGACCAGTTCGCCGGCATGACGGCCATCGACGTCCTGGACAATCATCTTGCGCCGGGCGGTGTTGGTGTAGAGGCAGGTGCGGAGGATCTTGAACAACCAGGGCTTCAGCCGGTACTCCGGCTGGAACGCGCCCCGGTAGTTCCAGGCGCGCATCAAGGCGTCCTGAACGAGGTCGTCCGCCTCAAACCGCGAGCGCGTCAGCGCCAGGGCATAGGCGCGCAGCTGTGGAATGATGTCCACAACACCGCGTTCGAACTCTGACACTGACATCGCAACAGCCTGCTTCCCCGCAGCCCGACTCGACCGCGATCACAAAGTAAATCTCCAACGCTACACTTGGCCCCAGGCCACCCATGGCCGCACTAAACGACCGCATTACGCTACCGCGGAACGCTTGGATCACTAACGAACAAATTTACTATCTGCGATATACTCACACTCGCAGAGGTCGCGATTATATCGGGCAGGCGGCGTTACACAGCCGCCCGCTCAGCCGCGCGCAACGGCCTCCCACAAACAGGCCATTGGTCAGACGCAAACCTGACTTCCCGGTTCCCGGCGGAAGATGCAATTCCTCGGCAGTCACGATCACACTGCGACGATACGGCAAGCATGTTGTGCAGGAGCGGCGGACGCCCGAAGTTGTTTGACTGTTCTAACTTCACTTTGGCGCTTCCATCCGAGCTGCGCAAAAGCTGAGCTACGCAATGAGATTTGAACTTGGAAATTTTATATCACGATGTCGTGGCGAAACAATCTACCCGTTATCAGGGAAACTACCGATAGTTCGCCATGGTTACTGTCGCGCTTGCAACGATTTCTATCGCACTCGGCTCCGCTTTGCTGGCGATTGAGGAATGCCGGTTCCAGCTGCCAGATTTCATAAAAGCGTGCCTGGACTTTCCCAGGACCGGCGGTCAAATCCGGCACGGGTGGGAAATGTGGAGTTCGACATGACCGATCTGTCCCTGCCGCCGTCCGTGACCGTAAGCCCGACCATCGTCGGGGTGTCCGTCCTTACCGATGATGGGATCACGGTGCAGGTCAGCCTGCCGCGGCCGCGAGGCCTGCAGGACCTGCCGGCCGACGAAGTCGCCGACCGAGCACGACGGATGGCCCAGGCGGCCCTGCGATCGGCCGCCAACAGCCTTGAAAGCCCAGCCCTCTAGTCTTCGGTATCGACCGAGGCCTGCATGGCCGGCGCATAGCGCGGACCGGTGACGGTCTGCGGATTCACTAGCTCTTCGACGCGTGCCATGTCGGCGTCCGACAGCCGGATCGGAGCCGCACCGGCGTTTTCGCGCATGTGGTCGGGATTGGTGGTGCCGGGGATCGGCACGATCGTCTCATCCTTCTGCAGCAGCCAAGCCAGGCAAAGCTGGGCGGGCGTGCAACCGGCCTCCGTGGCGAGGGCCGCGAACTGTTCGAACATCTTCAGGTTGGCCGCGAAGGCATCCCCCAGGAACCGCGGCATGGCCTTGCGGAAGTCGCCGTCCTCGAGCGCCGCCGGATCCATGACCCCGCCCGCCAGGAAGCCGCGGCCCACCGGGCTAAAGGCGACGAAGGTCACGTCGAGTTCGCGGCAGGCTTCCAGGACAGCGATCTCCGGATTGCGGGTCCAGGGCGAATACTCGGTCTGCAGCGCGGTGATCGGATGGACGGCGTGGGCCCGGCGCAAGGTCGGCGCAGAAACCTCCGACAGCCCGATCGCGCGAATCTTGCCCTCCTTCACCAGGTCGGCGAGCGCTCCGACGCTTTCCTCGATGGGGACCCGCTTGTCCCAGCGGTGCAGGTAGTAGAGGTCAATGACATCGGTCTGCAGGCGGCGCAGGCTGCCCTCGCAGGTCGCCTTGAGCACCTCGGGACGGCCGTTCAGTTCGCGCTGGTCGCCATTGGTCAGGCCGCATTTGGAGGCCAAGACATAGTCGCCGCGGCGATGCCTCAGCACCTCGCCGACCAGGGTTTCATTGTGGCCCAACCCATAGACGGCGGCAGTGTCGAGAAAAGTGTAGCCGGCGTCGAGGGCGCCAAGCAGCACGCGCTCGGCCTGCTCGCGCGGCGGCGGCGGGCCGTAGGCGTGAGAAAGGCTCATGCAGCCCAGGCCGATAGCCGAGACCTCGAACTCACCGAGTTGACGCTTATCCATCCGCCGCTCCTCACCTGATTACCGCCGGGGAGAAGGCGACAACGGCAGGGCTTCGGTCAACTGGTTAAAGCGCCTTTCAGCCAGGTGAAGCGCAGTGGGCCCTACGGCGTGATGTTCATCTTGACGAGGATGCGGCCCGGATTGGCGAGGGCGAACGCTTCTGACACCTCGACCTGCGCCGCCAGCTTCACGGCTTCGACAGCCTGGTCGCCAACGGCGTCCACCGCCTTGCAGTCAGTGAGATTGGCGCCGCTGATCTGACAATCGACGAGCACGGCCTGAACCGCCGGGACGACAGGCGCGGGCTGCGGGTGCGCGTAGGAAGCGGCGATCGCAGTGGCGGCGGCGAGAACGGTCAGGAACATGGAGCCTCGGCGGTTAACAAAGGTTACTCAAAAGTGAAGCTCCGCAGATGGCAAGTGTTTCATTCCGGAACTGTCGGGCTTCTCCACCGCAATCGCCGTGCCCGGCGGTGAGCCTCGCGGACGTGCTGCTCGCATAGAGGCGCCCGGCGCCCATGCGGGTTGCAGTGCAGCACTGCGCGGTTGCACCGCACCATAAAAGCTTGAAAGCCTGAGCTGCACAGGGCAGGAGAGAGTCAGGCGAAGCGGTCGCGACTAGATTTGAACCGCCGTCTGAAGGGAAACGCCGGGAGGTGGTTGGTTTCAACCCCTTTCCGGGAAAAGTGATTATGATCCGTATTCTTGCTCTGACCGCCGTGGCCGCCCTCGCCGTCACCGCTCCCGCTCAAGCCGGCTCCGTCCGCGTTCCGCTCGCCGGCAAGTCGCAAGCTCAAGTCGAAGTTGAAGTGGCCAAGGCCGCTCGCACCGTCTGCTTCCGCGCCACCCGCACCGAAACCCTGGTCATGGACGCCTTCTCCCGCTGCGTGAAGGACACCACCAAGGCCAGCCTGGACAGCTACGCCACCGCTCAGGCCCAGTCGAACTCGACCCTGGCCGCGCGCTAAGCCTCAAAACTCTCAGTACCGCGTACAGCAAAGGCCGGCGGCGACGCCGGCCTTTCGCATGTCTAGGTCAGCAGCAGCGGAAGCCGCCCTTGCCGCCGCCATAGCGGGCGTCCTGCCGGTCGCGGAAGAACTCGGCGTGGGTCATCGGCGCCTGCCCCGGATGGGTGCGGGCCATGTGCTCGACATAGGCCTCGTAGTTGGGCACGCCGACCATCAGCCGCGCGCCGTCGCAAAGGCATTGAGCGAACCGGGCGAAGGGATTTGGCGCCGGCATCGCCCTACTCCGCCGCCACTGCGTCGGGATTGAACTCCTTGGCGGTCCAGCCGTCGGTGCGCCAGGCCTTGAGGCAGGCGGCGATTCCGAACCAGATCATGCTCAGCACCACGGCGATGAACACCGCGCAGAGCGCCGCGTCGATACGGTCGTTCCAGACGATCTTGTTCATGTCGGCGATGCTCTTGGCCGGCGCCAGCACCTGCCCCTCTGCCAGGGCCGCGCCATACTTGCGTGCATGGGCCAGGAAGCCGATCGCCGGATCGGGCGACAGCAGCTTCTGGAAGCCTGCCGTCAGGGTGCAGATACAGAGCCAGACGGCCGGAATGATCGTCACGAAGGCGTAGCGCTGCCGCTTCATCTTGAAGATCACCACGGTCGCCATGATCAGGGCGATCGCCGCCAGCATCTGGTTGGAGATCCCGAACAACGGCCAGAGCGTGTTCACCCCGCCGAGCGGATCGGTCACGCCCTGGTGCAGGAAGTAGCCCCAGGCCGCGACGCAGAGTCCTGTCGCGGTCAAGTTGGCCGTCCAGGACGCGGTTTCCCTGAACTTCGGAATGAAGGTCCCGAGCAAGTCCTGCAGCATGAAGCGCCCCGCGCGGGTGCCCGCGTCGACCGCGGTGAGGATGAACAGCGCCTCGAACAGGATGGCGAAGTGGTACCAGAAGGCCATCATCGCCTTGCCGCCGAGCAGGTGAGAGAAGATGTGCGCCATGCCGACCGCCAGGGTCGGCGCGCCGCCGGCGCGGGAGATGATCGTCGTCTCGCCAACATCCTTGGCCGTTTGTTCGATGAGCTGAGCACTGATCGGGTGGCCCATGGCGCCGACGGCCGCAGAGGCGCTTTCGGCCGTGGTTCCGACCACGGCGGCCGGGCTGTTCATCGTGAAGTAGACGCCGGGGTCGAGGATCGAAGCGGCGATGATCGCCATGATCGCCACGAAGCTCTCCATCAGCATGCCGCCATAGCCGATGAAGCGGGCGTTGACCTCATTGTCGATCAGCTTGGGGGTGGTGCCCGACGAGATCAGCGCGTGGAAGCCAGAGACCGCGCCACAGGCGATGGTGATGAACAGGAACGGGAACAAAGTCCCCGACCAGACGGGCCCGCCGCCGGCCGCGAACTGGGTGATGGCCGGCATCTGCAGGGTTGGGCGCATGATGACGATGCCGATGGCCAGGGCCAGGATCGCGCCGATCTTCAGGAAGGTCGACAGGTAGTCCCGCGGCGCCAGCAGCAGCCAGACCGGCAGCACCGCGGCGACCGCGCCGTAGCCGATCAGAATCCACGAGAGCTGCAGGCCGGTGAAGGTGAACAGGGCGGCCAGCTCGGGCGAGGCCGCCACCTTCTGCCCGCCGACGATGGCCAGGATCAGCATGACGAACCCGAACACCGAGACCTCGGCGATCCGACCTGGCCGCACGAAGCGCATATAGAGCCCCATGACGATGGCGATCGGCACGGTGGCTGCGACAGTGAAGGTTCCCCAGGGGCTGGCGGTGAGCGCCTTGACCACGATTAGGGCCAGCACCGCCAGGATGATGACCATGATCATGAACGCCCCGAACAGGGCGATCACCCCGGGGATCGGGCCCAGCTCCTCGCGGATCAGTTCGCCGAGCGAGCGCCCGTCGCGGCGCATGGAGATGACCAGGACCAGGAAGTCCTGCACAGCCCCGGCCAACACCACGCCCGACAAGATCCAGAGCACGCCGGGCAGATAACCCATCTGCGCGGCCAGCACCGGGCCAACCAGCGGTCCAGCGCCAGCGATCGCCGCAAAGTGGTGGCCAAACAGCACGTAGCGATTGGTCGGAACATAGTCCAAGCCGTCGTTTCGGGTGACTGCCGGCGTCGGCCTCGCCCCGTCCAGGCGCATGACCCGCTGGGCGATGTAGAGGCTGTAGTAGCGATAGGCGACCAGGTAGACGCAGACCGCGGCGGTCAGGATCCACAGCGCATTGACGCTCTCGCCGCGCGCGGTGGCCAGCACCGCGAGCGAAGCCGCGCCCAGCATGGCCAGCAGGGCCCAGGGCCCGTGTTTGCGAACCATATCCATCGACGCGCTCCTACTCCTGCGCCCCCGCTTGGCGCCCGCCTAGCCCTACAACCGATTGAGCCGGTTCGTGAACCTATCTAGGAGACCGACATGGCGAGCCCGCAGATCAATCCGCTGCTCGAACTGACGCTCGACGTCATCGCCCGCAGCGGCCCAGGCCTGTTCGATCCGTGGTGGGTGTTCGGCAGCGCCGGCATGGCGTTGGTCGGCGTGCCCGACCTTTCGCCGCCCGACGTCGACCTGATCGTGTCCGAGCGCGACGCTCTGACCTTGATCGAGCTATGGGACGCCGAGCGCGTGCCGGCCGCGCCCTCCCCGCTCTTTCGTTCGACGATCTTCGCCAAGGCTCAGATCGCGCCGATCCCCATCGAGGTGATGGCCGGCTTCGAGGCGTTCTCGGACGGCGGTTGGTCGGCGGTGGTCCCCGCCACTCGCCACCACATCCCCTGGAGGGCCGGCGCGCTGTTTACGCCGACAGCTAGCGAACAGGCGGCGATTTGCCGGCGCTTCGGGCGCCCGAAGGACCTGGCGCGAGTCGCGCTGCTGGAAGCTTTGGCCTAGCTGTCGCCGCGGACGCGCACGATCAGCGACTGGCTGGCCGTGGCCATCAGCTCGCCGTCCTGGGCGAACAAGTACATCGCCCCGTGGCCGAAGCCGCCATGCACGCCGGTGATGCGGATGTCGCATAGCGCCCATTCGGTCGGCACGATGCGTCGATAGCGGATGGTGTTGTCGAGGCTGTTGCCGCCGGCGTTCATGCCCAGCGCGTTGCCGATCGCGCCGGGAATGAAATCGGCCATGATCGCCAGCATCCCCGCGTCGATGGCGACGCCGTCACGCGGCCGGATCCAGAGCAGCAGCCGGCCGTCGTCGGCGCCGTCGCTGGCATCGGTGCCGCCATAGCGGCCCTTGGCCACGCGAACCTCGATGCGGCTGTGCAGGTCATCGCCGCCGCCGCGCCAATGATCGGCCGCCTCGCAGTCCTCCGGCGGCGCCACTTCCGGCATCGCCAGCCACTGCTTGGAGAGCTCGCTCGGACGCGCGCCGAGCGCGGCGTTGACAGTCAGGATCTCCTTGTCGCCGACGTGGCTGATCACCCGGGCCTGGCTGTTGTACTTGCCGGCGGCCGGCACCCAGACGTCGAGGTCGACGACGCTCGGCGGCCGGGCATAGGAAAGATACTGCGCCGTCGCCCAGATCACGGGGCGATCGCAGGTGCGCTCCAGCGCGACGATGGCCGAGGCCATGCCGACCCCGCCAAACATGAAGAGATTGTCGCGCGAGCCGACGCATACGGCGGGCGTCAGCGGCAGGTACCAGCGGTGCGGGTTGTGGGTGGCGCGAAGGTCGAAGAACAGGGGCGAGCTCATGGCCTCTCCATGAGAGCCGTCGAGCTTCAGCGCAAGAGCGTTTGCGTCAGCGCGCGGCCTCTGCGGCCTCAGCCTCATTCTGCAGCCGCCGGTCAGCTTCCTTCATCAGCTCTTCGGTCGAGAGGTTGCGCGCCTCGCGGGCGCGGATCTCGTCGACCAGCCGCTGGTCGGAGTTCTGGACGTGCAACGCGTAGAGGAAACCGCCAAATCCGCCGAGCGCGCCCACCGTCAGCACCAAAGCCGCGATCGCCGCAATGCCGGTCCAGGTCTTGGATTCCTGTCCCGCCGGCGCCGGCTTCAGATAGGCGGCGCCGATGAAGATCACTCCCGCCAGGAAGGTGGCGCAACCGCCGGTGTGGATCATCGCCCGCTGGCCGACCAGGTCGACATTGGCCACCACGCTGGGCGCCAGGCCGATCAGTCGGTTGCCCTCGGTGAGTTGCGAGACCTCAATCGTGCCGGCGAACACCACCTGGGCCAGGCCCAGGATCGCGAGAATCCAACCGGCGATGATCATTCGGGCCTCCGTCGCGGGCTGTGGGCTGCGAATCTGCCCGCGCGCCTCAGTCTAGCCCCGCAGGCGGGTGATCGCGGCCCGGAAACCCGGCTGCGTCGAAAAAGTCCGTGACCAGAACGCCTTTCCTAGGGCCGCGCTCGGGAGGCTAGGGCCTCCTTTCTCACCGTGCAGCGGCGTTGGCCGGACGGCCCGCGGGTCGCCAGGCTGGTGTTGAGCGCTGGTCCGGTGCAGATCGAGGTGCTGCCGCGCGACGACAAGCTCATCCGGGTGGTGGACCAGGTCACGTCCCGGCACGGCGACATCAGGTCGAGCCGAAAGACTGGTTTGCGCCGACCCGGACGTTGACCGTTCGCGTATCGGAAGCCGCGAACGACATCGCGCTGGCCGCAAAGAAGCACTGGCGATTGGGGCTTGAGGCGGCGGTTTCCCTGGCCTCGTCGCTACTGGCGCAGCCCGCCAGGGCGGCGACGACCGCTACAGTCCAAGCAATGGCTCGCGGCATCGATCAGCTCCAGAAAACGGCGGCCAAGAACTGTCCGTTGCCACGAACTTGATCTGCGGAATACCTGAAATGTCGGACGCTTGAGGCCTGGGTTCGGGCCGATGGCGCTGCCGATCGCAGACAAGCAAAAGCCCCCTGGAGTGATCCAGGGGGCTTTTGCTTTGAACCTTGGGTGCGGGGACAGGATTTGAACCTGTGACCTTCAGGTTATGAGCCTGACGAGCTACCGGGCTGCTCCACCCCGCGTCAGGGTGTTTGATTGTGAGTTGAAGGGTTTGTTGTCTTCATCCGTTTGGTAGACCTGGCGGCGACCTACTCTCCCGCGCCTTAAGACGAAGTACCATTGGCCCAGAGAGGCTTAACGAC
>NZ_JBFUIW010000023.1:0-47123 GCF_056401675.1 Phenylobacterium sp. P4_E10 | reverse complement strand
GCCGCGTCGCGCGCCAGCATCCGGAAGTCCTGCGTGTACTTGCCCTCGGAATTGCCGGTGCCGCGCTTGTCGTAGACGAAGACGCCGACTCCGTTGGCCGGCCAGGCGCGCTGCTCGAAGTAGCGATCGCGGCCGGAATAGTCCTCCGAGCCATGGACCAGAATCGAGATCGGGACCGCGCCGGCGCCCTGCGGCAGCACCAGCCGCCCGGCCAGTTTCACGCCGTCGCCCTGGAAGGTGGTGTCGACCACCTGGAACTTGAGCTTCTGGCCCGTCTGGCGGCCGAAAGAGATCTTGGCCTCGTCGCAGGTTCCGAATGCGACCGGGACCTGATCGGGCTGCTCGCTCCAGCCGCGGCGGCTGACCCAGCCCCCGGCGGCGTCCGGCTTCAGTTCGCCGGTGCGCCCGTCCATTAGCCGCCAGCGTAGCGCGTCCTTGGTCGGCGCCACGTCGACAAGCGCGCCGTCAGCCAGCCGATAGGCGCCGACGTGGCAGGCGCCGGCAGGCTCGGCGGCTTGAGCGCCGGCCGCCTGGGCAACGGTCATCGCTGCGGCGATTGCGATCCAGGTTTTCATGCGGTCTGCTCCTATCCGGGCAATCAGGGCCTCGACCGTGCTGGGAGTCCAATGACGGATCGGTAAGGCTTGTCGGGAACGGGTGGCAAGCAGGGGTGTTTCTGGCGCTCGGCTGTCGGAAGACGGGGAATAAATGGCGCAAAACGACGACAGGAGCCTGAGGAGCCGCGCCGTGTCGTTGTTCTGGCGAGCGGCCCCGTGGGTCGGCCTCGTCGCCATGACCGAACTCTGGCGGCGCGGTCGCGGCGGGGCTCCCGGCGGGCTCAGCGTCGACGCCATCGCCCATCCCGAGGCCTTCGACCAGGCCGAGCCGGGCAGGGGGCGCGTCGCCCCCGGTCCGCATCGCATCCCACCGCTCGGCTGGAAGGATATCGCCTGGCGGACCTATCAGGAGATCGGACGCGACCGCCTGCCGTCGGTGGCCGGCGGTGTGACTTTCTTCACCCTGCTGGCCCTGTTCCCGGCCATCGGCGTGTTCGTGTCGCTCTATGGGATCTTCGCCGATCTCGACGCCGTCCGGCGCCAGCTCGACGACCTGTCGGTGGTGTTTCCGGATGAGGTGATCAGCATCGTCGGCGACCAGATGCTGCTGCTGGCCAGCCGCCCGCCCGCGACGCTCTCGCTGGCGTTCCTGATCAGCTTGGCGCTATCGGTCTGGTCGGCCAACGCCGGCATGAAGGCGCTCTTCGAGGGGCTGAACATCGCCTATGACGAGGACGAGAAGCGCAACTTCGTCAAACGCACGGCCCTGACCTACGGCTTCACCTTCGCGGCGCTGGTCTTCCTGGTGCTGATGACCGCCATCCTGGTGGCCGCGCCGCTGGGCTTCGACCGCCTAGGTCTGCAGCAGCTTGCGGCGATCTGGATCCCGCTGCGCTGGCTCAGCTTGCTGCTGCTGGCGGTCTTCGCTTTCACCATCGTCTATCGCTATGCGCCGTGCCGGGCGCGGCCGCGCTGGCAGTGGGTGGTGGTCGGGGCGACGGCGGCGGCGGTGTTCTGGCTGGGCGGCTCGCTGGGTTTTTCCTGGTACCTCAACAACATCGCCCATTTCGACGTGACCTACGGTTCGCTGGGCGCGGTCGTGGCCTTCATGTCCTGGATCTGGTTCTCGGTGATGGTCGTGCTGCTGGGCGCCGAACTCAATGCCGAGATCGAGCACCAGACAGCGCTCGACACCACGACGGGTCCGCCGCAGCCCATGGGCGAGCGCGGCGCGGCCATGGCCGACAGCGTCGGCCTAGCCTTCCATCTCAATATCTCGCGGATCACCGAGAAGGCCGTCGCCGACAGCCGCCGCCAGGCCGACAAGGTGCGCCGGGCGTTCAGGCGCTAGGCTAGTTGAACTCGTCTTCCAGCGCCGCGAGGCGGGCGGCCTGGTCCTCGGCGATCAGTGGATTGATCACGTCGTCGAGCGACTCGCCCTCCATGACCTTGGCCAGGTTGTAGAGGGTCAGGTTGATCCGGTGGTCGGTGACCCGGCCCTGCGGGAAGTTGTAGGTGCGGATGCGCTCGGAGCGGTCGCCGGAGCCGACCTGGCTCTTGCGCGCGTCGGCGCGAGCGCTGTCCAACGCCTCGCGCTGCTGATCGTACAGCCTGGCCTGCAGCACCTTCATCGCGCGGGCCCGGTTCTGGTGCTGCGATTTCTCCGATGAGGTCACCACGATGCCGGTCGGCAGGTGGGTGATGCGCACGGCGGAGTCGGTCTTGTTGACGTGCTGGCCGCCGGCCCCTGACGAGCGGTAGGTGTCGATGCGCAGGTCCGCGTCGCGGATTTCGATCTCGACGTCCTCGACCTCGGGCAGCACCGCAACGGTGGCGGCCGAGGTGTGGATGCGGCCGCCGGCCTCCGTCTCCGGCACCCGCTGCACGCGGTGCACGCCGCTCTCGAACTTCAGGCGGCCGAACACGCCGTCGCCGGTGATCGAGGCGATGATTTCCTTGTAGCCGCCCATTTCGCCCTCGGAGACGCTGTCGATCTCCACCCGCCAGCCCTTGGTCTGGGCGTAGCGCTGGTACATGCGGAACAGGTCGCCGGCGAACAGCGCCGCCTCGTCGCCGCCGGTGCCGGCGCGCAGTTCGAGGATAGCCGAGGCGTTCTCGTCCTTGTCCTTGGGGGCCAGCAACAGGGCGACGTCGCGCTCCAGGCCGGGCAGGCGTTCATTCAGCGCGGCCAGCTCGTCCTGCGCCAGGGCCGCCATGTCGGCATCGCCCGCCTTGGCCATTTCTTCCAGCTCGGGCAGCTCCTCGCGGGCCCGGGCGACGGCGGTCACCGCGTCGGCCACCGGCTTGAGCTCGGCGTGCTCCTTGGACAGGCGGACGATCTCGACGCCGTCGGTCGCCGCGCCCATGCGCGCTTCGATCTCGCGGAAGCGGTCGAGGACCTGATCGAGTCTGGCCTGGGGAAGTCGCACGAGTGTCCAGTCGCCGTTGAAAAGGGAAGGGACGCCTCTTAGCGCCCTCGCCACCCGCCTCCAACGAAAAAGGCCCCCTCCTTGCGGAGAGGGCCCTTCCGATCCGTGTGAACGGATAGGTCTTAGACGCGGACGCCCGTGAGCGGGGCCGAGCCGAAGGCGCCGAGCTTCACGTTGCCGCTCATGCTGTCGCCGGCCACGGTCGCGCTGAACTCCAGCGTCATCGGCATCGGTTGGGTGATGGCGGTCGACCAGGTCAGGGTGTCGCCCGCGACCTTGCCTTCGATGGTTTGCTCACCCATGCGGCCCTTGGTCGAGCCGGTGAAGGTGTCGCCGCTGGTCGTGATGGAGGCCTCGACCTCCTGCGCGCCCATGGGCGAGTTGATCGTGATCTTCCAGTTGCCGTCCGCGGACATATGTCCCTCCCTGGGTTTAGGCGGGCACCTAACCAAGGCTACGGGTTGAGCGCAAGAGGTGACGCGGGCGTCATCTTTGACAAAACTCAAATCCGAAAAGCGCGGCGTCACGCCGCAGGCTGGGGCCGCAGAGCTTCGAACTCGAAACCGACCGCCCTGAGCGCCCGGCCAAGGCCAAGCATTCGGTCGTAGAACTCGTTCGCCGCGTCCATCATGTCCGGCGAGGTGAAGACCGCGGACGGCGCGATCAGGCCGCCCTGGACGCGCTCGACGATCCCCAACTGCAGGAAGGCGTCGACATAGCGGGCGATGATCTCGGCAGGCGCGCCGATCGCCTTCTGCAGGGCGGCGTCGGTGATCGGCATGCTGCCCTTGTCCGGGCCGATGCGGTGGAGCCCGGCATAGCGCTCGTCGCCGAGCAGGTTCTCGCCGTTGGCGCTCCAGATCGTCGTGAAGACCAGCAGGGCGAACATGTCGCCGCCGTGCAGGCGGGCGAAGGAGTGCAGCGCGTTGAGGATCTCGAAGGTGCCGGTGCGCAGCACCGCCCGTCGGTTGTCGGCCTCGGAACTGAACACGCTCATGACCGCTCCGCCGCAGCCTGATCGCCGAACGAGAAACCGGCGGCCCGCATGGACTGCACCATGGTCACCACATGGCTGTAGAGCTCGTTGGCCCCGTTGAGCATGTCCGGCTGGGTGAAGACCGCCGTCGGAACCACCAGGCCCCCGGACCGCTCCTCGGCGTAGCCGCGCTTCAACAGCCGTTCGACATAGGTCTGCAGGATCTCGTCCGGCATCGGCACGGTGCGGCGCAGGTCGTCCATCGCGGCGGGCTTGCGCTGGGCGTCCGGTGGAATGTTCTTGAGCTCGCCGTAGCGCGGATGGCCGATCAGGTGCTGGGTGTTCAGCACCCAGAGCGCCGTGAAGACCAGATACTCGATGACGTCGTCGTCATGGACCCGCGCCATGGAGGACGAGATCCGCGTCATCTCGTAGGCGACGATGCGGACGACAGCCCGGCGGTTATCGGTCGCTGCGGGGGAAATACTGGTCACGACACACACACCTCGGCACTCACATCCGAAGTGAGCCTAACCCGCTGTTAGCGAACAATAAGTGAAGCGATTACTCCGCCGCTTCCAGTGCGGCCGCCTCGGCCTTGGCCAGCTCGGCGGCCTTGGCTTCGACCAGTTCGACGATGTGGTCGACCATCCGCTCGTTGTCCATCTTGTGGTCCGGCTTGCCGGCCAGATAGACCATGCCCGCGCCCTTGCCGCCGCCGGTGAAGCCGACGTCGGTCATCAGCGCCTCGCCCGGGCCGTTCACCACGCAGCCGATGATCGACAGGCTCATCGGCATGGCGATGTGGGCCAGTCGCTGCTCCAGCGCCTCGACCGTCTGGATGACGTTGAATCCCTGCCGCGCGCAGGACGGGCAGGCGATGATGTTGACGCCCCGGTGGCGCAGACCCAGCGACTTCAGGATGTCGAAGCCGACCTTGATCTCCTCGACAGGGTCGGCGGCCAGGCTGACGCGGATGGTGTCGCCAATGCCGGCCCAGAGCAGCGAGCCCATGCCGATCGACGACTTCACGGTGCCGGTTCGCATGGCGCCGGCTTCGGTGATGCCGACATGCAGCGGGCAGTCGATGGCCTCGGCCAGTTGCTGATAGGCCGCGACGGTCATGAAGACGTCCGACGCCTTCACGCTGATCTTGAACTCGTGAAAATCGTTGTCCTGCAGGATGCGGGCGTGATCGAGGGCGCTCTCGACCATGGCCGCCGGGCACGGCTCGCCGTACTTCTCCAGCAGGTGCGGCTCCAGCGATCCGGCGTTGACCCCGATCCGCATCGAGCAGCCGTGGTCGCGGGCGGCCTGGATGACTTCCTTCACCCGCGCGGCCGAGCCGATGTTGCCCGGATTGATCCGCAGGCAGGCGGCGCCGGCCTGGGCCGCCTCGATGCCGCGCTTGTAGTGGAAGTGGATGTCGGCCACGAGCGGGACCTTCGACTCGCGGGCGATGGTCTTGAAGGCCTTGGTGGAGTCCTCGTCGGGGCAGGACACCCGCACGATGTCGGCGCCGGCCTCCTCGAGCTGACGGATCTGCCCGATCGTCGCCGCCGCGTCCGCCGTCAGCGTGTTGGTCATCGACTGCACGGTGATCGGCGCGTCGCCGCCCACCTCGACATTGCCGACGCGGATCTTGCGCGAGACGCGGCGGTCGATGGCGCGCCAGGGACGGACGTGGGTGTGGTCTTGAACGCTCATGGCCTGCGAAAATAAGGGTTCTTCCGGCAAAACGCGAGGCCGCTGCGCGCCGCAGGGCCTAGCGGGCGGGCGGCGGCTGCTCAATAACCTCGCCGGGCTTGAGCCCGCAGGCGAGAAGCGAGGCCCAGACCTGCTCGGCGGTCTCGGCGAAGCGGAACAGGTCGAGGTCGCTGGCCTTGATCATGCCCTCGGAGATCAGCACGTCGAAATTGATGGCTGCGCGCCAATAGGCTTCGTCGAACAGCACCACCGGCATTTTCGGGGCCTTGTCGGTCTGGCGCAGGGTCAGGATCTCGAACAGTTCGTCGAAGGTGCCAAAGCCCCCCGGGAACACCACCAGGGCGTTGGCGCGCATGGCCAGGTGCATCTTGCGCATGGCGAAGTAGTGGAAGCGGAAGGTCAGTTCCGGCGTCGAATAGGCGTTGGGCTCCTGCTCGAACGGCAAGGTGATGTTGAAGCCCACTGACGGGGCCCCGGCCTCGGATGCGCCGCGGTTGGCCGCCTCCATGATTCCCGGGCCGCCGCCGGTGGCGATGACGTTGTCGCGCGGCTGGCCGTGCAGGGCGCCGCCGCGTTCGGAGGCGATCTTGCCGAACTCGCGGGCGGCCTCGTACCAGCCGGCGTGGCGTCCCGGGCCGTTCGGCGCGATGCGGGCGCTGCCGAACACCACGATGGTCGAGCGCACGCCCCAGGCGCGCAGGGCCTCCTCGGCCTTGGCGTATTCCAGCAGGAAGCGCACGCCGCGCATCGAGTCGCCGAGCAGGAAGTCTTCGTCCAGCGCCGCCAGCCGGTAGGAGGGCGAGTCGATCTGAGCCCTGTTGCCGAGTTTGTCGCCAGCCACCATGCCTTGGCCTCCGTGAACGCCGAGGGGCCAACTACGCCGATCCCGGGCGCCTAGGCTAGCCGGCGAGTTTGACCGCGGTGGTCGCGGGTTCCGGCATCAGGCCCTTGCTCTGGCCGCCCAGGAACACCTGGAAGGCCGCTGGGTCGGTGACCTCAATGTTGATGCCCTTGAGGTTGGGCACGCGATAGGCCTCGCCGGCCGAAAGCTGGCGGGCGAAATACGTCGCCCCGCCGTCGCCGCGCACGATCAGCGAAGCGCCCTTGCGGGCCTGCAGGGTGACGATGGAGCCGGTCGACTCGGCGCCGTAGACCGTGCCCTTGGCGACGAAGATCGGCGGCAGCGGCTGGGCCGGCGCCGCTTCGACCTGCGGGTTGGCGGCGGCCGCCTTCCTGGCCGCCGCGACGGCGTCGGACGAGCCGCCGGCGGCGGTCGCCTCGGCCAGGCCGGGCGTTTCGTAGGGCGTCGGCGTGGTGGATTCGACCGGGGCCGGCAGCGGCGCGCCCAGGGCGACCGGCCCGGCGGGCGCGGCGCTCAGCTCGGCCTTGGCGATCGCGGCCGGAGGCGCGGTGTGCGGCGGCGGCGCGTCCTGGCTCATGGCCCGTTGCGCGACGTTCCAGAGGATGATGGCGGCGACCACCAGCATGCCGCCGGCGACGATCAGCGTCAGGCGCGGATCCTTGCTGTCGCTGACCCCGATCGGGGCGCGAAGCGAGCTGTCATGCACCGGCTCGTCGCGCCGAAAGCGCTCGACGGCGGCGTCGCCGTCCAGGCCCAGCGAAATGGCGTAGGCGCGGATGTAGCCGATGGTGAAGGGGCGCGAGGGCAGTTCGTCCAGCCGCATCTCTTCGATCGCCGCCAGATAGCTGCGGCGAATGCGGGTGGAGTCAGCCAGGACTTGCAGGTTCAGGCCGCGGAATTCGCGCGCAGCTTTCAGCGCAGCGCCAATATCGGGACCAGCTTCCAAGGTGGGCGTGATTGCGTCGCGGCCGCTCGTTTGGCGATCGCCATCCATCCGCAAATCCAGATTGGTAACCCCGCCAGTATCGAGCGGCATGGCTACTTGGCGCCTCTTGCTAGCGTTACGATCTAAAGGCGAATTCCCGCCTGATCGCGATTACAGTAAAGATGTTAATATTCCATTGTGGGGTATCATTCGAGGCATTGTGATTCAATGCGCTATTCAGACGCGGGCCCGAATGGTCAAGCCTGTTTCGGCTGAAGTCTAGATCGCCAAATACAATTTGCGGGCGAGGGTCTCGATCTCGTTGCGGACCGAGCCGGCCGAGGTGCGCAGCAACGCCGTGACGCCGCGGCGGGCGGCCTCGCGATCGCAGGACAGCACCATCTGCTTGACTGGCCCGATGCCGGCCGGAGGCATGGACAGCCGGTCGAAGCCCAGCGCCACCAGGGCGAAGGCTTCCAGCGGCCGTCCGGCCATCTCGCCGCAGACCGAAACCGGCGTGCCGGTCTCCTCGCAGCCCTTCTGGATCATCTCCAGCGCGCGCAGGGCGGGCGGAGAGAGGAAGTCGTAGCGGTCGGCGACCCGCGGGTTGCCGCGGTCGGCGGCGAACAAATACTGCATCAGGTCATTGGTGCCGACGCTGACGAAGTCGGTCATCGGCAGCAGCGCGTCCAGGTGCCAGACCACGGCCGGCGCCTCGATCATCGCTCCGACGTCCAGGCGCGAGGGGGCCGGGCGGCCCCGGCGCTGGGCCCAGGCGACCTCGTGGTCGACCATGGCGCGGGCGGCGCGGAACTCGTCGACGCTGGCGACCAGCGGGAACATGATGCGCAGCGGACGGCCGCGCGACGCCGCGATCAGCGCGCGCAGTTGCAGGCGCAGCAGCGCCGGGCGGTCCAGGCCCATGCGGATGGCGCGCCAGCCGAGGGCTGGGTTCTCTTCACGCTCCGCCTCCAGATAGGGCAGCACCTTGTCGCCGCCGAGGTCGAGGGTGCGGAAGGTCACCGGCCGGTCGCCTGCGGCGTCCATCACCCGGCTGTAGAGCGCCGTCTGGGCGTTCAGCCGCGGCATCTCCTCGGCGACCATGAACTGGAATTCGGTGCGGAACAGGCCGATGCCTTCGGCGCCGGTCTCTTCCAGGATGTCGAGATCGACGTCGAGCCCTGCGTTCATCAGCAGGGTGACCTTGGCGCCGTCGCGGGTGAAGGCTGGCGTGTCGCGCAGCTTGGCGAACTCGGCGCGGCGTTGCTTGCGCACCTCCAGGCGGGCCTGCAGGGCCTTCACAACGTCGGGGCGGGGCCGCAGATAGGCCTCGCCGGTCTCGGCGTCGACGATCACCGGGTCGCCTTCGGAGACCTTGTCGCGCAGCCCGGCCAGCCGTCCGACGCAGGGAATGTCCAGGGCGCGGGCGACGATGGCGGCGTGGCTGGCCGAAGAGCCTTCCTCCAGCAGCAGTCCGGCCAGCTTGGTGCGGTCGTATTCCAGCAGGTCGGCCGGCCCGAGGTTGCGGGCGATCAGGATGGCGTTCTCGGGCAGGTCGCGCGCGGTGTGGCCGTCGCCGGAGAGGTGGCGCAGCAGCCGGTCGGCGAGGTCCTCGAAGTCGTGCAGGCGTTCGCGCAGATAGGGATCGCGCGCCTGGCCCAGCCGGGCGCGGTGTTCGGAGCGCACGCGTTCGACCGCGGCCTCGGCGGTCAGGCCGTTGCGAACCGCGTCCTCCAGACTGCGGTTCCAGCCGCGGTCGTGGGCGAACATCTTGTAGGTCTCAAGCACCTCGTACGAGGCGTCGACCAGCCCGTGCTCGCCGCCCAGCATGTCGTCGATCTGGGCCTGCAGGCCCAACACCGCGGTTTTCAGCCGGGCCGCTTCGGCGACCACGTCCTCGGCCAGCAGTTGCGAGGGGGCGACCGGCGGTTCGTGCAGGACGGCGACGCCCAGCGCCAGGCCGTCGGCGAACTTGGAGCCGATCAGACGCTCGGGGCGGTGCGGGGCGATCTCGACGCCCTTCAGCTCGCCTTCCAGCTCGCTGCCGGCCACCATCTCGGCCAGCACCATGGCGACGATCTGCAGGTCCTCGACCTCGTCGTCGGTATAGACCCGCTCGGTGCGGTTCTGGACGACCAGCACGCCGATGGCGCGGCCCCCGCGCAGCAGCGGCACGCCCATGAAGGCGTGGAACGGGTCTTCGCCGGTCTCGGGCCGGTAGGAGAAGGCCGGGTGGTTGGGGGCGTCCGACAGGTTCAGCGGCCGGCCCAGGCGCATGATCTCGCCGACCAGGCCCTCGCCGGGCTTCATGCGGGTGACGTGGACGGCGCCGGGGTCGAGGCCCTCGGTGGCGAAGAGTTCCATGTCGCCGCTGGCGCGCCGCATGTAGAGCGAGCAGACCTCGGCCACCATCGAGCGGGCGATGATGCGCACGACCATGTCCAGGCGCGACTGGGCCGGCCCGCCGGAGGCGAGCGCTTCGCGAATCTGCCGTAGCAGGCTGCGTTGTCCCCGAACCGCGACGCCCGGCATGGCCATCGGACAGCTTCTCTCCCTGGTCTCTTTCTTCGCTCCTAGCAGCTTTGAACGTCAGAACGGAGACGAAAAGGGCCAGGGGCGAGTTTGTCGAACCTGACTGCATATTCGTCATACAGCAGAGCCCCTGGCGCCGCCCTGGCGGGGGCCGCATAGTCCACTCCAAAGAACATGGTTCGGCCCTGGGGAGGCGTCGATGGGCAAGGGATGGCTGGGTTTCCTGGTCGGCTGGGTGGTGATTCTCGTCGGCGGGCTGCTGGCGCACCAGGTGCAGACCGCCGGCGGGGTCAGGGTCGAGGACGTCCGCTTCGCCGGCGACAAGGGCACGACGATGGCGGCGCTGGTCTACACGCCGCCGGGCGCCAGCGCGGCCGATCCGGCCCCCGGGGTGCTGGTCAGCCATGGCTACATCAACACCCGCGAGATGCAGTCGGCCTTCGCCATCGAGCTGGCGCGGCGCGGCTTCGTGGTCGTGGCCATGGACCAGCCCGGTCACGGCTATTCGACTGGGATCGTCGGCTCCAACGACTTCGGCGGCGCCGCCGCGTTGCGCTACATCCGCAGCCTGCCGCAGGTCGACAAGGCCAATATCGGACTGGAGGGGCACAGCCTCGGCGGCGGCCCGGTGGTCGGGGCGGCCGCTTCCGATCCGCAAGGCTACCGCTCGGCGGTCCTGGTCGGCTCGACGCCGGCCATCGGCGCGGTGTTCGGATCGGCGGCCAGGGCCGAGCTTCGCAACCTCGCCGTGGTGTTCGGCGGCTATGACGAGTTCGCCCCGCTGATGTGGCAGGTCGAGCGCGGCTTCGACGTCCCGACCTCCAAGGCCATGCAGGCGCTGTTCGGGACCACGGGGCCGATCAGGCCGGGCCAGGTCTATGGCGACCTCGCCGCCGGGACCGCCCGGGTGCTCTACGTGCCGCCCGTCACCCATCCCTGGGAGCATTTCTCGGTCGGCGGCGTCGCCCCGGTGGTGGACTGGTTCCAGCAGACCCTCGACGGCGCGGCCAGCCCCCTGCCGGCGACCGACCAGATCTGGATCTGGAAGGAGGTCGGGACGCTGGCGGCCTTCGCCGGCTGCATCATCCTCATCCTGGCGAGCTTCAACCTGCTGCTGTCCGCGCCATGGCTGCGGACGCTGGCCCAGCCGCCGCAGGGCGGCGTCGAGCGGCGCGACGGGCGCTGGTGGCTGTCTTTTGCGATCACGGCGGCGCTGCCGGCGGCGACCTTCTTTCCGCTGATGAAGCTGGGGATGCTGTTCTTCCCGATGCAGCTGTTTCCGCAGTGGATCACCAACCAGCTGCTGGTCTGGGCGCTCATCGGCGCTGTGCTGACCCTGATCCTCGGCGTCGTCCTCAAGTCGTCCAGGCCGGCTGTGCGCGCCGACTGGCCCCGCGGGATCGCCGTTGCCCTGCTGAGCGTCGGCGTCGGCTACCTGTCGCTGCATCTGGTCGACCGGCTGTTCCACGTCGACTATCGCTTCTGGGTGCTCGGCCTGAAGCCGCTCGACGCGCTGCATGCCGGCTACGCCCTGGCCTACCTGCCGCTCTGGACCGCCTTCTTCGTCGTCGCCCTGCGGGCGCTGCACGCCAATCTCGCGGTGAAGGGCGACAGCCGCCTGGCCCAGTACGCCGGCGGCGTGCTGGCCATGGGCCTGGGCTTTGCGGTGCTGCTGGCGATCCAGTACGGGGCGCTGTTCACGACCGGCCGCCTGGCGATGGCCGAGCCGCTGAACACCATCATCGCCATCCAGTTCGTCCCGCTGCTGGCGGTGGTCGGGCTGATCGCCGTGTTCACCTGGCGGCGAACTGGCAGCTACCTGCCCGGGGCGCTGATCTGCGCGCTGCTCGTCACCTGGTACGTGGTGGCGGGAACGGCGACGCATTGGTCGCCGCAGTTCCAGTTGCCGATGCCGGGCTAACCGGGCTCACCCGCTTGGCCATCAGCAGGTCGGGCTTGCCCGGGCCGTTGGCGTCGGGCAGCACGCCGACCGGTTCGTAGCCCAGGCGGCGATAGAAGAAGAAGGGGTGGCCGGTCGTCGGCCTGATCGCCGCCAGCTTGGCCAGGGTGTCGGGGAACAGGTCCGCCCCGAACAGGCTGGTGCCGCCGACCTCGTCGTCCGTGCCCAGATAGACGGTCAGCTTGCCCATGGCGGCGACCCGCGACTCCAGCGCCGCGGTCAGGGCTGATCCGACGCCCTTGCCTTGATGGGCGGGATCGACGGCCAGCGGATGCAGCTCGGCGGCGTGGCTATAGGTGTCGATGCCGCCGATGAGGCCCAGCACGACGTCGCCATCCAGGGCCGCCAGCGCGAAGCGCTCGGGCACGGTCAGGAAAGTTTCAACCTCGGCTTCGGCGTCGCCTTCCTCCTCGTAGGCCGGAATGTGGGCGAACGCCTCGCGCAGGATCCGCGCGCACTGGGCGCGTTGGTCGGCCGTCAGATATTCGAAGGCGACGATATGCATGGGGTGACAAGGTAGGCGCAGCGGCGCGCGCCCGCCAGGATGTGGTCCACCCGTTCGACCTGGGCCGGGGCCAGCATGGTCCTGAAGAGGTCCAGCTCCGAGCGGCAGAAGCCTTGGCAGGCGCTGGCCGCCGCGCAGATCGGGCAGTGGTTCTCGACTAGGAGGTAGGTCCCGCCAGCGGTGTGGGTCCACTCGGCCATGTAGCCTTCGCTGATCCGGATCTGGGTCAGCCGGTCGATGCGCTCCTCCAGCGACGCCGAGCCGTCCAGGGCGTGCGAATAGGCGGTCTGGGTCGAGGCTTCCCGGCGTTTGACCAGCCGCTCCAGGCCCTCGGCGCCGAACTCGCTGCGCACAGCGTCGAGCAGTTCGACGGTCAGTTGGGCGTGGGTGTTGGGGAACCGCTCGTCGCCCTTGGCGGTCAACGACCACGAGCGGCGCGGCCGGCCGACCCCCATCCGCTCGGTGACGTGCTCGACCAGGCTCTCGCTGGCCAGCTTTTCCATTTGCAGGCGCGCGGCCTGGCGGGTCACACCCATGGCCTCGGCGATCGCCCTGGTCTGGGCGGGCCCCTTGCTCTTCAGCAGCAGCAGGATCTGGTCGGAGGTCGAGCGCATTTGACAACAGGAAGATTGCAAAACCTGCGGTCCGGGTCTAGTGCGGAATATGTAAAGTAGGATGTTGTCAAAATGACCGCAGCGGCGCGCGCCGATGGCAGTTGGACCGACGTGGTCGGCGAGGGCAGGCTGCCGCGCTTCATCCTCATCTGCCTGGGCGTCTGGATCAGCGCCGCGGACTCGATGGTCACCGCGACGATCATGCCCAGCGTCGGCGCGGACCTGGGCGGCTACGCCTATTTCGGTTGGGCGACGGCCGGCTTCCTGCTCGGCTCGGTGCTGGCGGGCGCGAGTTCGGGGCTGTTGGCCCTGCGGTTCGGCCTGCGCCGGGCGACCGCGGCCGCGGCACTGCTCTACGCCATCGGTTGCGCCTTGAGCGCCTGGGGTCCCGACATCGCCAGCTTCCTGATCGGCCGGGTGCTGCAGGGCATGGGCGGCGGCTGGGTCGTCGGGTTCTGCTCGGTCGCCATTGGCCTGATGTTCCCCGACCGCCTGCTGCCCAGAGTCTACGCCTCGGTCACCGCGATCTGGGGCGTGGCCAGCCTGCTGGGACCGATGATCGGCGGGATCTTCGCCGACCTGAACGCCTGGCGCTGGGTGTTCTGGCTGTTCGCGGTCCAGGGGCTGGGCGTGGCCTGGGCCGCCTTCGCCATGCTGCCGCGCGGCGACCAAGGGGACGAGGGCGCAAGGGTCGCCTGGCCGCAGCTCGGGCTGATCGCGGCGGGGGTTGTGGCCATCGGGCTGGCCGACATCGCCCACGACTTCGTCCGCTCGGCGCTTTTGACAAGCCTGGGCGTGTCATTGCTTTTGGCCATGGTCTGGCTGGACGCCCGCGCCAGCGTCAGGTTGTTGCCGCGCGGGGCTGGAAACCTGACGACAATTCCCGGTTCCGGCTTCGCGACGATGTTCCTGCTGACCGTCGCCTCGATGGGCTTCTCGATCTACGGCCCGGCCATCCTGCAGAAACTCGCCGGCCTCTCGGCGCTCGGCGCCGGCTACGTGGTCGCGGTCGAAGCGGCGGCCTGGACGGTCGCCGGATTGATGGTGGCGCACCTGACCGGCGCCTGGCCGGTGCGGATGATACGCCTGGGCGCGGTGGTCGCCACCCTGGGCGTAGCCCTTAGCGCGCTTGTGTTTCCGCCGGCCTCGGTGGTCGGCGTGGTGATCGCCGGGGCCCTGCTGGGCTGCGGCTTCGGGCTGTCCTGGGCGTTCATGAGCCAGCGGCTACTGGCCTCGCTCCCGGCCGAGGAGCGGGCGATCGGGGCTGCGGCTATGACCACCGTGCGCCTGACCGGTTCCGCGGTCGGCGCGGCCAGCGCCGCAGCCGTCGCCAACCTGGTCGGCTTCTCGCAAGGCCTTACGGCGCAAAGCGCCCAGGCCGCAGGGCTCTGGGTCTTCGCCTCGATCGTACCGGTGGCTATGCTCGGAATCTGGTGCGCCTGGCGGCTGACCGCCAAGCGCCCCGCCGGCTAGAGCTGGTCGAGGCCGAAGCCGGCGTGCAGGGCGCGCACGGCCAACTCGGTATAGGCCGCGTCGATCAGCACGCTGATCTTGATCTCGCTGGTCGAGATGACCTGGATGTTCACGCCTTTGTCGGCCAGCGACTGGAACATGGTCTTGGCGACGCCGGTGTGGCTGCGCATGCCGACGCCGATCACCGAGACCTTGGCGACGTCCTCGTTCACCTGCACGTCGTCGAAGCCAATCTTCGGCTGGGCGGCGCGGACGATCTCGACGGCGCGCTGGGCGTCGCGCTTGCCGACCGTGAACTCCATGTTCGCCGTGTCGGCGGTGCGCGCATGGCTCTGGACGATCATGTCGACATTGACGTTGGCGTCGGCCAGGGCGCCGAAGATCTCGGACGACACGCCCGGATGATCGGGCAGGCCGAATAGGCTGATCTTGGCTTCGTCACGGCTATAGGCGACGCCGCTCACGATCCGCTTTTCCATGATCTCTTCCTCGTCGCACACGATGGTGCCTTGGCCGGGCGCTTCGCCGGGCTCGACAAAACTGGACAACACCCGCACCGGCACGTTCTGGGCCATGGCGAGTTCGACGGAACGGGTCTGCAGGACCTTGGCGCCCAGCGAGGCCATCTCGAGCATCTCCTCGTAGGAGATCTTGCCGAGCTTGCGGGCCTTGCTCTCGATGCGGGGGTCGGTCGTGTAGACGCCGTCGACGTCGGTGTAGATATCGCAGCGGATCGCCTTCACCGCCGCAGCGATGGCCACGGCGCTGGTGTCGGAGCCGCCGCGGCCGAGCGTGGCGATGCGGCCGTCGCGAGTGACGCCCTGGAAGCCGGCGATCACCGCCACTTGGCCGGCGTCTAGGGCGGCGGCGAGCTTGTCGGGTTGAATGTCGTCGATGCGGGCGCGGCCGTGCGCGTCGTCGGCGATAATCGGGATCTGCCAGCCCAGCCACGACTTGGCGGGCAGGCCCATGTTGCGCAGGGTCATGGCCAGCAGGCCGGCGGTCACCTGTTCACCCGAGGCGACCACGGTGTCGTACTCGTCGTCCGACGAGGCCAAGCCCTGGGCGGCCGGGCCGGCGCCGTCTGTCCAGGCGACCAGCTCGTTCGTCTTGCCGGCCATGGCCGAGACCACGACGGCGACCTTGTGTCCGGCGGCCACTTCGGCGGCCACAAGCCGGCCGACACGCCGGATACGCTCAAGGTCGGCCACCGAGGTGCCGCCGAATTTCATCACTAGCCGAGACAGCGCAGGAGCTCCGCTTGATAGGGAAGGCTGCGCCTAATAGCGGGGTGGGCCGCGAGGGGCAATGTCTGCCTTTGGCGGGGCGAAAACGACGCGCCCCGCGCAAGATGGCGCCCAGGACGAGCGCCCCCAATCATAGGGGCTGGCGTCCCGGCGCGCGTGGGGGGAAAAGGGTTTCATGTCGCACGCGTCCACCTCCTCGATCGACCCGAAAGAGGTCGAACAGTTCTCGCGCATCGCCGCCGAATGGTGGGATCCGAAGGGCAAGTTCGCCCCCCTCCACAAGTTCAATCCGGTGCGCCTGGCGTTCATCCGCGAACAGGCGCTGCTGCGCTTCGGGCGAGACGCCAAGGGGCTGCGGCCGTTCGAGGGCCTGCGGCTTCTGGACATCGGCTGCGGCGGCGGCCTGCTCAGCGAGCCGATGACCCGGCTGGGATTCCAGGTGACGGCCGTCGACGCTTCGGAGCGCAACATCGGCACGGCCAGCGCCCATGCGGCCGAGCAGGGCCTCTCCATCGACTATCGGGCCACCACAGCCGAGGACCTGCTGGCCGCGGGCGAAAAGTCCTTCGACGTGATCCTCAATATGGAGGTGATCGAGCACGTGGCCGATCCGGGCGAGTACCTGCGCAACTGCGCGCGGCTGCTGGCCCCCGGCGGGCTGATGATCGTTGCGACCCTCAACCGCACCCTGAAGGCGTTCGCCCTGGCCAAGGTCGGCGCCGAATACGTCTTGCGCTGGGTGCCGGCCGGGACCCACGACTGGACCAAGTTCCTCAAGCCGGAAGAACTGCGCGGCTTTCTGGACGGCGAGCCGGTGGCGGTCCAGGGGCCTTTCGGAGTCGCCTACGATCCGCTCAGCGGCCGCTGGTCACGCTCTTCCGACTGCGACATCAACTACATGGTGACGGTTACGCGAGACGCAGCGTAAAGAGGCGGCCCTATAAGGAAGCGCCATGTCCTCTCTACGGGTGCTCGGTCACGCCTTCCGCGCTTGGCGCCGGAACAGGATGTGGGCCAAGCACGAGCCTGAAACGCCCTATCTCGCCGACTTGCTGAGCGGATCGCCGGTCTGCCTGCATGTGGGCGCGAGCGATGGACGTCACTCCTATGTCATGACCCAGGTCGCGCCGGCGGCGCAGATCCACGCCTTCGAACCGTCTTCGTTCACCTTCCAGGTCTTGAAGACCTGCCTGGCCTGGCATCGGATTTCGGCCCAGGTCACGCCGGTTCAGGCGGCCATCGCCAACATCCGCGGCGACCTGCTGTTGGTCACCCCGATCAAGTCCACCGGGCGCCTGGCGCGCGGCTACGCCTTCGTGTCCATCGAACCGCCCGAAGGGCCGCTGCGCCCGGACTTCAATGACGCTGGCCAGGAAATTGAGCCGATCGACGTCATTACGCTCGACGCCTACTGCGAAGGCCAGGGCCTGGGCCGCATCGACTTCATCCGGATGGACGTGGAGGGCGCGGAGCTCTGGGCGCTGCATGGCGCCCAAGGGATCATCGATCGCGACCGCCCGCATGTGTTGATCGAAATCCATCCGATGATGCTGGAAGCCCGCTTCGGCGGCACGGCCGAGGCCGTGGTCGAGATCTTCCAGTCGCGCGGCTATCGGATGTTCGCCCTGAACGGCGACCGTCTGGAGGAGCGCACCTGCGTCGAGGCCGACGTGCCCTGGAAGGACTACTTCTTCGTCCACCCAGCCCGGGCCGGTGAATTGCCCGACGGGGTGTTCAAGGCGCGGATGGCGGCCTGATATGGCTCCTGATGCAGACGGCGTCTGGGTTTTCGACGGCGTCTGCAATTTCTGCTCGGGCTCGGTGCAACTGGCCTTGGCCCTGGACCGGGCCGGAGCACTGAGGTTCACGCCGATGCAGTCGCCCTATGGCCGTGACTTGGCGATCCAGGCGGGCATCGATCCCGACCTTCCGAACAGCTTCATCTTCATGGACCGCGGCCAGGCCCTCCAGGGCTCGGATGCGGTGATCGCCTTGTTGCGGCGGCTTCCGGCCCCGTGGCGCTGGCTGGCTGCCGTGCGCGTTGTACCCAAGGCCTGGCGCGACGCCGGCTATGACTGGATCGCTCGCAACCGGTATCGGCTCATGGGCAAACGCCGCGAATGCATGGTTCCCACGCCTGAGGTCCGGGCGCGCTTCATCCTGGAGCGGCCATGAGCGCCCGCGTCATCCTGGTCGGCGCGACCGGCGCGTTCGGCGAGCGGTTGGCGCGGATGCTCGCGACCTGGCCGCAGGTCGAACTGGTTCTCGCCGCACGTGGCGTCGCGCGGGCCGAAGCCTTGGCGCGCGAGCTTGGCTGCCAGGCGATAGGCTTCGACCGCGACCATCCTGAAAACCTTCGAAGCCTCAGGCCCTGGGCGGTGATCGACGCGGCGGGCCCGTTTCAGCAGGGGAATTTCGGCTTGGCGCACGCCGCGTTGACGGCCGGCGCGCACTACATCGACATCGCCGACGGACGAGCCTTCGTCGCGGCGTTCGCCGATGCGCTGAACGCGCAGGCGCGGGCGGCGGGCGTGCTGGCGGTGACCGGGGCGAGCTCGACGCCGGCCCTCTCCAACGCCGTGCTGGACGTGATGACGCAGGGTTGGGCGGCGATCGACATCGTCAGAGTGGCGATCTCGCCGGGCGCGCGGGCGCCGCGCGGCCTTTCGGTGGTGCGCGCGATCCTCTCCTACGCGGGTCGCGAAGTCGCGGTCTTCAGCGCCGCCAGGTGGAACTGGGAGGCGGGATGGAGCGGCCTGACCCGTATGCAGTTTCCCGGCCTCGGCCATCGGCTGGTCAGTCTCTGCGACACGCCCGACCTGGACATCCTGGCTGGCCGGGTGCGCCGCGAGGCGCGGTTCATGGCGGGTTTGGAGTTGGCGCCCCTACATGTGGGTCTGTGGCTGCTGGCCTGGCTGCCGCGCGCCTGGCTGGTGAGGTCGCTGGAGCCGGCGGCCAAGCCGCTGCTGGCGATCGCCGATTTCTTCGCGCCGTTGGGCTCTGACCGCGGCGGCATGGTCGTCGAGGCGCAGGGTGAGGGGAGGGACGGCGGTCCTCGCGTGGCGCGCTGGTCGCTGGCGGCCGAGCGCAACGCCGGTCCGAGCGTGCCGGTGGCGGCCGCGGCGGCTGTGCTGCGTGGGCTGCTGGAAGGCCGCATTGCACAGCGAGGCGCGCAGGCCTGCGTCGGGCTGGTCACCGTGGACCAGATTTTGGCGGAGCTGGCTCCCCTGCCGATCACGACGAGTCTGGAGTCAGGCGAGGGCCCGCCGACCTTGCTGCGCGGCCTGCTCGGCGATGACGTCGAGCGGTTGCCGCCGCAGGTGACGGCCGTCCACGATCGGGTGGCGGTAAGAACTTTCCAGGGGCGAGGCCGGGCGCGGGGCTCGGTGAACCGAAGGGCTCGCCTGCTACGCGCGCTTGTCGGTTTGCCCGAGCCCGGGCGCTATCCGAAACTGTCAGTGACAATCGCCCCGGAGCCAGGAGGCGAGCGCTGGCTGCGCGACTTCGGCCCGCGTCGCTTCAGATCGTACCTGGCGAGCGTACGGACCCCCGGCCAGTTCGAGGAGCGGATAGGCGCTTTGCGGTTCCGCTTCGCGCCTCAAATGCGGCCTGACGGCTTCAGCTGGCGGTTCCTGTCATGGTCGCTGCTGGGGCTGCCGCTCCCGAAGGCGTTGGCGCCGACCATCCGAGCCAAGACTTTTGCGCGCGACGGGGGCTACCGGTTCAGCGTGCTGACCGCGCATCGGTGGCTGGGGGTGGCGTTCGCCTATTGCGGACGGCTGGACGGCTAGCCTCCCGCACGACGTCGGCCTAGGCTCTCCTGAACAACAAAAAGGGGAGGAGCCTGGCGATGCTGGCCCTAATGATGGACCGAGCACTGAGCCTGCCCTCGATCCTCGAGTATGCGGCCGCCTATCACGGTGATCGGGAGATCGTGACCCGCACGGTCGAGGGCCCGATCCATCGCTACGACTACGCCGCGGCGCTGGCCCGGGCCAAGCGGATGGCCAACGCCCTTATCGACCTGGGCGTGAAGCCGGGCGACCGGGTGGCGACCCTGGCCTGGAGCACCCATCGCCACTTCGAGCTCTACTACGCGGTCTCCGGCATCGGCGCGATCCTCCACACCATCAATCCGCGGCTGCATCCCGACCAGATCGCCTGGGTCGCGGGGCACGCCGAGGACTCGGTGCTGCTATTCGACGTCAGTTTCGGGGAGCTGGTGGGCGAACTGGCGCCCAAGCTCTCCACCGTGAAGACCTATGTCGCCATGACCGCCCGCGCGCATGTGCCGCCGCAGTCGCCGCCCGGGACGTTGGTCTACGAGGAGCTGATCGAGGGCCATTCGCCAGACTTCACCTGGCCGGAGCTGGACGAGCGGACGGCCTCGGGCCTCTGCTACACCTCAGGCACCACAGGCAATCCGAAGGGCGTGCTCTACGGTCATCGCTCGACGGTGCTGCACGCCATGGCACTGGTGCAGCCGGACGCCTTCGACCTGTCGGCCCGCGATACGGTGCTGCCCTGCGCCCAGATGTATCACGCCAACGCCTGGTGCACGCCCTACGCCGCCCCGCTGGTCGGGGCCAAGCTGGTGCTGCCGGGCCGACAGCTGGATGGGCCGTCGATCTGCGAGCTGGCGGTGGCCGAGCAGGCCAGCTTCCTACTCGGGGTGCCGACCATCTGGGTCGGGGTGCTCGATCACCTGGACCAGACCGGGCAGAAGCTGACCTCTGTGCGCAATGTCGCCATCGGCGGTTCGGCTCCGACCGCCTCACTGATGCGGCGGGTGGAGAGCCAGCTGGGCGCGACCGTCCGCCAGATCTGGGGCATGACCGAGACCAGCCCGATGGGCGTGATCAACACCCCGCTGGCCAAGCATGGGCACGAGAACGAGGACGCGGCCTACGCCCGAAAACTGAAGCAGGGCCGGGGCCTGTGGGGCGTCGAGCTGCGGATCATGGGCGACGACGGCGTGGTCCAGCCGCGCGATGGGACCAGCGTCGGCGCGCTGCAGGTGAGGGGGCCATGGGTCTCGTCGGCCTATTTCAAGAACGAGGGCGCACAGGTCTTCCTGGCGGATGGCTGGTTCGACACTGGCGACATCGGCACGATCGACCCTGAAGGCTATCTGCGGCTGACCGACCGCGCCAAGGACGTGATCAAGTCGGGCGGCGAGTGGATCTCGACCCTCGACCTGGAGGACGCCGTCTCCTCGCACCCCTCGGTCGCGCTGGCAGCGGCGATCGGTATGCCCCACCCGAAGTGGGACGAGCGGCCGCTGTTGCTGGTCGTGCTTCGGCCGGGCCACAGCGCCGATCCCGAGGAGCTGAAGGCCCACGTCGCTGCGCGGGTGGCCAAATGGTGGACCCCGGACGAGGTGCGGATTGTCGCCGAACTGCCGATCGGCCCGACCGGCAAGGTGCTCAAGCGCGAACTGCGAAACCAATTCGCTACCGTCTGACCTATTGCGCAGCTAATAGGCCGGCCGGCGAACCGGTCTTGATCTCTCGCGTTCAATCCACACGTCAGGAATCCGAAAGCCTCGTTGGCTGGGAGTGGAGTTTTGAAGCGCAAGAGACCCAAGGGCGTGCTGTCCATGGCGTGGGCCTGTATCGAATGCGCCGCGACAGGCCGCACCGAACACGTCCCGACGTCCGACGACTATCCCGACACCGTGGTGCGGCGCCTGCAGTTCGAAGCAGGCGGCGGGCTCGGCTGGAAGCTGTCGGCCATCGCCACCCCGCGGACCCGAGCCGCCCCCTGGAAGATCGTGGTGGTCACTGGTGCGCCCTCATGGGCCGAGTATTGGGCGCCGGCCCTTGCGGCGCTGCCGCCGGACCGCGAGATGGTGGTGGTCGATCGCCCCGGCTACGCCGGCTCGGAGCCGGTGGAGTACGTGGGCGACATCCGGATACAGGCCCGCGCGCTGGCGCCTCTGCTGGAAGCCAGGCCCGGCCAGAAGGTGTTGCTGGTCGGTCAATCCTATGGCGCGGCCATCGCCACGCTGATGGCCCAGCAGAACCCGCGCAAGGTCGGTGGGCTTGTGCTGCTGTCGGGCTATTTCGGCGAGTCCGGCCCGACCGCCCGTTGGCTGGTCCGCTTGGGATCGAGGCTGCTGAAGATCATTCCCCGCGACCTGCGCCACGCGGTGATCGAGGTTTCCAACCAGCCTGGCCAACTTGAGCACCTACACGCGGCGCTGCGTGGAATGAAGGTTCCGGTCCATGTGGTCCACGGCGATCGCGACGACTTCGCTCCGATCGAGATCGCCGAGCGGCTGGTGGCGGAGACCCGCACCCGGACGCCGATCCGCTTCGAACGGGTGGCGGGCGCCAACCATTTCCTCAACGACGGGCCGGTCGAGCCGCTGCTGGCGGCGCTGGAAGCCTGCATTCCGCCGCGCAGGCCACTGCTGCCCTTCAAACTGCCCGCCCTGAGTTGGTCGCGGCTGCAATTCGGGCGAACCGCCGCTCAGGCGTGAGCGGACGGAACCGCCCGGCGGGCCGCGCAGTTGGGTCCGGGGCGGGGAGAAATGGAGGGCGCAATGCTCCTCAAGATCATCACCGCAGCCGCCGCCACCGTTGTGCTGGGCGGGGCCGCCGCCGCGCAGCAGCAGTCGTACGACGGTCTGCCGCCCCTGAACTCGGGGGCTCCCAAGGCTCAGCTGCCGCCCCTGCAAGGGGCGCCTGTCGCAACGACGGGCGCGGCGACCAACACCGGGATCGGCGCCACCGAAGGCATGGGCGACGACTCCGTCAAGGACGCCCTGGGGCGCGAGATCGACAAGATGGGCAAGACCAGCGCGCCGGCGACCCTGCAACCGCTCGGCGTGGCGGGCGACCTGGGCAAGGACGCCAGCACGCTGGCGCCGAACCAGATCCTGCCGGGATCGGGTCTGACCACCTATTCAGGCCAGTCGGCGAACTGGATCCCGAAGTAGAGCCAGCTTCAAAAACGGCCTTGGCCGCGGACATCTGAACAGCGATAAGGTGGGCGTGACGAAAGCCGCGGCCGCACCGCGACTTCGACAACCGCCCGCTTGGGCGTCGCTTTGGGGAGATCGCGACAAATGAAAGCCGCCGTGCTGCGCGAAGTGGGCAAACCGCTTCTGATCGAAGACGTCCAGATCAACAAGCCGGGCCCGCACGAGGTGCTGATCCGCACCAAGGCCGCCGGACTCTGCCACTCCGACCTGCACTTCATGCAGGGCTCCTATCCGACCGCCCTGCCGGCGGTGCTGGGTCACGAGAGCGCGGGTGTCGTCGAGCAGGTCGGCTCGGAAGTGCGCACGGTGAAGGTGGGCGACCACGTCATCACCTGCCTGTCGGCCTATTGCGGCCACTGCGAGTTCTGCCTGACCGGCCACCTGTCGCTGTGCGTGTCGCCCGACACCAAGCGCGAGGCCGACGAGGAACCGCGCCTGAAGGCCACCACTGGCCCGATGCAGCAGTACCTGAACCTGTCGTCGTTCGCCGAGCAGATGCTGGTCCACGAGCACGCGTGCGTCGCGATCCGCAAGGACATGCCGCTGGACCGCGCGGCGCTGATCGGCTGTTCGGTGATGACCGGCGTCGGCGCTGCGATCCATACCTCGAGCGTGCGTCCGGGCGAGACCGTCGCGGTTATCGGCTGCGGCGGCGTCGGCCTGGCGGCGATCAACGGTGCGGCGATCGCCGGCGCCGGCCGGATCATTGCGATCGACATGGTCGCGTCCAAGGGCAACCTCGCCCATCAGTTCGGGGCCACCGACTTCATCGACGCCTCCAAGACCGACGCGGTCAAGGAAGTGCTGGAGATGACCAAAGGCGGCGTCCATCACTCGTTTGAGGCCATCGGCCTGTCGAAGACCGCCGAGCAGGCGTTCGGCATGCTGCGGCGCGGCGGCACCGCCAACGTCATCGGCATGATCCCGATCGGCCAGTCGATCACCCTGCCGGGCTTCGCCTTCCTCGGCGAAAAGAAGCTGCAGGGCTCGATGATGGGTTCGAACCGCTTCCCGGTCGACATGCCGCGCCTGGTGGACATGTACATGAACGGCAAGCTGAAGCTGGACGAGATGATCTCGCAGCGGATCAAGCTGGAGCAGGTCAACGAAGGCTTCGACGAAATGAAGAAGGGCGAACTGGCCCGCTCGGTCATCGTCTTCGACTGATCCGATCGTCAGGCGCCAAGTCTCGTTAAGCCCTCCCTCCGGGGAGGGCTTTTTCGTGGGCGGCTCAACTATTTGTAAGGCGCGCGGCGAGCCGCTGCGAGATCGCGGGCCGAGGGTCCTCCTCAGGCGGAACTCACCGCCATCTGGAGCACACCCCATGAAGTCTTCCGTCCTCCTCGCCGGTTCGCTGGTCGCGACCCTGGCCATGGCCGGCGTAGCCTCGGCAGCGACCGTCGCCGCGTCCGCCCCCGCGCCGGCCACCCAGACCACCAAGTCCAGCGCGCAGCACGCCAAGAAGCATCACGGCAAGAAGGCCGCCGCCGCCCCTGCGGCCGCGCCCGCCACCAAGTAGTCGCCGCGCACAAGGCAAGCACACCCCAAGCGCAGGCGGCCTCAGCTCTCCAGGCCGCCAGCGCAGCGCGCTTTCTACAGCTCCGGGCGATCCCTCGCCCGGGGCTTTTCTATTTGACGAAAAAGCCCAACAGGGCCGGGCGCAGGTATTCCTCCACCACGCCGGTGGTGGAGGCTGGGGCCCTCTTCGGGTCGAGTGGGAGGCAGGCGTTGAACGCCACCATCAGCGCGTGGGCCGCCAGCAGCGGGTCCACCGGCCTGATCGAACCGTCAGCGACGCCGTCCGAGATGATCCCCGCAAACGAGTGGGCGATCTGCTGGAAGCGGATGAACATCTGGCGGCGCATGGCGTGCGGCACAGCGGCCATGGCGTGATGGCGCAGGATCGCCCCACCGCCGCTGGCGGCCTGATGCATGCCTAGCGAGGCCGCCGCCAGCCACAGCCGGGTCCAGCCCGGCTCGGCCTTGGCCGCGTCGCGCTTGGCCTGGTCGATGAGGTCGAAGGTGCGGCCGAAGCAGGCGACCGCCAGCTCATCCTTGTCGGCGTTGTGGTGATAGAAGGAACCCTTGGTGACCTTCAGCTCGGCCGAGATCTTGTCGACAGAGGCGCCGCGATAGCCTTCGCGGTTGATCAGCTTGGTCGCTGCGATCAGGAAGCGGTCGCGGGTGACTTCATCGTTCTCGGCGCTCGGCGCGCCCAGGTCGAGCAGCGGCTGGTCCGGCCAGGCCTGGCCGGCGGCGGGGAGCCCGCCGACCATAATGTCCGCCAGCCGCTCGGCGACGCGCGGATAGTCCTGCGGCTCGTAGGACGGCAGCCAGGTGTCCGACCAGGTCAGCTGGTTGACGACCAGGCGGGCCATCCCCTGGCGGCGCGGCGCGCCGACCCACGGGGTGTCGTCCGACTTCAGCAGGCGGCCGATGCGAACATAGAGGGTCTCGAAGCTCTCGATCACCGGCTGCTTCTGGTCGCCTTCGATCAGATAGACTTCGCTGAACGGAGCGAGCGGAATCTCTTCGCCGAGCGCGATGCGGCGGCGAGTCTCGAAATAGGCCGCGACGAAGGTCCGTAGGCGCTCGGCCGGCGTGCTGCACGCCTCGGCGCGGTCCAGCATCTCGGCGAACCGGCGGATGGTGTCGTGCAGAACCGCGGCCGCCAGGTCTTCCTTGCGCTTGAAGTAGTAGGTCAGGCTGACCGGATGCAAGTCCATCCGCTTGGCCACCGCCGCCAGGGTGAAACCGCTCATCCCCTGGTCTGCGAACACCTTGGTCGCCGCGGCCATGATGGCGTCGCGCTTGGCTGCGTAGCGGGCGCGTGGCTTGGATTGGACGGCTGCGGTCAAGCGACTCTCTCCGGGTTCCAAGCGCGACATTAGTGCGCGTCAGGCCAGGTTGGAAGCTTGGCGCGTGCGCCAAAAGCCTTCCCTGGGGGAAGCCTATGCGCGAAAAGCCGTGTGGTGAAAGCGGCTTTTAGCGGCGCAGCGGGGTCGGATTTTCGGTTTCCGCAAGGGCCAGTCGCTCGGGCGCCTTGTCGGCGCCTTGCCCGGCGACCAGGGCGTCGATGCGGGCCTTTTGGGCCCGGAAGGAGGCCAGTTCGCCACCGGCCAGGACCGTGCCTTGCGGCACCTTCGCGCCGACCGGGTTCACACGCTTGCCGTGCTGCCAGATCTCGTAGTGCAGGTGCGGGCCGGTGGAGGCGCCGGTGGAGCCGACATAGGCGATGACCTGGCCCTGGCTGATCCGCTGACCGGCGCGGACGCCTTTACCGAAACGTGAGAGATGAGCGTACCCAGTTTCGAAGCCGCCGGAGTGGCGGATGCGCACCCAGTTGCCATAGCCGCCCCAGCGCCGGGCCTCGACGACCACGCCATCGCCTGCGGCGACCACCGGCGTGCCGCTGCCGGCCCCGAAGTCGATGCCCTGGTGCATGCGGTTGTAGCCGAGGATGGGGTGACGGCGCATGCCGAAGCGGCTGGTCATGCGCGCATTGTCGACGGGCGTGCGGAGCAGGAAGCCTTTGATATTCTTGCCGTTTTCGTCGAAGTACTGGGTGTCGCCGTTGGGGCGTGCGAAGCGGTAGAACTGCACGCCCTTGATCGAGGCGTATTCCAGTTCGCCGGTCTCGATGGTGCGGCCGCTCTCGGTGACCTTGCGGTCGAAGACCATGGTGAAGTCGTCGCCGGGCTTCAGGTCGCGGTCGAAATCGACCTTGTGCGAGAACAGCTTGACCATGCTGGAAACGATGGTGGGGTTGGCCCCCATGCGCGAGGCGCTCTCGTAGAGCGAGCCGGAGATCTCGCCGCGGGCGACCATCTCCTCGTCGCGGATCTTCTCTTCCATTTCGCGCAAGCGCAGGGCGCCGTCGAAGGTGCGCGACAGGGTGATCGATTGGGCCGGGCCGGTGCGCAGCGACAGGCCGATCAGCCGGGCCTGGCCACGCTCGCCGCGCGGCTTGGCGATGGCGGCGTCGAAGGCCATGCCGGCCTTGATGTGAACGGTGTCCATGGCCGCGGCCAGGGTCTCGACGGCTCGGCGGGCCTCGTCGCGCGGCACGCCGGCGCGCTCGACGGCGGACTCCAGGGTTTCTCCGGGCAGAACCTTCACCGGCACGCTTTCGGGGCGCGTGAAGCCGGGCTGAGCCTCGGACTGGGTGAAGGCGGCATGTTGCAGGGCGGCGATGGCTGAGGGATCGAGCGGCGCCTTGGCGGGACCGGCGGCCTGGTCGGTGGTCAGCTTCCAGCCCAGGGCCAGTGCGGCGACGCCGGCCAGGCCGATGGCCAGGCGCGGCGTGAGGCGGAACGTCGGACGTCGCGGATCGAACTCTTGCATCGTGCCCCCCGTACTCGCGATGCCCACGGACTGGTCCGGCCCGCCCGTGGAGAAAAGCGGAACTTAACTGGCGAACGGCTTAGCCGTTGTCTACCGATATGGTTAATCGCTGGTAAGCTTTGCCGGCGATTTGTTCTGACTGCTTAGATCAGACCCAAGACCAGTTCGGCAGGACGGCACAGCGCCGCACCCTTCGACGTCGAGACGATAGGTCGATTCACCAGGATCGGATCGAGGATCATCGCCGCGATGATCGCCTCGTCGGAGGCGCCTGGATCGGTGAGGCCGAGCTCGACGGCGCGGGTGCCGCGCTCGCGCAGGATCTCGCGGGCGCTGACGCCCATCCTGGCGGTGAGGGCGGTCAGTTGCTCGCGGCTCCAGCCCTCTTTCAGGTACTCGACGACCTGGGGCTCGAGGCCCTTTTCGCGCAGCAAGGCCAGCGTATTGCGGGACGTGCCGCAGGCCGGATTGTGGTAGATGACGACGTCCGCAGCCTGGTTCTGATCGCTCATGCGGTGTCCTCCGAAATCCGAACTGAAGTGCGCGCAAACTTGGCAAGCGGGCAATAGCGCGTTCGGCGGCCAAATGACCATACCCGCGGCGCAACAAGGAAATAGTGAGGCTTGCCTTGACGGGGGGCGGGTGCGGCTCGATCTATGGGCGACTGGGCCCCTGACTACTACTCTCCTTGGAGAACTACAGACCATGAAGAAGCTTCTTGCCGCCGCGAGCCTGGCGGCGGTCATGATCGCCACGCCTGTCCTGGCCCAACAGCCGGGGGCTCCGGACGTCTCGCGCATCGCCGCGGCGACCTACAAGGTCGACGCCAACCACACCCAGGCCGTCTGGTCGGTCAACCACATGGGCTTCTCGATCCTATACGGGATGTTCGGAAGCATGAGCGGCACGCTGGAGTTGGATCCGGCCAAGCCGTCCGCCGCCAAGGTCGCCATCGAGATCCCGCTGTCGGGCCTGACCACCACCTCGGCCGGTTTCACCAAGCACCTGTCGAGCAAGGACTTCTTCGACGTCGAGAAGTTCCCGGCCGGCAAGTTCGTGTCGACCTCGGTCGTTGTCGACGGTCAGAAGGCCAAGATCACCGGCGACCTGACCCTGCGCGGCGTGACCAAGCCGGTCGTGCTGGACGCCACCCTGACCGGCGCTGGCGCCAACCCGATGAGCAAGGCCCAGACGGTCGGCTTCCATGCGACCACTAAGCTGAAGCGCAGCGACTTCGGCCTCGGCTACGCCTCGCCGGTGGTGAGCGACGACGTGAACCTCGAAATCACCGCCGCCTTCGAGAAGTAGGCCCTACCAGGTGAATCTCTGGGCGCCGCCGACGATGGTGGCGCCAGAGGCGCCGAAGATCATCAGGTCGGCGGGGCGGGCAGGCAACGGCTTGGCCTCCGCCGGCCACTGGTCGATCAGCGCCGCATAGTGGGCCTCGACCGCGCCCGGCGCGGCTGCGCGGAAGCTCACCGTCACGGGCTGGCCCGAAGGCGCCTCCCAGAAGATCCGCGTCGCGTCCTTGCCGGGCGCCAGCTTGACCGGGCGTCCGTTGATGCTGGCGCCGGTCAGGCCAGACTCCGATTTCAGCGCAATGATCAGGGTGCGCGCGCCCGGCGGCGGCGTCAGGCGCAGTCCGTGCGCGCCGTCAGGCTGGGCGATCAGCTCGGATTTGACCGGCGTAGCGGTGATCGGGGCGGCCTTGGCGGCCCAGACATCGCTGCGACGCAGGGCCGGCAGCCGCAGTTGCTCGATCTGACCTCCGTCGGCGCTCAGGACGGCCCTTGTCCAGGCGGGCGGGGCGGGCGCATCGCTGATGCGCAGGGCGCGGCCGCCGGCCGGTTCGACGTAGTAGGCGATATGTGTCGCCTGCGGGTGGCGGGCGCTCCAAGGCGGATCGAAGCGGACGACGCCGACGGCGATCACGCCCAGCAGCACGACGGCCATGGCGGCCAGCCGCGCGCCCTTTTGATCGACGGGCGGTTGGGCCAGCGGCCAGATAGCCAGGCTCGCCAGCAGGACGAAGACGCCGAGCATCTCAGGTTGGTCGAGCCCCTCGAACACCCCATGGGCGAAGCCCAGCAGCCAGGCGACGGCGACTGTTCCGGCCAGGGTCAGGACGATCAGACCTGGCAGGTTGCGGCGAGCGGCCAGACCGGTCAGCGCCGCCGCCAGCGCGGCGAGCGCCAATGGCCAGGCGACCAGGAAGGCGGTGGGCGGGGCTAGGGCCTGCAGCGCGGTCGCGATGATTGCCCCAAGGATTAGCACGCCGGCCCAGCTGCCGGCGACGCCGGCGGGGCGGCCGAAGCTTGCGATGGCCAGCAGCGCCGCTAGGGCGCCCAGCACGGCGCCGATCATGTCGAAAGCGCCGAAGGCCGACGAGGCGAGGCCGACGCCGAGCGCCAGCAGGGCGCCGGCCAGGCGGGTGCGTCCGCGACCGCTGGCCGCCGCCGCCATCGCCAGGACCCCGACGCCCAGCAGGGCCAGAGCGACTTCCCAACGCTGGACCTGAGCCAGCAGGTAGCGCTGCTGCAGGAAACCGAAGCCGGCCCCGGTGGCATGCCGGGCGAGGCGGAACAGAGCGGCGGCCAGCAGCGCCCCGTAGAGGGCGCCGCCGGAGCCCTTCAGCAAGTCGGTCCATTGCAGGGCCTCGGCGCGGCGCGCGCGCACGAGCCCAATGCCGATCAGCAGGCTGGTCAGCGCCAGCAACAGCCAGCCGACCATCGGCGGATAGGCGATCACTGGCCCGCCCAGGCCGCTGGCGTAGACCAGGTTGGGAGTCTTGGCCGGCACGGCGGTTGCGAACGCCGCTTCGCTTGTGGCGGCCAGGGCCTGCTCGCCAAGGTGCTGCAGCGAACCCTTGTCCAGGTTAGCCGGAGTGGAGGTCGGGGAGTGATAGTCGAACTGGCTGCCGATGAAGGCGTAGTTCAGGCCGGGGACCCCCTTGGCCTTGGACACCGAGAAGTCGGTGTCGTTGGGCATGTGCTCGTAGAGGAAGACGGTCAGTGAGGAGGCCGTGGGGGATGCGGTGACCTTGCGAAACAACTCGACGGTCTCGCCGTTGCCGGCTCCGGTCTGGAACATCTGAGCGCGGCCGCCGCCGCCGCGCGCCTCCATGTTGAGTAGAAAGCCGACACGGCCGGCCAGCGGGTGCTGGTCGAAGAAGGCCTGGGCGCCGAGCAGGCCGCTCTCTTCGCCGTCGGTGAGCAGCACGATCACGTCGCGGGCCGGTTGGCCCTTGGTCTTCAGCGCGCGGATGATCTCCAACGCGGCAGAGGTCCCGGCGGCGTCGTCAGCGGCGCCGGGCGAGCCGGGGACGCTGTCATAGTGGGCCATCAGCGCGACGGCGGGCGCCGTCCGGTCCTTGCCGGGCAGGACGCCGATGATGTTCTCGACCATGCCGCCGGCGATCCAGTTGTCGCGCTGGCGCAGGACTTCGGCGCGCTGCACTTGCGGGGAGAGGCCGAGGGCGGTCATGCGGCCGACCAGATAGTCGCGGGCCGCGGCGTTGGCCGGGCTGCCGATCGGATGCGGGGCCTTGGCGATGACTTCGACGTCCGCCATGGCGCGGCCCGAGGAGAACTCGCCGGCTGGGGCGTTGGCGGGGCGGGGGTCAGGTGTGCGCTCGGCCGTCCACGCCCAGGCGAAGGCCGCGATCAGACATACGATCAGCGCGATGTTTCTTCCCACTTCGCCGCCTCCCCGCGAGCATTTGGCGCGAGCCTAGACCCTTTCCGGTTCCGGTGGCATCACCTGAACCGGGCAAAAAGGGTCTATCTTCAAAAGTGTAGAGCGTGACGGTCGCTTCAACCGGCTTCCACTTGAAGCTGTCACGCTCCAAATGCTCTTTGCCTTCGCTAGGAAATACCGTGGCGTCGCAGGTTGAGTTCTACGCGACGACCTGCGCGCCAACGAAAACGCCCGCCGGAGGAGCGGCGGGCGTTCGCAGGTCTGAAAAAAGCGGTCGGGCGCTTAGGCGGCCACGGCGCTTTCGTGCGGGTCGCGCAGCACGTAGCCGCGGCCCCAGACGGTTTCGATGTGGTGCTTGCCGTCGGCGGCGGCCGCCAGCTTCTTGCGCAGCTTGCAGATGAAGACGTCGATGATCTTCAGCTCAGGCTCGTCCATGCCGCCGTAGAGGTGGTTCAGGAACATTTCCTTGGTGAGCGTGGTGCCCTTGCGGAGCGAGAGCAGCTCCAGCATCTGGTATTCCTTGCCCGTCAGGTGGACGCGGGCGCCGTTCACTTCGACGGTCTTGGCGTCGAGGTTGACGGTGATGTCGCCGGTCTTGATGACCGATTGGGCGTGACCCTTGGAGCGGCGGACCACCGCGTGGATCCGGGCCACCAGTTCGTCCTTGTGGAACGGCTTGGTCATGTAGTCGTCGCCGCCGGCGCCGAAGGTCTTAACCTTGGTGTCGATCTCGGCGGTGCCCGACAGGATCATGATCGGGGTGTTGATCTTCGCGACCCGCAGCGTGCGCAGCACGTCCATGCCGCTCATGTCAGGCAGGTTCAGGTCCAGCAGGATGAGGTCGTAGTCGTAGATCTTACCCAGATCGACGCCTTCCTCGCCCAAGTCCGTCGTATAGACATTGAACCCCTCGGACTTGAGCATCAGCTCGATGCTCTGCGCCGTGGCGCTATCGTCCTCAATCAACAGTACGCGCATCAGTTCCTCCTCGAACGGTAGCGCTAAAAACCTACGTCTCCGGGCAATCCGCCCCGATCCTCGCGGTTAACTTGCCAGCGAGTTAATTTATGACCGGTTAATGGTGAAGCGCCTCTGAGCGAATCGTTAACTCGGTTCGGGATTCGCCGACAAGAGTCGGCCAGGGCGGTGAGTCACTAGCCTGTTGAATCTTTTGTGATTGGACTTGGTGGGCGAACAGAACTTGCCGCTGATCGAGAAATTTTAACCCACAGGCCAAGGTGGGAACGGGAGTGGCCGCGGGTCGTTTCGACCTGACACCTCAGCCTGAAGGACCACCATGGCCGTGAAACTGAAGCCGCTCGCCGACCAGGTCATCGTCATCACGGGGGCCTCTTCCGGCATTGGCCTGGCGACGGCGCGCAAGGCCGCAAAGGCAGGCGCGGCCGTGGTGCTCGTGGCGCGCAACGCCGACGCTCTGCGGGCGATCAGCGAGGACATCAACGCCGCCGGTGGACGGGCGCACGCGGTGGCCGCCGATGTCGGCGACGCCGCCGAAGTCGAGAAGATCGCCCGGGCCGCCATCGCCCGCTTCGAGCGGTTCGACACCTGGGTGAACGACGCCGGGGTCGGGCTGTTCGGCGAGCTGACGGAAACGACCGCCGCCGACCATGAGCGTCTGTTCCGGACTAACTACTTCGGCGTCGTCAACGGATCTCTGGAGGCGGTGAAGCACTTCAGGCAACGCGGCGGGTCCGGCGCGGTGATCAATGTCGGTGCGGCCCTGTCGGACGCGGCTGCGCCGCTGATGGGCGCGTACTCGGCGTCAAAGCACGCGGTGAAGGGCTTCACCGAGGCGCTGCGGGTCGAGCTGCTGCGCGACAAGCTCCCGGTGTCGGTCACCCTGATCAAGCCGTCGAGCCTCTCGACGCCCTTCGCCGATCACGCCCGCAACCTGATGGACAAGGCGGCCAGGGTGCCGCCGCCGCGCTACTCGCCGGAGCTGGTCGCCGACGCCATCCTGCACGCGGCCAGTCATCCGGTGCGCGATCTGGCGGTCGGGGCTGGGGCGCGGCCGTTCACGATCGGCTCGAACGCGCTGCCTGGCGTGGCCGACAAGGCGATGGCGCGGCTCATGCCGCCGCTGGTGCGCCGGCGCGGCGCCAAGCCTCTGCGCGACAGCCTCCACGAGGCGGGCATGGGCGGCCTGACCGAGAGCGAGCACCTGCGCGGTCGCAAGTTCAGCCTCTACACCGAGGCTCAGAAGCGTCCGGGCCTGACGATCGGGCTGGGCGCCTTGGCAGTGGTGGGCGTGGCGGCTTTCCTTGGTCGCGGGACCCTGGCGCGCAATGCGCGACCCGTCCTCACAAGGGCCATTCGGCCGCTGCTGCTGCGCGCGGCGCTGCAACGGCCGCTGGCCGCGGCGAAGCTGGCCGCAAAGCATCCGCAACGGGCGACGAAACTGGCCGCCGCGCTGCGCTGAGAGGCCAAATCTTCACCGGGGATTAACGGCGCGAGGGGGACTCTGCGGCACGGTCGAATCTGACCGCTGGGGTTCTCCGGACTTGCGCAGTCTTGTCGCCGCCGTCGAGCGCATCGATCCGCTCACCGTTTCGGGCCGTGTCGCCGCCGTGAACGGCCTCCTGATCGAGGCGCGGGGCGGGCTGACGCGCCTGGCTGTCGGCGCGCGCGCCGAGATCGAGCGCCGGGCCGACAAGCCGCTGGCGGCCGAGGTGGTCGGCTTCCGCGAGACCCGCGCCCTGCTGATGCCGTTCGGCCCCGTCGAGGGTGTGGCCCCGGGCGCGGAGATCCGCATCGAGCCGCAGGGATCGGCCGTGCGTCCGACCACGGCGTGGCTGGGCCGCATCGTCGACGCGTTCGGCGAGCCGATTGACGGCAAGGGGCCGCTGCCGCAGGGGATGGCGGCGTATCCGCTGAGAGCCCCGCCGCCGGCCGCCCATGCGCGCGGACGGGTCGGCGAGCGCCTGGACCTGGGCGTGCGCTCGATGAACGTCTTCACCACCTGCTGCCGCGGCCAGCGCCTGGGCGTGTTCGCCGGGTCGGGCGTCGGCAAGTCGGTGCTGCTGTCGATGCTGGCCAAGCAGTCGGACTGCGACGCGGTCGTGGTCGGGCTGATCGGCGAACGCGGCCGCGAGGTCCGCGAGTTCATTGAAGAGACCTTGGGCGAAGAAGGCCTGAAGCGCGCCATCGTCGTGGTCGCCACGTCCGACGAGCCGGCGCTGAAGCGCCGCCAGGCGGCCTACATGACCCTGGCCATCGCCGAGTTCCTGCGCGACCAGGACCTGGAAGTCCTGTGCATGATGGACTCGGTCACCCGTTTCGCCATGGCGCAACGCGAGATCGGCCTGGCCGCCGGCGAGCCGCCGACCACCAAGGGCTATACCCCGACCGTCTTCACCGAGCTGCCCAAGCTGCTGGAGCGAGCCGGACCGGGACCGATCCGGCCGGACGGCACGACCGCGGGCCCGATCACCGGCATCTTCACCGTCCTGGTCGATGGCGACGATCACAACGAGCCGATCGCCGACGCGGTGCGCGGGATCCTGGACGGTCACATCGTCATGGAGCGGAGCATCGCCGAGCGCGGACGCTTCCCGGCGATCAACGTGCTGAAATCGATCAGCCGGACCATGCCGGGCTGCCACCTGCCGCACGAGCGCGAGATCGTGAAGTCGGCGCGCCAGTCGCTGTCGGCCTACGCCAACATGGAAGAACTGATCCGCATCGGCGCCTATCGCGCCGGGGCCGACCCGCAGGTCGACCGCGCGATCGCACTCAATCCGGCCCTGGAAGCTTTCCTGGGTCAGGACAAGGACGAGGCCACTGGCCTGGAGCAGAGCTTCGACATGCTCGCGCGCATTCTGAACGGTGAGGCTGCATGAGCTGGGCGAAGTCGCTAATCAAGCTGTCGACCTACGAGGTCGAGATCCTGCAGAAGCGTCTGGCGGAGATCGCCGATCGGCGGATGCAGTGCGAGATGAAGCTCGCCTTCCTGGAGGCTGAGGGCGAGGCGGAGGCCGAACGCGCCCGCCACGACGCCGAGGCCGGCTGGTATCAGGCCGGGTTCTGGGAAGGGCTGCGCGCTCGCAAGGCGATGGTGCAGGCCGACATCAACAATATCTCGATCGAGGAGGCCGGTGCGCGCGACGCCTTGGCCATGGCCTTCGAAGAACAGAAGAAATACGAGCAGGTCGCCGAGACCATCCGACTGACCCAGGTGAAGGAAGCCGCGCGCCTGGAAACCGCGGCGCTCGACGAGCTGGGCCTGCGCCGCGCGGCCGCCGGCGGGCGGTGAGGCTCTCACGGCGGGCCCTGCTGGGCTCGACGCTGGCGTTGGCGGCCTGCGACCGCAAGGCCGGGGCCCAGGCCTCGCCGATCGACCTGCCGCCGCTCAAGTCCGTCGCCAGCTTCCCGGTCGGGACCTGCGTGCAGGCCGCGCAACTGGACGATCCCGCCTTCGCCGCCCTGGCCGCGGCCCAGGTCTCCCAGCTCACCGCCGAGTGGGAGATGAAGATGGAGTACATCGTCCAGGACGATGGCTCGCTGCGCTTTGAGGCGCCCGACCGCATCGCCGCCTTCGCGCGCGCCCATGGGATGCGGTTCTTTGGCCATACGCTGGTCTGGTACGCCCAGAGCCCGCCCGCCTTCGAGCGCCTGGACACCGGGCGGATCGCCTTCGACGGCGCCTATCGCAACTACATCGCCGCGGTGGTCGGCCGCTACCGCGGCCAGGCGGTCGGTTGGGACGTGGTCAACGAGGCGGTGGCCGAGGACGGCGAGGGCTGGCGAGACAGCCTTTGGTCGCAGCGGCTGGGCAAGCTGGAGCACATGGTGCTGGCCTTCCAGCACGCCCGCCAGGCCGACCCGAACGCGGTGCTGTTCCTGAACGACTACAATCTGGAGAACCTGCCCAGGAAGCGGGCGACGTTTTTGAAGCTGGCCGAGGCGCTGCTGAAGGCCGGCGCGCCGCTAGGCGGACTGGGAACCCAGACCCATGTCGCCGCCGACCTCGCGCCGGGCGAGCTGAAGCGCGCCATCGCCGATCTGGCGAGCCTGGGCCTGCCGATCCACCTGTCGGAAATGGATGTGTCGTTGAGCCGGGCTGGCGGTCTGATCAAGGATCGGAGCCGGCTGCAGCAGGGCCAGGGCCGGGTCTATGCGGAAGGCGCCGAGGCGTTCTCGGCGCTGCCGCCGCAGCAACGCTTCGCCTTCACCCACTGGGGGCTGCGCGACGGGGATTCCTGGCTGAAGCGCGAGGATGCGCGCGATGCGCCCTTGCTGTTCGACGACGCCGGCCGGCCCAAGTCCGCCGCTGGCGCCTGGATCAATGGGTTGGGTTAGTTCAGCGGCCCGGAGCGCGGTCCTGGCGTCGGCGCCTGTTCGGCGTCGGCCGCCTGGCGCAGGGCGTGCAGGTCGTCACTGAGGCGGAACAGGGCGACGTAGAGCTCGCAGAACGAGCGCCACAGCAGCACCAGCCCGCCGACCACGAGCAGGCCCGCCACCAGCACCGGAATCGCCAGGATCACGCCGATCCAGCTTTCTTCGCGCAGGGCGACGCCGACCGCGGCGCCGACGGTGCCGAACGCGATCAGTGCGATGACCCCGAGGCCCGCCCAGTAGATCAGATGGATGACCTGGTTGGTCATCAGCCGCTCGAAGGTCAGCAGATCCCAGAAGATCGTGCCGCCCGGGCCGCGCCGGGAGTTGGAAGCAGGTGGCCGCATTCGATATCCAACGCTCAGCGGCCGACAATGACCGCGCCAGGGGCAAATCGCTATCAGCCGGGGCGCGCGCCTGCAACGCTCCTGACGCTGGGCTGCTAGGTTCGGGCGAGCAGCTTGCCGATCGCCCCGCCGATCAGGCCTGCGATCGCCGACCCGGCCGAGCCGTAGCCGAGCACCTCGGCGGGCACGTCGCCCAGCATGACCGAGACCGCGATGCCGAGCAGGGCGCAGAGGCCGCCGGCGATCAGCCCGCCGCCCAGGGCGCCGCTCCAGCCGCTCGCGGCCCGGCGCGCGTAGATCAGACCCGCGACCAGCGAGATCAGCATGCCGCCGATGGCGAAGAGGTTGTTCTTGATGAACGGGACGTAGTGGCCGGCGATCACCATGACGAGCTGAAGTACGAGCCCAATCACGATGGCGTAGGCGAGCGCTCTGGTGTTCATGGCGTCTTCCCTGAATTTGGCCGTCTGACGCGGCGCGTGGTCAAGCTTGGTCGTGGAACGTCAATTTGATCAAGCGTTTGAAGGGCGTCTTCAGAACTTCACGCCGCTCGGATGACAACATTCGCCGAATGCGTGCTAGCCTTTGATCATGGGTACGACGACACAAGCCGCCGATTGGAGACTTGAGCCGATCTCGGGCGCCGACCGCGACGTGGTGGAGGTGATCAGCCTGCCTCCCGAGCAGGAGGCGTTCGCCGGGAGCCTCGACGAGGTGTTCGGACGCCTCAACGAACCCGACGCCGTGGGCCTGGAGCAGGGCTTCGCGGTGGTCGAGCCGAGCGGCGAGGTGGTCGGCTTCTTCGTGCTGCGCGAGGGGCTGCGCCGACCCGCCTGGGCGCCGCCCGGAACAGTCACCCTGCACAATTTCCGCGTCCGCCCCGGCTTCCAGGGCAAGGGCGTGGGCCGCCGCTGCATCAGCCTGCTGGAGGATTGGTTCGCCCGCGAGCGGCCAGTGCAGCCCAAGCTGATGTTGGCGGTGAACTCGCTGAACGAGGCGGCGATCGCCGCCTATCAGCGGATCGGCTTCATCGACACCGGCGGTCGCTTCGAGGAAGAGCCGGCGCCCAAGCTGATCTTCGCCAAGCCGCTGACCTAGATCTGGCCGACGGTCTTCAGGCGCGCCTTCGGGTGAATTTCGTTCTGGCTGAGCACCGGGGTCTGGCCGCGGAAGCGCTCGATGATCGAACGGACATAGGGCCGAACCTGCGGGCTGGTCAGCAGCACGGCGCTGTCGCCGGCCAGGGCGGCGCGTTCGAAGCTCTCGCGGACCGCGCGGATGAAGTCCTGCAGGCGCGAGGGGGCCAAGGCCAACTGCTTCTCCTCGCCCGGGCCGACCAGGGCCTCGGCGAAGGCGTTCTCCCACTCGCCGGACATGGTGATGATCGGCAGGGCGCCGTCGTCGCCGCGGTAGGCGAACGAGAGCTGACGGGCCAGCCGGCCGCGGACCTGTTCGACCAGGAGGGTGATCGACTGGGTGTGCGGCGCGGCCTCGCCGATGCCCTCCAGGATCGCCGGCAGGTCGCGGATAGAGACCCGCTCGCGCAGCAGGGCCTGCAGCACGCGCTGGACGGTGGTCGCCGAGACCACGCTGGGGATCAGGTCGTCGACCAGCTTCTTCTGCTCGGCCGGCAGTTCCTTCAGGAGTTTCTGGACCTCGGCGTAGGAGAGCAGGTCAGGCATGTTCTCCTTGAGGATCTCGGTCAGGTGGGTGGTCAGCACGGTGGCCGGGTCGACGATGGTGTAGCCGCGGAAGGTGGCTTCCTCGCGCAGGGAGTCGTCGATCCAGGTGGCCGGCAGGCCGAAGGCCGGCTCGCGCATGTGCTCGCCGGGCAGGTCGACCTGGCCGCCGGACGGGTCCATCGCCATCAGCGAGCCGAGCCGCACTTCGCCGCCGCCGCCTTCCATCTCCTTGATGCGGATCATGTAGCCCTGCGAGGGCAGGCGCATGTTGTCGAGGATGCGGACCGACGGCATGACGAAGCCGAAGTCCTGGGCCAGGGTCCGGCGCAGAGCCTTGATCTGGTCGGTCAGGCGGCGGCCTTCGAGGTCGTTGATCAGCGGCAGCAGGCCATAGCCCAGCTCGATCTTGATCTCGTCGATGGCCAGCGACTGGCTGATCGGCTCTTCCTGCTCCTGGGCTGGCGCGGCGTTGGCGGGGACGATCTCGACCGGCGGCGGGAGCAGGGCCTCCTGCGAGCGCCGCCAGGCCAGATAGCCTGAGCCCGCGGCCAGGGCGGCGAACGGGATGATCGGCATCCCCGGGATCAGGGCGATGACCCCGGCCGAGGCCGAGACCATGCCCAGGCTGATCGGGTTCATGGCCAGCTGGGCGACCAGGGCCTTGTCGGCGGAGCCGTCGACGCCGGCCTTCGACACCAGGAAGCCGGCGGCGATCGAGATGATCAGGGCCGGGATCTGGCTGACCAGGCCGTCGCCGATGGTCATGATCGTGTAGGACGAGGCGGCCTGGGCCAGCGGCACCTTGTGCTGCACGACGCCGATCAGGATGCCGCCGATGATGTTGATGGCGACGATGATCAGGCCGGCGACCGCGTCGCCGCGCACGAACTTGCTGGCGCCGTCCATGGCCCCGAAGAAGGTGCTTTCCTGCTCGAGTTCCTTACGGCGCTTCTTGGCCTCGTTCTCTTCGATCAGGCCGGCCGAGAGGTCGGCGTCGATGGCCATCTGCTTGCCCGGCATCGAGTCCAGGGTGAAGCGGGCGGCGACTTCGGCGATCCGGCCCGAACCCTTGGTGATGACCACGAAGTTCACGATCACCAGGATGGCGAAGACGATGACGCCGATGACGTAGTTGCCGCCCATCATCAGCTTGCCGAAGCCTTCGATGATCTTGCCGGCCCCGTGCGCGCCTTCGTGGCCGTGGCCGAGGATCAGGCGGGTCGAGGCGACGTTCAGGCCCAGGCGGTAGAGCGTGGTGACCAGCAGGACGGTCGGGAAGGCGGTGAACTCCAGCGGCTTCTTGATCAGCAGCGAGGTCATCAGGATCAGCACCGAGGTGGTGATCGAGATCGCTAGCAACACGTCCAGCAGGAAGGCCGGGATCGGCAGGATCAGCAGGATAACGATGCCGATGACGCCGAGCGCCAGGGCGACCTCGCCCTTCATCACCCAGCCCAGCATTTCGCGGGGCGTCGGCCGGTTCGAGGATGAAAGCGAGGCGTCCGTCATCTTCGGTCTCCTCCTCGCCCCCTTCAGGGGAAAGGCTGGGTGTTGAGCTCCCCGCCTTCACGGGGATAGGTGGCCCAGGTCAGGCCGCGCTGGCGCCCATCTGCGGGGCAGGCACAGAGATGCCGGATTCGGAGTATTCCTTCAGCTTGTTACGCAGGGTGCGGATCGAAATGCCGAGGATGTTGGCGGCATGGGTCCGATTGCCCAGGCAGTGCTGCAGGGTGTCGATGATCAGGCGCTGCTCCATGTCGGCGACGGTCTGGCCGACGAAGGTGCGGGTGACGGCCTCGGCGACGTCAGCGGCGGTCTGCGAGATGCGTGCGGCCGGGTCCGGCGCGGCTAGCGGCTGGCCGTCCGGCAGGCGGATGGCGCCTTCCTCGATCTCCGGTCCGCTGGCCAGCAGCACCGCGCGGTGCATGGCGTTCTCCAGCTCGCGCACGTTGCCTGGCCAGCGATGGGCGGCCAGGCGGCGCTTGGCCTCGGCCGACAACGGCCGCTCGGGCATGCCGTTGGCCTTGGCATATTTGCGGATGAAGAACTCGGCCAGGACGACCACGTCGCCGGGACGCTCGCGCAGCGGCGGCAGCCGCAGGTTCACGACGTTCAGGCGATAGAGCAGGTCTTCGCGGAATGTGCCGTCCTTCACCGCCTGGGCCAGGTCTCGGTTGGAGGTGGCGAGGATGCGGATGTCCACCTTCACCGGCTTGGCGCCGCCGACCCGGTCGATCTCGCGCTCCTGGATGGCGCGCAGCAGCTTGGCCTGCAGGCGGGCGTCCATCTCGGAGATTTCGTCCAGCAACAGGGTGCCGCCATTGGCTTCCTCGAACTTGCCGATGCGCCGGGCCACGGCGCCGGTGAAGGCGCCCTTCTCGTGGCCGAACAGTTCGCTCTCGAGCAGGTTCTCCGGGATCGCCGCGCAGTTGACCGAGATGAACGGGCGATTGGCGCGGCGCGATTTCTGGTGGACGTAGCGGGCGATGACTTCCTTACCCGAACCGCTCTCGCCGGTGATCAGGATCGAGGCTTCGGACGGGGCGACCTGATCGGCCAGGCTGATCACCGAGTGCATGCCCGGGTCGCGGACCACCATCGGCTTCTCGTCGTCGGAGACGGCGGCCAGGACCGCGGCGATCATCTCGGCGTCCGGCGGAAGCGGGATGAACTCCTTGGCGCCGGCGCGAATGGCGTCGCCGGCCTTCTGGGCGTCGGGATCGACGCCGCAGGCCACGACCGGCACCCGAATCCGCTCGGCCTCGTTGGCGGCGATCAGGCCGGCGATGTCGAGGTCGTAGTCGACCAGCAGCAGGTCGGCGCCCTGACCGGCGCGCAGCGCGTGGGTGGCCGCCTCGATGGTTTCGACGTGACTGACCTTGGCGCCCGCCGTCATCGCCATCTTCACGGCGTTGGAGAGCTGTCCGTTCAGTTTTCCGACGACCAAAAGCCGCATAGCACTATCTCCTGGAGAGCCTCAGGGCCTTAGCCCTGCGCGTCGCCGTCCTTGATGATTTCGGTCATGGTCACGCCCAGGCGGTCATCGACGATGACGACCTCGCCGCGGGCGACCAGGCGGTTGTTCACATAGATGTCGATGGCCTCGCCGACCTTGCGGTCCAGGTCGAGCACGCTGCCCGACTGAAGCTGCAGCAGCTGGGCGACTGACATGGTGGCGCGGCCGAGCACCGCCGAGATCGAGACCGGCACGTCGAAGACCGGCGCCAGATCGGTGGCGGTCTTGTCCTCCATCTCCATTCCCATCTCGGCCAGGGGCATGTCCGAGGGGCCAAATTCGTCGAGCTTGAGGTCGTTGTCGGCCATGGCGCTCAGCCTTCGCTTCCGGGAATGAGGGGTTCGGCGTGCAGCCCTTCGGCGGCCAAGGCCGCATGGAGGGCGGCGGCCACGCGGGCGGCGGCGGCGGCAGGATCGAAGGCCGCCGATCCATCGCCGAAATCGAGAGTGAAGGCGGCGGGGCCGATGCCGGCCGCGGCGCGCACCTGGATGGCGCCGGGATAGCCGATGGCCTGGGCGGTCTCTTCCAGGGCGGCCTGGACGCCCTCGGCGAGGTCGGCCTGAACGGAGACGATCACCCTGGGCGAGGCCTCGATCTCACGGGCCAGGTTTTCCAGGGCGGCCTGGATAGGGGCGTGCGGGAACTTGGCCAGGGCCGCGTCGGCGATGGCGCGGGCGCAGGCCAGGGCCAGCTCGGCCGAGCCTTCGCGGTGATCGTGGGCGACGCCGGCCAGTTTCGGCAGCGCCTGGCCGACCACGGCGGCGATCTGCGACAGGGCCTGGGTCTGCAGGGCGGCCATCGACCCCAGGGCCTGGCGCTCGCCCTCGGCGAAAGCCTGGGCGCGCAGGACCTCGACCTCGTCGGCCGGGAACAGGCGCTTGGGGCGCTGGGCCGCGTAGGCGACGTCGCCAGCGTTGTCGAACACCGTGTCGAAGCCGAATTTCTGATGCGTGGGACCGGTCATCAGTAGATCAGCTCATCGTCGCCGCCGGCGCCGGCCAGCATAATCTCGCCCTTGGCGGCCAGGTCCTTGGCGACCTGGACCATGGCCATCTGGGCCTGGTCGACGTCGCGCAGGCGCACCGGGCCCATGCTCTCCATGTCCTCGCGCATGATCTTGGCGGCGCGCTCGGACATGTTGGAGAAGAACATCTCGCGCAGGCTGTCCGAGGCGCCCTTGAGCGCCAGGGCCAGCTGGTCCTTCTCGACATTGCGCAGCAGGGTCTGCACCCCGCCCGGGTCGAGCTTGTTGAGGTCTTCGAACACGAACATCAGCGCGCGGATGCGCTCAGCGCTTTCGCGGTTGCGCTCTTCCAGGGCGGCGATGAAGCGCGCCTCGGTCTGGCGATCGAAAGCGTTGAAGATGTCTGCCATCATCTCGTGGCTGTCGCGCTTGGAGGTGCGCGCCAGGTTGGACATGAACTCGGTCCGCAGGGTCTGCTCGATCTTGTCGAGGATCTCGCGCTGCACCGGCTCCATGCGGAGCATGCGGGTCACACATTCCAGCGCGAAGTCTTCCGGCAGAGCCGCCAGCACGCGGGCGGCGTGGTCGGACTTCACCTTGGACAGCACGACGGCGACGGTCTGCGGGTATTCGTTCTTCAGGTAGTTGGCGAGCACCGCCTCGTTCACGTTGCCCAGCTTGTCCCACATGGTCCGGCCTGCCGGACCCCGGATCTCCTCCATGAGGGAGTCGACCTTGTCGGGGGGCAGGAAGGCCTGCAGCAGGCGTTGGGTCTGCTCGAACGAACCCATGATCGCGCCGGCCCCGGACATGCCGGAGATGAAGTCGACCAGCAGCTGCTCGACGGCGGCCGAGGACACGGTGCCGAGGCTGGCCATGGCCTGGGAGATCTCCTTGATCTCCTCCTCGTCCAGATGCTCCCAGATGGTCTTGTGCTCTTCGCCGAGCGCGAGCAGCACCACCGCGGCCCGCTCTGGGCCGCTCAGCTTGGCTGGATCGTTGATGGTCTTGAGGCGGGCGTTCATGACGTCTCGTGCAGCCAGCTACGCAGGAGCGAGACCGACTCCTCGGGATGGGTTTCGACGAACTCCGACACCCGCTTCACGGACGAGGCCTTCACCTGGCCTTCGATGCGGGCGATGTCGATGCGCTGGTCCAGCTCGTTGCCCGGGCCGGGCAGGGCCAGCGGCTGGCCGGTGGCGGGGTCGACCGTGACCTGCATCGGCTGACCGTCAGGAGTGGTGACCAGGCGGGTCACGCCCGGCGCGCCGGCCGAGGTCAGGGCGGGCAGGCCGCGGCCTGCATTGTTCGGCTTCAGCATCGGGCGAACCACGAAGAAGATCAGCAGGACCGCCACCAGGCCGAGGATGCCGAGTTCGACGGCGCGCATGATGTCGTTCTTGTCGAAGCCCATCAGCGGGTTGGCGGTCTCGACCCCGCCTTCGGCGTCGGCCGAGGGGAAGCGGACGTTGACCACGGTCACCTGGTCGCCGCGGTCGCCGTTGAAGCCGACTGCGGTGCGCACCAGTTGCTCGATGCGCTGCATTTCCTCGGCCGAGCGCGGCGTGTAGGCGCCGGGCTTGCCGTCGGCTCCGGCCGCGGTGGCGCCGTCGACGGCCACGGCCACCGAAAGGCGCTTCATCTCGCCGGGCTCCTGCACCTCGGTGCGGACGGTCTTGGAGATCTCGTAGTTGGTGGTGGATTCGGTGCGGCCGCTGGCCGACTGGTTCAGGGTCTCGCCGTTGGCCCCAACGCCGCCCGGGATGTTGGCGCTGGACGACACCGCGCCGTTGGCGTCGGGCTGGCTCTCGCGCGCATTCTCTTCGTTTGTGGTCTCCGAGCGGACGACCTGGCCGTCGGGGTCGAAGGTCTCCTGCTGGACCGTGACGCGGGCCAGGTTGAGGTCGGCGGTGACGTTGACCCGCGCCTTGCCAGGGCCGACCACGCCTTCGACCAGCTTGGTGACGGTCTTGGCGATGCGCTGCTCGACCTCGTTGCGGCGACCGTCCGCGGCCTGGCCGCCGAAGCCGTCTTCGCCGGTCGACAGGGTCTTGGCGTGCTGGTCGACGACGGTGACGCGGCCCGGCTTCATGTTGGGAACGGCGCTGGAGACCAGGTTCTGGATGGCCTGGACCTGATCGCCGGACGGCGCGCGGCCGCCGACATGGATGGTGACGGCGGCCGAAGGCTGCTCGGATTCCTCTTCGAACAGCTGGCGTTTGGGCAGGACCAGATGGACCCGGGCCGACTCCACGCCGTCCAGGCTCTGGATCGTGCGGGCCAGTTCGCCTTCAAGCGCGCGCTGGCGGTTCAGCTGCTGGACGAAGTCGGTCTGGCCCAGGGCGTTGGCTTCGTCGAAGATCTCGTACCCGACCGAGCCGGAGGTCGGCAGGCCCTTGCTGGACAGCATCAGACGAGTGGACGCGACCTGGTCGCGGGCGACCATGATGGTCGAGCCGTCGCCCTTCACCTCGTACTTGACACCCGCCTGATCGAGGGCGGTGGTGATCGAGCCGGCTTCCTTGAGATCCAGGTTGGAATAGAGGAGCGCCTTGGGCTCGCCCAGATTCATGGTCAGCGCGATCATCGCCGCGGCGACGCCGACGCCGATCCCGAGGATGGCCGCCAGTCGTCCGATTCCGAACCTTTGCAGGGCGGCGACGAAGTTGTTCAAACCGGGCGTCCTTCCCAGGGTACGCGGGACGGACGCTCACTCGCCCGCCGCTAGGCAGGATTTACCCAGTGCTTGGTAAACGACGCGTTTACATTTGCGGCGTTAGCGCCTCATTTCGCAGAGGAATCTGCATCGGTATGGTTGAAAAACATCAACCACTCCAAGGGCTAAGCGCGCCCCAGAGCGCGAGCACGATCGAGAAGGCGCCGTAGAGCAGAGCCGTAAACGAATAGGCGGCCTTGCGCAGGGCGGTCCACGAATCAACCCGACGCCCGCCGCGCCAGATGGCCGGCATCAGGATCAAGCCGCCGAGCGTCAGGGCCGCCGCCACCAGCACGCAGGCCGAGGCGACGATCAGCGACGCGCCGGGCCAGCCGTACATGACGTTGGCCAGGTCCGAGGCTCGGCCGGCCCAGATGGCGAACAGGCCGAGCGCGGAGAGCCAGAGGATCGCCTGGGTGGTCTGCAGCAGGCTGGCCTGGCGCTGGACCGCCGTCTCGCGGAACTCGCGGCGATTGCGCAGGAACAGCCCCGCCAGGGTGGCGGCGGCCGCCAGGCCCGACAGCACGGCCAGGACGATCAGGGTGGTCGGGCGCTTCCAGAAGCCGGACCGCTGGTACATCTGGTCGCCGAGCGCGCCGCGGAAGGCGTAGGCGCGGCCGTTGTCCATGGCGAAGGCGACGTGGTCCGCGCCGGTCGCCGAGACGAACCGGCCCTGGGCGAGATCGCCGTCGGGGACGAACAGGCGACTCTGGCGGCCCTTGGTGACGAGCAGGCGGCCGTCGGGGGTCACATTGACGTCGGCCCCGTTGATGATCAGGCCGACCATGCCTTCCAGACCGCGATAGGCGCGGCGGGTGCCGACATAGTAGCCCTCGAAATCGCGGGCGCGCTGGACGAGCTCGGGCGAACCCGGGCGAGGGAAGGCCTGCGGCGGGGCGTAGAACTGCTGGACGATGTCGCCGGCCAGGCTCATGGCCAGGTCGCCGCCGGTTTCGGTGTTGGTGCTGATGAAGACGCCGAGGTTGAGGTCCGGACTCACCACCATGTTCGACAGGAACGACAGCGTGCCGCCAGCGTGGCCAAAGCCCGTGCGGCCGCCGGGCAGGCCGTACTCCATGAAGCCGTGGCGCCAGCCGTTGACGCCCGCTGGGGTCCGGCGGATCTGGGTGCGGAAGGCCTGAGCGGCGCGCGGGCCGTAGATCACCGCGCCGTCCAGCGCACCGCCGTTCAGCAGCAGCTGCATGTAGCGCGCCATGTCGGCGGCGGTCGAAGAGGCCGAGCCGGCCGGGGCGACTTGGCTGATGAACTCGAACGGGCGCTCGCGGAAGCCGCCGGGCGTCCAGCGATAGCCATCGGCGATGTTGTCCGCCAGCCGCTGCGGGATCGGGGCGGGCAGGCCGGCCTTCGGCGGGTGCGGCTCGCGGAAGCTGGTGCTGTTCATGCCGGCGGGCAGGAGGATGCTCTCCTCGATCAGCCGCTCGAAGGGCTTGCCCGAGACGTAGGACACCGCCTGGCCGGCCAGCGCCGCGCCGTAGTTGGAATAGGCCGGCGAGAGGCCGGGATCGCGCACCCGCCGCGGCCGTTCCTGGCGCAGATATTCGGCCATCGGCCGCACGCGATCAAAGTTGCGCTCGAACAGGTGGCCGAGGGCGCGGTCTTCGAAGCCCGGCGAATGGTCCATCAGGTTGATGACCCGGACGGGCGTGCGGAAGCCCTGGTCGCGGACCTGCAGGCGCTCGGGCAGGTAGAGATTGATCGGGGCGTCCTGACGAATGCGGCCGGCCTCGATCTCCTTCATCAGGGCGATCCAGGTGAAGGTCTTGGAGATCGAGCCGATGCGGAACAGGGTCTTGTCCGGGTCGACCCGGCGCTGAGGCGAGAGGCTGGCGAAGCCGTAGCCCTTCTTCAGGACAACCTGGCCATTCTGCACAACCGAGACCGTGACGCCGGCGATGTGATCCTTGGCCATGGCGCTGCGCACGACGCCGTCGACATAGGCTTCCAGTTCAGCGGCGGGCATCGTCTCGCCGGGCGCCAGGCGAGCGCCGGCGGGCGTCGCCGGTAGGGCGGCGCCCGCGATCAGGGTGGAGGCGGCCGGCGCTGCTGCGGCGGGCTTGGCGGGCGAGGAGGCGCTGGCGGCCGACGCGCTCGGCCGGGCGACTGCACGGGCCTGGGCCTGGGCCCTCCGCTGGAAGGTGGTGTAGGGGACGGGGCCGCGCGGATTGGCGGCGGCCGGCGCGGGCGTTGCGGCCGGAGCAGGCGTCGGC
>NZ_JBFUIW010000022.1:0-57719 GCF_056401675.1 Phenylobacterium sp. P4_E10 | reverse complement strand
GGCGGAGGCGGCGGGGGAGGCGGCGGGGGCGGCGGGGGCGGAGGCGGCGGCGGCGGCGGCGGCGCGAACGAGTAGCGCAGACCGATGGTCACCGACTGGTCTTGGTATTCGCCCGAGAACACGCCCGGTTGGAGCGAGTGCGAACCGACCGAAGCGAAGTCGACGTCCGAACCACCGAGGTAGCGGTAGGTCAGATCGACGTCCAGGCGATCGGTGGCGCGCCAGGCGACGCCCGCGATCAGTTGCCAGGCCAGAGCCGTGTCATCGTCGTCGATGGTCAGGTTCTGGATCGACGGGTTGGTGGCGGTGAAGCCGGTGGCCGGAGCCACGACCGGAACGTTCGAGAACTGGCCAACCGCATCAACCGTCACGTGGTTGATACCGATACCAGCGCCGAGGAACGGGTTCAGGACCGAGTGCGGCGCGAAGTCATAGATGACGTTGCCGAGCAGGGTCCACGCTTCGATGTCGCCCGAGGGCGAACCGCAGGTCGCGGCCGAAGCCGAGCGAACCACGCCCGGGGTGCAGAGGCCGAGAATGGAGTTCGAGCTGCTGCCACGGATCGACTCGACGTCGCCGGGGCGGTAGCCGCCTTCCAGTTCAACACGCCAGTGTTCGTTCAGCTGGTAACCGAGACGGGCGAAGCCAGTCCAGTCTTCCGCTTGGCTGAAGTCCCAATTGTAGGGCGCGGCGTTGATGGCGTTGTTGGACGATTCGCCTTCGATACCTTCCGGCCAGTGGTAGCCGAGATCGATAGCGCCGTACCAGCCAACTTCTTGCGCCGAGGCGCCGGACGCGGCGACAACCGCAGCCAGGGCGGCCCCCGCTAGGAGTTTGAATTTCATATTCAGAGCCCTCTCTTGCCCTCTGCTGCGGCCAAATGACCCAGCGGTGTTATATCAAGGCCGAACCATTACGAAAGTGTCGCTTGAGCAACACTTGCGCCAATTCGCTGAACACCTGCGAACAGGGACCAGGATGTTGCGTAATTCCCCCCTCGGTTATCAACTCCGGGGCGAGAGAGACCTCTCCCGTCCGGTCGCCGGCGATGCTCCTGGTACGCATCTCAGCGCCGAATCTCTTGTTTGGGGCTCGGTCGGCGGCGAACAAATTCGCGCCCCTCGACGCGTGCAACGCGACCGAAGCCCTTTGATTGTTTTGAACTATGACGGCAATAGCAGCGTTCGTCCAGCCAGCTGCGCCTTGCGCATGATCAGCGTACGACGCGAACCCACTCTGCTGATCGGACGACATCAAGCCCCTCGCCTTGGACGCGAATCCTCGCCCCCATCGACCCCTCAACGCTAACCAGCAACTATAGTTCCATCTAGACTTCAGTTTTCTTGCGAGCGCCGGTAGCGTCTGACGCGACCGCCGAGCGCTTCGGGCCGATTCAGCGCCTTTCTGAACTCGTCACGCCGTTCGTGGATGGATGCGATGATTAGTCCCATTGGCACGCCGATTTCAACGAGGACGGCCTCGGACAATTGTAGACTAGCTTCCACCGTCTCAGGCACCGCGTCGGTGGCGCCCAGCTCGTAGAGTCTCTGGGCCTGCCGTGCGTCGCGGGCCCGGGCGACGATGGTCAGGTCCGGCCGCATCGCCCGCGCGGTAGCGACGATCGCCTCCACCCCTTCGGGCGAGTCCATGGTCACGACCAGGGCCGGCGCAGTCTCCAGGCCGCAGCGACGCAGAAACTCGGGCCGGGAGGCGTCGCCGAAGTAAATCGACTCGCCGGCGTGTCGCGCGCCTTCCACCAGCCGCGGATCTCGCTCGGCCGCCACCCAGGCGATGTCGTGCCGGCCCAGCATGTCCCCGACCAGCTTGCCGACCCGGCCATAGCCGACCACAAGCACGCGCGGCGTCTCCTTGAACTCGTCGTCGACTGAGGCGTCCGGGGACAGCGCCTGGCCGGCGGTCATGCGGCCGCCGAGCTTGAGGCCGAGCGCGGCCAGCAGCGGAATGCACATCATCGATATGGTCGAGGAGACCAGCACCATCTGACCGAGCGATCGGGGCACGATCCCGCCACTCATCGCGCTGGACAGGATGACGTAGGCGAACTCCCCGCCCCCGGCCAGCAGCAACCCGGCCTCAATCGCCCCGCGCCAGGGCAGGCCGAACAGCCGGCCGAGCGCGAACACCACGGCGGCGTTCAGCACCACCACCCCGGCCGAGATCCCCAGGATGATCAGCGGCTGGGCGGTCAGCAACGACAGGTCCAGGCCGATGCCGACCGACAGGAAGAACAGCCCCAATAGCAGGCCCTTGAACGGCTCGATGGTGACCTCGACCTCGTGCCGGTACTCGGTCTCGGCCAGCAGCAGGCCGGCGATGAAGGCGCCCAGCGCCATGGAGAGGCCGGTCAGCGCGCTGACCAGGCCCGCGCCGATCACCACCAGCAGGCAGGCGGCCATGAACAATTCTTCGCTCTTGGCCCGGGCCACCGACTTCAGCATCGGGCGCAGCAGCAGTCGGCCGAAGGCGACCAGCACCATCACGCCGATGGCGGCCGGGGCGAAGGCCAGCAGCAGCCGCGGCGAGAGTTCCTCGGCGTCGCCGCCGCGCGCCATGATCGCCAGGGTGACCAGGATCGGGGCCACGGCCAGATCCTGGAACAAGAGCACCGAGAAGGTCGCCCGCCCGGCCGGCGAGTGCTGACGTTTGTGCTCGGTCAGGATCTGCATGACCACCGCCGTGGATGACAGCGCCAGCGCCGCGCCGATCGCCGCGGCCGGGGCGGGCCCCAGTCCGAGCGCCATGGCCGCCACGGCGATGGCCGCCAGGCAGAGCGAGACCTGCAGCGCGCCCATGCCGAACACCCAGCGGCGCATCAGACGCAGGCGCTCCCAGGACAGCTCCAGCCCGATCATGAACAGCAGGAAGACGACGCCGAACTCGGCGAGCTGGGCGATCTCCTCGGGATTGGAGATCGTGAAGTAGTTCAGCCAGGGGAAGCTGGCGCTCAGCGAGCCGAGCCCGAACGGGCCCAGCACCACGCCGGCGCCCAGGAAGCCTAGGATGGGGCTGATCCGCCAACGGCGGAACAACGGCACGATTACGCCGGCGGTGGCGAGGAAGAGAACGACGTCCTTATATTCGCCGGGCGAAACGTGGCCTTCCATGCGCTCTCCTTCTGTGATGAGCGCCACTATGCGGTTTCGACGCCCCTTGCGTAACCCACCGCCGGCCCCTTAAGACGCCCGCCGATGCAGTTCGGCCGGAAAAAGCGCGCGATGCGGGCGAGCCTGGGGGTCCTGGCGGCCATCCTGGCCCTGTTCGCCCAAGCCGTGCTGCCGGCTGCGGCCATGGCGGCCGAATCGCTCCGCGGCGGCGTCCAGGTCGAACTCTGCACCGACCAAGGCGCCAAGGTCGTGGTCATCGGCGCCGACGGCCAGGTCCGCGACTCGGGCTTCGCCGGCCTGCCCTGCCACGACTGCCTGGCCGTCACCCTGGCGGTGGTCACCGTGCCTGAACTGGCCATGGTCTGGGTGGCCTATGCGGGCGCAGTCATTCGCCACGTCGCCGCCGCCCCGACCCTGCAGCCGCGCGCCCGCGCCCCGCCACGGCCCCCGGGCCAAGGCCCGCCATCCCTGAACGCCTGACCTGAAGTCCGCCGCGAGCGCCTGCGCCCGCGGCCTCCTGTCGTTCGTTCGAGGCCTCAACTCCCATGTTCGCTTATCCGCGCGCCCGTCGGCGCGGCCTGCTGCTCGCCGCCACCGCTTTTTGCCTGCCCGCCCTCGCCCCCTCCCTCGCCCAAGCCGACGACGCTCTGGTGGACGCCGTGGTGGTCACCGCCAGCCGCGATCCGGAAGACCCGCCGGTGGTGGCCGACGCCCGCAAGCGGCTCTCAGAAACCCCCGGCGCCGTGGCGGTGGTCTCGGCCGAGGCCTATCGCGATCGCTACGCCCAGGGCCTGTCCGACACCCTGCGCGACGTGCCCGGCGTGTTCGCCCAGAAGAAGTGGGGCGATGACATGCGGCTTTCGATCCGCGGCTCGGGGATCGGCAATTCCAGCCATAACCGCGGGACGTTGCTGGCCCAGGACGGCGTGCCGTTCAACGAGGCCGACGGGTTCGGAGACTTCCAGCAGATCGATCCGCTGATCGCCCGCTACACCGAGGTCTACAAAGGCGGCAACGCCCTGCGCTTCGGCGGCGCCCTGCTAGGCGGGGCGATCAACATGGTCACCCCCACCGGCCGAAACGCCGGGGCGCAGACCCTGCTGCGGCTGGACGGGGGCTCCTACGGGACGATTCGCGGCCACGGCGAGGTCGCCCGGGTTATCGGCGACTGGGACGTCTTCGCGGCCGCCACCGCCATCTCCGCCAACGGCTGGCGCGACCAGAGCGACCAGACCGCCCAGCATGTCTCGCTGAACGTCGGCCGCCGCTTCGGCGAAGATCGCGAGTTGCGGCTGATCCTGTCGGGCCACAACATCGACCAGGAGATCCCCGGCGCGCTTGAGCTAGCCGACGCCCTGCAACGGCCGACCATGGCCAATCCCGGGAATGTCGCGAACGAGTACCAGCGCAACATGCGCAGCGTCCGCGCGACCTTGCAGACCCGCTGGCGCCTTTCCGACAACGCGGTGTTCGAAGGCGGCGTCTATGGCGGCTGGAAGGACCTGGACCATCCGATCTTCCAGGTCATCGACCAGGAGAGCCGCAACTGGGGCGCCTTCGGCCGCGTGGACGTAGACGGGACTATGCTGGGGCGACCGGCCGACCTGTTCGTCGGCGCCTCGGCGCGGCTCGGCGACCTGGACGCGCTGCAGTGGGTGAACCTGCAGTCCTCGCGCGGCGGCAAGCGCGCCGACAGCGCCCAGAACGCCCGGGCGCAGGACGTTTTCGCCGAGGGCCGGCTGTTCGTCACTGACGAGTTGGCGGTGGTGGGCGGCGGCTCGCTGGGGTCGGCGGGCCGGCAGTTCCGCAACAACCTCAACCGCATCGCCGACCGATCGATCACCTATGATTGGTTCGCCCCGCGGCTCGGCCTGCTCTGGCAGGCGCCGGGCGGCGCTCAGGTTTTCGCCAACCTGACCCGCTCGGTCGAGCCGCCGAACTTCAGCGCCCTGGTGCAGACCGGACCGTTCGTCGGCTTTGCGCCCCTCAAACCGCAGGAGGCCTGGACCGCCGAGATCGGGACCCGCGGCCGCCACGGCCCCTTGACCTGGGACGTGGCGCTCTATCGGGCCGAGCTGGAGAACGAGCTGCTGAATTTCGCGGTCTCGCCGAGCATTCCGGCGGCGACCTTCAATGCCGGACCGACCTTGCATCAGGGGCTGGAGGCTGGTCTCGACTGGCGGATCGGCCCGGTGCGCCTGCGCCAGACCTACGCCTGGTCGGACTTCCGCTTCGACGGCGACAGCGTCTATGGCGACAACCGCCTGCCGGTCGTGCCCGAGCATCTCTATCGCGCCGAGCTGCGCTACGACCATCCCGCCGGCTGGTTCGTCGCCCCCTCGCTCGAGTGGTCGATCAGCGACATCTATGTCGATTACGCCAACACCCTGCAGTCGCCCGGCTATGCGATCTGGTCGCTGAACGCCGGCTGGCGCGCGCCGAATGGCGTCAGCCTGTTCGTCGAGGCCCGCAACCTGGCCGACGAGCGTTACGTCTCCAACTTCTCGGCGATCGCCGACGCGCGACTGCCCGGTGTTTCCAAGGCGGTCTTCTTCCCAGGCGAAGGCCGCGCCCTGTTCGGAGGCCTGGCATGGGCGTTCTGAACCCTCTTATCCCTGCTATGAAGGACATCATGCGACAGCTCACCCTTCTGGCCGCTGCGGCGGCCCTCACCATCGCCGGCTCGGCCCAGGCCGCCAGCTTCCGACAGGGCCACCTAGAGGTCGCCGATCCCTGGAGCCGCCCGGCCATGGCCGGCGGCAACGGCGGCGGGTTCATGGTCGTCACCAACCGCGGCAAGTCCGACACCCTGAAGTCGGTCGAGGCGCCGTTCGCCCGCAAGACCGAGATCCACCGCTCATCGACCGAGGGCGGGGTGATGCGAATGGAACGCCAGGACGCCGGCGTGGCGATTCCGGCCGGCAAGGCGGTCAGCTTCGCGCCCGGGGGCTACCACGTAATGTTCCTGGGCCTGACCAAGGCGACCACCGCCGGCGACAAGCTGCCGGCGACCCTGGTGTTCCAGAGCGGCGCCCGGCTGAAGGTTGAATTCCAGGTCGGCGCCGGCGCCCCAGGGGCGGACGCCAAGGCCGGCGGGCACGCCCACCACTGATCCTTTGCAGGCAGGCGTCCGGGCGGCGTTGACAGCGCTGCCCGGCCCGTCGTCTATGCCGCCCATATTTTATTTATGGAGCATCGCTTTGGTTTGGAATTACGCAAACCTGTGGGAGTCCGTGGCCGGCGCCACGCCCGACCGTCCGGCCCTGATCCACGGCCAGCGGGAGATCGCCTGGAAGGACTTCGACGCACGCGCCAACGCCCTGGCCAAGGCCATGGTCGATGCGGGGCTTTCGAAGCAATCGAAGGTCGCGGCCTACCTGTATAATGGGCCGGAATACATCGAGACCTATTTCGCGGCCTTCAAGGCCGGTCTCGTGCCGTTCAACACCAATTACCGGTATGGCGGCGACGAACTCACCTACCTGTTCGACAACGCCGACGCAGAGGCGGTGGTGTTCCACGCTTCGTTCGCCGAGATGGCCGACAAGGTGCGCGGCCGCTTGCCCAAGGTGAAGGTCTGGATCGCGGTGCCGGAAGCCGGCCATCCGGTTCCGGCCTGGGCCAAAGATTATGACGCCATCGTCGCCGGCGGCGCCGATCACTACGAAGCGCCCTGGGGCCGCTCGGCCGACGACCTGCTGATCATGTACACCGGCGGCACCACCGGCATGCCCAAGGGCGTGATGTGGCGCCAGGAAGACCTGTTCAAGGGCCTCGGCGGCGGCGCCAACCTGCTGCTCGGCCTGCCGCCGATGGAGCGGGTGGAGGAAGCCGGCGAGCGGGCCAAGGCGATCGCCGCATCGGGCGCTCCGCTCAACGCCACCATCCCGGTCGCCCCGCTGATGCACGCCACCGGGCAGTTCATCTCGTTCGGCTCCCTAGTCGGCGGCGGCGCTGTCGCCACCCTCACCAGCCGCAAGTTCGATCCCGCCGGCCTGTTCGACGAAGTCGAGCGCCTGGGCGTGTCGGGCCTGATCATCGTCGGCCCGGCCTTCGCCGCGCCGATGCTGGAGACCCTGGACGCCAACCCCGGACGCTGGACGATGCCGTCGCTGAAGCGGATCGTCTCGTCGGGCGCCATGTGGGGCCTGGAGAACAAGCAGGGTCTGCTCAAGCACCTGCCGCACATCATGCTGATGGACAGCCTCGGTTCGTCCGAAGCGCTGGGCCTGGCCTCGTCCACCTCGGGCGGCGGCGCGGCGGCCAGCACGGCGAAATTTGCGACTGGCCCCAACGCAGCGGTGTTCACTGAAGAAGGCGTGCGGGTCGAGGCGGGTTCCGGCGTGCGCGGCCTGGTGGCCGTCGGCGGCCACACCCCGATCGGCTACTACAAGGACGAGGAAAAGTCGGCCAAGACCTTCCGCATCTTCGAAGGCACGCGCTGGAGCGTCCCGGGCGACTGGGCCACGGTCGAGGCCGACGGCTCGATCACCCTGCTGGGCCGCGGTTCGCAGGTGATCAACACCGGCGGCGAGAAGGTCTTCCCTGAGGAAGTCGAGGAAGCCCTGAAGAAGTTCCCCGGCGTGCGCGACGCCGCCGTGGTCGGCCTGCCCGATCCGCGGTTCGGCGAGCGTATCGGCGCCATTGTGGACTTCGCGGGCGATAACCTGCCAAGCCTCGCTCAGCTTTCGGCCCATGTGAAAAGCCTGCTGGCCGACTACAAGGCGCCGCGCGAGCTGGTGCTGGCTCCGGTCGTTCGCGCGCCCAACGGCAAGCTCGACTACAAGGCGCTGAAGGCCCAGGCCATCGAAGCGCTGGCCGCCAAGGCGCCGGCCTAACGTAACAAAAAAGTAACGTGCCTAGGGGGGCGCGGCCGGTCACGGTCGCGCCCAACCTGTAAGTCACGGTGAAGGCTCGAAAATACCTATGAAGATCTTCTGGTTGGGCGCGGTCTCCGGCGCCGCCTTGTTGTGTGCGTCTGCTCCGGCGCTGGCCGCCGATCTCCCCGACCTGACCAAGGCGCCCCGCATGGGCTCCTGGGGCTTCGACCTCACCGGCCGAGACACTTCCGTCGCGCCCTCGAAGGACTTCTTCGACTACGCGAATGGCAACTACCTGAATAAGCTTGAAATTCCTTCGGACCGTTCGCGCTACGGCGCCTTCGACGCTCTGCAGGAACTGTCCCAGCAACGCATGCACGCGGTGCTCGAAAAGGCCGCCGGCAACCCGGCCGCCGCCGGCGACGAAGCCAAGATCGGCGCCTTCTATCGCAGCTTCATGGACGAGGCGAAGGTCAACGCGCTGGGCGCCAAGCCGCTGGCCGCCGACCTCGCCGCCATCCGCGGAATAAAGTCCAAGGACCAGATGGCCGAGCACATGGGTTCGACCATGCGCGAGTTCGGCGGTTCGTTCTTCGGCTCCTACGTCCACGACGACGCCAAGGATCCGGAAGTCTATGCGGCCTACCTGTTCCAGGGCGGCCTGGGCCTGCCCGACCGCGACTACTATCTGGAAGAGCGCTTCAAGCCCCAGAAGGACGCCTACCAGGCCTACATCACCAAGCTGCTGACCCTGGAAGGGTGGGACAAGCCGGCCGAGAACGCCGCGGCGATCGTGGCCCTGGAGACCGAAATCGCCAAGGTCTCGTGGACCCGCGCCGAGCGTCGCGACGACGACAAGACCTACAACCCGTTCGAGATCGCCAAGCTGCAATCCTATGCGCCAGGCTTCAACTGGAGCGCCTTCCTGAAGGGCGCGAACCTGTCGAAGGCGAACCGGGTGATCGTGGCGGAGAACACCGCCTTCCCGAAGATCGCCGACATCTACGCCAAGGCGCCGCTCGAGACCCTGAAGGCGTGGGCCGCGTTCAACCTGGCCGACCAGGCCGCGCCCTACCTGTCGAAGGACTTCGACGAAGCCAACTACGAGTTCCGCAACAAGACCCTCTCCGGCCAGCCGGTTCAGCAGCCGCGCTGGAAGCGTGCAGTGACCGCGACCGACAACAATGTCGGCGAGGCGCTGGGCAAGCTCTATGTCGAGGCCTACTTCCCGCCCGAGAGCAAAGCCAAGATGGAGGCCCTGGTCGGCGACATCCGCGTCGCCATGAAGGGCCGTATCGAGAAGCTCGACTGGATGGGCCCGGAGACCAAGGCCAAGGCCCTGGAGAAGCTCGCCAAGTTCGGCGTGAAGATCGCCTATCCGGACAAGTGGCGCGACTATTCGGCGCTCCAGGTCAAGGACGGCGACCTCTACGGCAATATCGAACGCGCCACAGCCTTCGAGTGGGACTACCGCGCGGCGCGCTTCGGCGGCCCGGTGGACGACGCCGAGTGGGGCATGACCCCGCCGACCATCAACGCCTACTACCAGCCGACCAAGAACGAGATCGTCTTCCCGGCCGCCATCCTGCAGCCGCCGTTCTTCGATCCTGAAGGCGACCCGGCGATCAATTACGGCGGCATCGGCGGCGTGATCGGCCACGAGATCACCCACGGCTTCGACGACCAGGGCCGCAAGTCGGACGGCGACGGCAGGCTGAGTGACTGGTGGACTGCAGAGGACGCCGCCAAGTTCGACGCCCAAGCCAAGAAGTTCGGCGCCCAGTACTCGGCCGTCGAGGTGCTGCCCGGCGCGCACATCAACGGCGACCTGACCATGGGCGAGAACATCGCCGACCTGGGCGGCCTGCTGCTGGCCCTGGACGCCTACCACCTGTCGCTGAAGGGGAAGCCTGCGCCGGTGATCGACGGCTTGACCGGCGACCAGCGGGTATTCCTCGGCTGGGCTCAGGTGTGGCGTGGCAAGTACCGCGACGACCGCATGCGCCAGCAGCTGGTCTCCGACCCGCACTCGCCGCCCAAATACCGGGTCCAGGTGCCGGTGAAGAACATCGACGCCTTCTACGAAGCATTCGGCGTCAAGCCGGGCGACGGCATGTACGTGAAGCCCGAGGACCGCGTTCGGATCTGGTAGGCCCATTTCGCTAAAGAATCCGACAGCGGGGGGCCGCGGCCCCCCGCCATAAGCGCCGCTTCAGTCTTCTGGAGCGAACCTGTGACGTCTGCAGCGAAAACAACTGGCCAGCGCGCCGCCGTGATGGCGGCCGCCTGCACCCTCTGGCTCGGCGCCCCTGGCGGCGCCTGGGCCTCTGACCACCTCGACACCACGAGCGTGGTCGCCGACGCCAGGGCCGACATCGGCGACATCTTCGCCTGGACATCTCCCGACGGCCGGCGACTGAACCTGGTGATGGCCATTGTCGGCCACACCTTTTCCCCGAAGCTGGACTATGTGTTCCACATCGACAGCGGCGCGATGTTCGGGCGGACGACAGCGACGACCACCATTTCCTGCCGCTTCACGGGCGCCGAGGCCCAATGCCAAGCTGGGCGGGCCGACAGCATCAAGGGCGTCGTCAGCGCTCCTGAGGGGCTAGCCAGCAAGAGCGGACGACTCCGGGTCTTCGCCGGCCTGCGGGACGATCCGTTCTTCAACAATGTCCGCGGCACGCGTGAGGCCTATAACTTCGCCGCCGCGGCCCTGCCTAGGGCAGCCAAGGATGAGGCCGGCTGCCCGGCCTTCGACGCAGCCACCTCCGCCGAGATGCTCGACCTCTGGCGCCACACCACCGGCGGCCCGGCCCAGAACCTGCTGACCGGTTGGACGCCTGCCTCGCTGGTGATCTCCATCGACCTTCCTTCGGTGAGCAAGGGCGGCAAGGTCCTGGCCGTCTGGGCCGAGACATCCGACGGCCAGAGGCGCATCGACCGCATGGGCCGGCCGCTCACCGGCAACGCCCTGCTCGCCCCCCTAGAGCCCGCCGCGGTCAGCGACCCTTTGAAGGGGCAGTACAACGCAGCGACCCCTGCGACCTCCGACCCCTTTGTGCCCGAGATCGAAAAGACTCTTGGCCTCTACGACGCCTTCGACGGCCAATGCGGAAACAGCCTTCTGGCCGACAACACCGCCGGCGCCTCACGCTACCTGCCGTTAGCCGTCCTATTGGCCGACGACCGGCTCTGGATCAACGGATCGTCCAAGGACTGCACGACGCCGTTCGCGGTCGAACTGGCAGCGCTCGGCGACCGCGAGGATCTGAAAGACCAGTGCGGCGGCCGGACCCCGAACCACGACGCGGTGGATGTCTATCGCTCGCTACTGGCCACCGGGAAACTCACCGGCGTCACCGATGGCGTCGACCGCGACGATCAGACCCATTCCGAAACTGTCTTCCCCTTCCTCGCCCCGCCGCCAGTGAAGGCGGCCCGCTATGCCTGGCTGATGGACCGATGAGCATGCGCGCCCTCGTCCTCGTCCTGGTGCTCGCCGCCTCCCCCGCCGCCGCCCACGACTTCTGGATCCAACCGGAGAGCTTCCAACTGCAGGTCGGCGTTGCTACTCCCATTACCCTCCAGGTCGGCCACGGGGACGAACGCCAGCGCTCGCAGCTGCCCATGCGCCGCATCCGGCGGTTCTTGGCCGTCGGGCCGGAGGGGAAGAGCTACGATCTGCGCGGCGCTCTGGACCTGGGCGGCCCCAATGCCGACGGCGCTCTCATGCTCGATGCGCCAGGCGGCCATGTCCTGGTGCTGGAAACGGACAGCCGCGCCCGCAACAACCTGCCGGCGGATCGCTTCCGGGCCTATGTCGAGGAGGAAGGTCTGACACCGGCTCTGGGGACACGTTCCGGCGCGGCGGTGTCCGAGCGCTATAGCCGAAACGCCAAGGCCCTCGTGCGGGTCGGGGATGCCGGGGCCCAGACACAGATCACCCGCCCGGTCGGCCTGCCCCTGGAGATCGTGCCTGACGTTGCCCCCGCTGGCGGGACGACCCTGCCCGTCCGGGTCTTCTACCAGGACCAGCCGCTGGCCGGCGCCCTGGTCAAGCTGACCAACCTCGACCAGGATGCGAAGCCGCTGGAAATGCGCCGCACCGACGGCGCAGGCCTCGCCAGCTTCGCGGTCCCTGATAGAGGCCGTTGGATACTGAATGTTGTCTGGACGCGGCCCCTGGCCGCCAGCGAAGACGCAGAGTTCGAGACGGTCTTCTCCAGCCTCAGCTTCGCGACGCCCTAGGACCTTGAGCCATCAACGCACTAGCAGAAAAGGCCCAGCGGTCGTTCACCTGTTGCTGGAGTATCAGCCGCAGGCTGACAGATGAGGGATCGCACCGGCCTCTGCTTGCAAGCAGACCACCGTATTGCGAGTACGGCCTCTAGCTTTGCAGGGCGCGGCGCAGGTCGAACGGCGTCTGGCCGTAGGCGTCGCGGAAGGCAGCGCTGAAATGGCTGTGGCTAGAGAAGCCCAGGTCGATGCCGAGCGCCGTCAGGTCCTCTGCGTCCACGAGCCGGTCCAGCGCAGCGGCCAGCCGCATTCGAAGCTGGTAGCGGTACAGCGGCACGCCCTCCACCTGGCGGAACACCTGGGTGAGGTAGACCGGCGAACCACCCACCTCGGCGGCGATCTCCGCCAAGGTCCAGCGGCGGCCGAGGTCGCTCGCCATGACCACCTTGGTCCGGTCGGCGATGCGCTGGCGTCCCAGGCTGGCCCTGCCGGCCAACCCGTCCCCCAGCGCGGCCCGCACTAGATCCAGCGCCAGGCTTTCGGCTTCCAGCGGCTCGACGGCGTCCCGCTGCAGGCGGACGCGCAGCAGGGTGGCCGCCACCTGGGACCGTCCGTCGATCCGCTGATGGTGCCGATGGAAGGCCAGCTCGGGCCCGCCGCGCAGGGCGGGCTTCGGCGCCAGCTCTCGCAAAATCTCCTCGTCGATCGCCAGCGACAGGCAGGCGTCGCCGCCGGTGGTCGGATGGCTGACCCGATAGCCCTCGCCGGCATTGAAGAACACCACCTGGTTGGCCTCCGCCACGGCCTGGTCCCGGCCGAGGTGTCGGGCGAACACGCCGCGATAGGGGAAGACCAGCTCAGTGGCGGCGGCGCACTCCTCTGGCCCATGCCCCCGGCAATCGCCCCGACAGCACACATCGCGCAGCGTCAGGCTCGCCGTTTTCAGCAGAGTGTCGACGACCACCTCCGGCGCGATGTCGCGGTCCAGGCTCATGCCGCCATACGTGCAATCACGGCGCCATGATTTCAAGCTTTGACCGGCCGAAAGGCCGCGCAGCGCGCGGCGACGCCTAACAGTCGAGCTCAAACGAATGTTCAAATATTTTGACACTTAAGTCAAAATTCGCTTCGCGCAAAAATTTGGCCCGCTGCGGGGGATAGTCGCAGCGGGCCTTATTTTGAGCAGTCGCTCTTATTGAGCGGGCGTTTCCTCCCCGAAACGCCGGAGACTGTCGGACTTAGAAGCCGTCATGTCTCTCGCAGGACTGAGAAAACGGCAATTTCTGACCCGAGTCAATGCACCCAGACCGCGGTGAGCGGTAAATATCGATCAGATTTGCGCGAGGAGGATTTTTTGTTGGCGTCAGGCGAATCTTTTTGACGATTTTGTCAATTTCGCACCCGCCTGCGTAGTTCATTTGCAGAGACACAACCAACTTCATAGACGAAATCAGGGCGCGAAGCGGTAACCGGTCCGATTCCCGCAGCGGTCAGCGCCATCGAAGCGTGCGCCACCTGCCCGACCGGGGCGAGAAGACCGTTCGGGCGACGGCTGGCGCCGGCGGCGACCAGCGCCTCGACGACGGGCGTTTCGCGCGGATCCGACGGCCAGATCAGGGTCGCGCTGTCGTGCGCAGCGGCCCGGGCCTCAATGATCCGCAGCAGCCGTTCGGCGGCGGCCAACTGGTCTTCGCTCCAGTCGGCGCGCAGGGACGCCGTCAACTGAGCCTGGCTCTTGAGGATCACCCCGTCGGCCAGGACCTTCAGGCCATTGGCCACCAGGGTCGCGCCGGTAGTGGTGATGTCGACCACCAGTTCGGCCGAGCCTGCAGCGGGCGCGCCTTCGGTGGCGCCGCCGGACTCGGTGATCCGATAGTCGGCGACCCCATGCCGCGCGAAGAAGGTGCGGGTCTGCGCGAGGTACTTGGTCGCGACCCGCATGCGGCGGCCGGAGCGGGCCAACAGGTGGTGTCCGACCTCCTCAAGGTCGGCCATGGTCTCGACGTCGATCCAGCTCTTGGGCACGGCGACGACGAGGTCAGCGCGGCCGAAGCCCAACGGCCGAAGCAGCAGGACGCGGGCGTCGACGTCGCCGCCTCGCTCACGCAGCAGGTCCTCGCCGGTGACGCCCAGATGGACTTCGCCGGCGTCCAGGGCTTCGGCAATGTCGCCGGCCGAGAGCAGGCGAACCTGCACGCCCTCGACGCCCTTCAGCTCGGCCATGTAGCCGCGCGATCCTCCGGCCACGGACAGCTTCAGTCCGCAGTCGGCGAGCCACTCTTCGACCTGCTCTTTCAGACGTCCCTTGGACGGGACCGCCAGGATGAGGGGCTGGCTCAAGATTCACCTCCCGCCCAGGCCCGCCAGGGCCGGATCATGCAACCGATGGCTCGCGCTTCGGCGCTCGCGCCCAGACGCGCCGGGAGGCTGTCATAGCGGCCTCCCACGGCAATGGCCTGCTCAGGGTCCAGGGCTTGCGAGCGGATCTCGAAGGTCAGGCCGTCGTAATAGTCGAAGGCGTGGCCGAGCGCGGCGGCGAAGCGGATGCGTTCAAGCGGCACTCCGGCGGCGGCAAGCATTTGCAGCCGCTGATCCCAATCGGCCAGGGCCGCGTCGAGGGTCCCGCCCCCGGCGGCGGCGCGCACGGCCGCGAAGGCCGCGGCCGGCGCGTCCTCGATGGCCAGGAAGCGGCGAATGCGCTCGGCCTGGTCAGGCGTCAGGGCCGGCGCGCGGGCCGCCTCGGCGCGGCCGATCAGGCGCTGGGCGATCTCGGCAGGGCCACGGCCGCCAACCGGATCGATCCCAGCCAGCGCCCAGACTTCTTCCAGCACCTTGGCGGCGTCGGCTTCGGAGAGCCCCGACAGCAGGTCGGCAAGCTGTCCGCCGCCGACCGCGGCGCGGGGCGCCTCGCCGGCTCTGGCCAATTCGGCGGCCAGCAGGCGCGGGCGGGCGGCGACGCGCTTCATCCGCGCCGCGAGCGGCTCGGCCAGTCCCAACGAGTCGATGAAGGCCGAGAAGAGCGCGATATCGCCCAGCCAGAGCGACAGGTCCTGACGACCGCCGGCCTGGGCTGCGGACCAGGCCAGAGCGGTGATCTCTGCGTCAGCCTGGAAGCTGGAGGCGCCGGCCTCGTCGAACCGCTCCAGACCGATCTGGCGGAACTCGTCGGGTCGTTCGACGTCGGACGAGGCGCGGAAGGCCTTGCCCTCATAAAAATAGCGGCCGGAGGTCCGGCCGCTTTCCAGGTGCTGGCGCACCACTGGGACGGTGAAGTCGGGACGCAGGCAGGCCTCCTGCCCGCCCTCCGACTGCACCACGAACAGCCGCGCGCGCATGGCCTCGCCGGCCAGCTCGAGCAGCAGCCCCAGCGGCTGCAGGATCGGCGCGTCGACCAGTTCGGCGCCCTCGCCCAGGAACGGGGCGCGGATTGCGGCTAGCGCATCGACGGGAACGGCGGGCTCGGACCTCATTGATCGGCCTCGATGATCCTGCGGACGGCGGCGACCAGTTCGCTGCGGTCGATGGTCTGCTGGCCCGGACGCTGCTCGCGCCACTCGGCGTTGTCGGTGACCCCGGCCGAGAGTGCGCGGCCAAGGTCGAGGTCCTTGATCGTGACCTTGCCGGCCGCGATCTCGTCGCCGCCCAACATGATGGCGGCCGGCGCCATGCGGCGGTCGGCGTACTTCATCTGGGCCTTCATGCCGGCCGAGCCGAGATAGACCTCGGCCGGGATACCGGCGTTGCGCAGCTCCCCGACCACCGAGAAGTAGTGGGCCATGTCGTCGGGGGTGAAGGCAATGACCACCACCGGGCCGCGGGTCGCGCCGCCGAGGTCGCGGCCGGCGGCGCGCAGGGCCGAGATCAGCCGCGACACCCCGAACGAGAAGCCGGTAGCCGGAACCTGCTCGCCGGTGAAGCGAGCAACCAGGTCATCATAGCGCCCGCCGCCGCCGATCGAGCCGAAACGGACCGCCCGGCCCTTCTCGTCCTTGGTCTGCAGCAGCAGCTCGGCCTCGAAGACCGCGCCGGTGTAGTACTCGAGACCGCGGACGATGGACGGATCGAAGACCGCGCGGTCGAGACCGACGCCCAGGCTGGTCAGCGCCTGGTTGATCGCCGCCAGTTCAGCCAGGCCGGCGTCGCCTTCCTCAGATCCGCCGATGATGTCGGCGATCTTGTCGAGGGTTTCGCTGCGTCCGCCCACGCCGGCCGCGGTGAAGGCCAGCACCGCCTCCGCGCCCGCGGCATTGAGGCCCGCGCCCTTGGTGAAGGCGCCGGACTCGTCCTTGCGCCCTTCGCCCAGCAACAGGCGCACGCCGTCGGGGCCCAGGCGGTCGAGCTTGTCGACGGCCCGCAGCACGGCGAGCTTCTGGCCGTCGTCCTTCACGCCCGCGGTGGCCAGCAGGCCGTTCAGGAGCTTTCGGTTGTTGATCTTGATGACCGCCGAGCCGGTCGGCAGGCCGGCAGCCTCCAGCCCCTCGACCGCCATGGCGATAATCTCGGCGTCCGCCTCGGGGCGGGCCGAGCCGACAGTATCGGCGTCGCACTGGGTGAACTCGCGGAAGCGGCCGGGACCCGGCTTCTCGTTGCGCCAGACCGTGCCGAAGGCGTAGCGGCGGAAGGGCTTGGGCAGGCCCTCCTTGGTCTCAGCCACGAACCGGGCCAGCGGCGCGGTCAAATCGTAGCGCAGCGCCATCCACTGCTCGTCGTCGTCCTGCAGGGCGAAGACGCCCTCATTGGGACGGTCGGCGTCGGGCAGGAACTTGCCGAGGGCGTCGGCGTACTCGAAGGCCCCGGTGTCGAAGGCCTCGAAGCCGTAGCGTTCGTAGACGGCGGAGACCTTGGCCAGGATCTGGCGCTCAGCGGCCAGGTCACGGGCGCGGCGGTCGTTGAATCCGCGCGGGGCGCGGGCCTCTGGGCGGGGAGCGTCGGTCATGGCGCTCGCCTAAAGGCTTGCATCGCGCGCGGCAAGGCGCGGCTGCGTTTGGAGGGCGGAGGAAGGGTCCATGCGTCAAAGTCCTGTCGAAGGCTTCGGTGACGGATGGAGCCGGAAGAACGAGCCCCATCCGCTGGTGCGGGAGGCTCGGGCAGGGTCGCTTTAGGCCATGCGATCCCGGCCGATCCCGCAGAGCGAGGTCGGATGGTGATGGCCGTGATGGTGCGAAACCCGGGTCATGTTGAGGCGGGTCATATCGGCAAAGTGTGAAGAAGGCGAGTCGGGACCACGCGGCGCCGGTGCGCGTGGTCCCGAGGCGTCAGGCCGGCGGATCGCCGGTGAAGTCGGCCATCTGCGCGGCCAGGGCCGCCTTGAACGCCGGGCGCGCCTCGCAGCGGGTCTGGTAGGCGGCCAGGTTCGCATGTTCGGCCACCAGGTCGGTTTGGCGCAGATTGCGCAGCACCGTGGTCATCATCAGGTCGCCGGCGGTGAAACGGCCTTCCAGATAGTCGCGGCCGTCGAGATGCTCGGAGAGCTGGGTCAGGCGTAGGCGCACATAGGCCTGCGCATCGGGGCGGCGGGCCTTGGCCCAGTCCGCCTGCGCGTTGAATAGGTCGATGTCGGCCAGCCCCTGGACCGCCGGCTCGAGGGAGTTGAGCGCGGCGAACACCCAGCTCGTCGCCCGGCCGCGCCCTGCCTCGTCCGGCGGCATCAGCGCGTCGGAACGGTGCGCGATGTGCAGGACGATGGCGCCGGACTCGAACAGCACCAAATCCTTCTCCCGATAGGCCGGCACCTGGGCGAACGGCTGCAGCGCACGATAGGCGTCACTGGCCTGCTCCGTGAAGTCGATGGGCCTGGAGCGATAGGGCAGGCCCGCCTCCTCCAGCGCCCAGCGGACGCGCAGGTCCTTGACCAGGCCGCGAGCGAGGGGCGGCACCCACTTGAAGGCGGAAATCTCGATCATGGTCAGGACTCCTGAGCGAGGTAGGCGGCCAGCTTATCGAGCAGCGAACTCCAGCCTCCGACGTGGGAATCGCGGGCCTCAACCGTGGCGAACGAAGTCTGATGGAAGCGGAACAAGGTGCGGCCGCCGGCCAGCCGCCCGAACGTGACAGTGACGGTGTGGTCGCGCACATCCATGGCCCCGTCCCCCCAGCCGAAGCTCATCACGATGCGCTCGTCCGGCACGATTTCCTTGTAGGCGCCCTCCATCCAGTGATCGCCGCCCTTCTCGTCGCGGATGCAGGCGCGGTAGCCGCCGCCGACGCGGAAGTCCTGCTCGAAGGTCGTGGTGATGAAGTCCTTCGGGCCCCACCAGCGCATCAGGTGCTCGGGCTTGGTCCAGACCTCAAAGACCAGCTCTGGCGGGGCTTCGAAGATGCGCTCGATGAGCAGTTCGTCGTCCTGGAGGACAGCGGCGTTAGTCGTCGCGCTCATGATCCTTGGCCTCCTTGGCCTGAAGTTCGGCGAGATATTCTTCCATGCGATCGAAGCTCGCGTCCCAGAACCGGCGGTACTCGTCGATCCATCCGGCCGCAGCCTTCAGCGGCTCCGCCTTCAACTGACAGGGACGCCACTGCGCCTCACGGGTGCGGGCGATAAGGCCGGCGTGCTCGAGCACCTTGAGGTGGCGCGAGATGGCCGGCAGGCTGATGTCGAACGGCTCCGCCAGATCCGAGACCGAAGCCTCGCCCAGGGCCAGGCGAGCGAGGATCGCGCGCCGGGTCGGGTCGGCCAGGGCCTGGAAGGTGGTGCTGAGCGGGTCAGGGGACATCTGCATTTAACGATCTAGCTAATTAACATTTTCGTTAAATATCGATCATGGCAGATCGTCAAGCGCGAAGAGTCGCGCTTCAGCGCTTCAGGCGGGCGACCAGGGCGGCGGTGGAAGGGTCGTGGGCGGCAGGCGCGGCGCCCTCCAGCTCCTTGAGGATGCGGGAGGCCAGGGTCTTGCCCAGTTCCACCCCCCACTGGTCGAAGCTGTTGATCCGCCACAGCACGCCTTCGACGAAAGTCTTGTGCTCATAGAGCGCGATCAGGGCGCCGAGCGCATGCGGCGTCAGTTTCTGCAGCAGGATGAAGCTGGAGGGACGGTCACCGTGGAAGGTCTTCTGCGGCGCCAGCACGTCGACGGCGGCGGGGGTCATGCCCTGCGCGGCCAGTTCGGCCCGGACTTCGCTCTCGGGCTTGCCGACCATCAGGGCCTCGGCCTGGGCGATGGCGTTGGCCAGCAACTTGGTCTGGTTCGCCGCCTCGCCCTCGGCCGCCTGCGCGACGGCGACAATGTCCAGCGGGATGATGTCCGCGCCCTGGTGCATCATCTGGAAGAAGGCGTGCTGGACGTTGGCGCCCGCGTCGCCAAATACGGCGGCGGCAGTGGCGCGGGCGACCGGGCGGCCGTCGACGTCGGTCTGCTTGCCGTTCGACTCCATCTCCAGCTGCTGCAGGAAGTTGGGCAGCAGGCGCAGGCGTTGGGCGTAGGGCACGACCGCGCGGATCGGCCGGCGCAGACCGTTGCGGTTGAAGATATGCGCCAGGGCCAGCAGCACCGGGGCGTTGGCCTCCAGCGGCGCGGAGCGGAAATGGCCGTCCATGGCGTAGGCGCCGGCCAGGAACGCCTCGAACACCTCGGCGCCGAGCGCGATGGCGCAGGAGAGCCCCACCGCCGACCACACCGAGTAGCGGCCGCCGACCCAATCGCGGAAACCGAAGATCTGGTCAGCTGGGACGCCGAACGCCTGGGCGACTTCGGGAGCGGCCGAGACCGCCAGCAGGTGGGCGTCGCCGGCCTCTCCCAGCGCGACGCGAAGCCAGGCGCGAGCCACCTCGGCGTTGGCGATGGTCTCCTGGGTAGTGAAGGTCTTGGACACGACCACCACCAGGGTGGCGGCCGGATCGAGGCCGTCGAGCGCCAGGGCCATGTCGGCCGGGTCGACATTGGCGGCGAAGCGCAGCTCGATCGGCGGCGAGAGCGGGCGCAGCGCCTCCCACACCAGTCGCGGCCCGAAGTCCGAGCCGCCGATGCCGATATGGACGATGGCGCTGAAGGGCTTACCGGTGGCGCCGCGCTTCTCGCCCAAGCGGACGGCGTCGGCCAGGGCGGCGATGGCTTGGCGGGTGGCGTCGATCTCGACGGAGACCGCCGCGCCCTTGGCCTTGAAGTCGGAGCCCCTCGGCGCGCGCAGCGCCATGTGCAGGGCGGCGCGATCCTCGGAGGGGTTCACCGCCTCACCGGCGAACTGGCGCTCGCGCGCCTGCTCGATCCCGCCGGCGCGGGCAAGGTCCAGGGCGACGTCCAGATCAGACAGCGACCAGGGCTGCTTGGAAAGGTCCAGGAGGATCTCGGGCGCCTCGACCACCAGCCGCGCAAGGCGGTCGGGTTCGGCGGCGAACAGGTTCGCGATGCGGCGATCCCCGGCGTCCTGGGCGGCGGCTTCGAGCTGACGCCAGGCGGCGGCGAGATCGGTCATGCGTAACCCTTCCGACGTTTGGTAGCGGCCCGTTTACCGTATCGGCGTTAGCAAAAGGCGCCTCGCCTGTCTTGGGCGATTCGATGAGCCCGAGTTCGATGTCCTGCAGCGCCGCCGCGATGATTTCCGCCCTCTGGCTGGCCGCCGCGCCGACCGGCGCAGCGACGATAATCGCCCCGCCGGCCGTCGTCTCCACAGAGCCGCTGTTCGCCGACATCGTTAGCCGGGCCGGTGCCCTGAAGGCCGAGGTCGAGGCGTTCAAGGGCGGCACGGCGCCCATCCCCGCCGCCTTCAAGCAGAGGGTCGGCGAGCTGGCCGCCCTGGACATGGAGGGCCATCGGGCGCTGGCCGCGCGCAATCTCGACGGCGACCTCAAGTGCATTCTGCGCGGGATCGCCGAGGACCTGCCGCTGAAGCTCAAGGCGCTGGAAACCGCGTCCACGGCCAAGGACCGCGACATCGCCGTCGCCGACATGGGCTACCTGCTCAACGACAATGTCGAGGTGATCACCGCGCCGCCGCAGGCGCCGGTCTAGGACCTACTCCGAGTACTTGATCGAGCAACCGTAGGGCTTGCTGACCGCGGTCGCCACAGGCCTGCCCGCATCGATGTCCGACAGCGCCGCCGAGACGTAGTTCTTGGCGCCCTTGAGCGTCGAGGAATCAGCTGACGGCTTGTCGTCGATGCCGCCCATGTAGGCGAGCTTGCCGGTCTTATCGACGATGTACATGTGCGGGGTGGTCTTGGCCTCGTAGGCGTGGCCGACCTGACCGGCGGGGTCGAGCAGCAGGGCCGTCGAGCCCGCGCCCGTGGAGGTCTTCCAGGTCTTGGCTTCAGGCGGCGAGACGTAGCCCTGCTTGCCTGGCGCCGAGGAGATCAAGGTCAACCAGACCACGCCGTCCTGCGTCGCGCCCTTCTGCAGGCCCTGCATGTTTCCGGACTTGTAGTGCTTCTGGACATAGGGGCAGCCGGCGTTGGTCCATTCGAGGACCACGGTCTTGCCTTTGAACTCAGACAACGAACGGGTCTTGCCGTCGCCGTCCTTGGCGGTGAAGGCCGGGGCCGGCTGGCCGATGGCCGGAGCGGCGAGCGTCGGCGCCGCAACGGCGAGTGTGGCGGCCGCCGCCAGGGCGAAGGAACGGAAGATCATCAGGCGCCTCCAAAGGGATTAGCGGGCCTGGGCGTCCTTCAAAGCTTGGACCACCAAGCCCTCGGTGAGGATCTGCGGCAGGATAACGCCCTCACCGCCCTTCGCGCCATAGACGAGGTAGAGCGGCACACCAGCCCGCCCGTGCTTGGCGAGTTCGGCCTCGATCACCGCATCCTTCCGGGTCCAGTCGGCCTTCAGATAGACCGCGCCGGTGTCCTTGAAGGCGTCGGCCACGGCCTGGCTGGTGAGGGCGACTTTCTCATTTACCTGGCAGGTGACGCACCAGGCGGCGGTGAAGTTGACGAAGACCGGCTTGCCCGAGGCCTGGGCGGCGGCGAGCTTCTCGGGGCTGTAGGCTTCGTAGGGCACGGCGGCCTTGCCGCCGCCTTCCGCTGCGACCGCGACGCCAGGCTCGCCGTAGTTCGGCCAGACGGCGGCCAGAGCCGCGACGAGGGTCAGCACCGCGCCGGCGGCGGCCATGGCCAGCGGCCGTCCGCCACCCGCATGACGGCGCTGCGCGGCCCCCAGCAGCCAGGCGCCGAGACCCAGCACCACCGCGGCGGCGAGCACGCGGGCCAGGGCGGCGTCGCCCGCCTGCAGGGTCAGCACCCAGACCAGCCAGGCGGCCGCGCCGTACATCGGGAAGGCCAGCAGCTTCTTGAAGACGTCCATCCACGGCCCGGGCTTGGGCAGCCGGGTCAGCAAGCCGGGCACGAAGGCGGCCAGGGCGAAGGGCGCAGCGAAGCCGAGGCCGAGGGCCAGGAACACGGCGATGGCGGCCGGCGCGCTCTGGGTCAGCGCCCAGCCGAGCGCAGGCGCCATGAAAGGCGCGGTGCACGGGGCAGCGACAACCACGGCCAGGGCGCCGGTGAAGAAGGCGCCGGCCAGGCCGCGCTTGCCCGCCAGGCCCGTGCCGACGCCCTGCAAGGAGGAGCCGACCTCGAACACGCCCGAGAGGTTGAGTGCGACCGCCAGCATCAAGAGGGCTAGGCCGGCGACCACCGGGGGCGACTGCAGCTGGAAGCCCCAGCCCACCGCCGCGCCGCCGGCGCGGACCGCGATCAGGGAGACGGCCAGCGCCAGGAAGGTGGCCAGCACCCCGACCAGGAAGGCCAGGCCCTGTCCCTGAGCGGCGCGCCGCTCGTGCGCGTGGCCGGCGAGGGAGGCGGCCTTCATCGCCAGGATAGGGAAGACGCACGGCATCAAGTTCAGGATCAACCCGCCGAGGAAGGCGAAGGCCACGGCCAGCGGCAGGCCGAGCGCGTCGCCACCCCTCGCCTTGGCCGGGGGCGGCCCGAGGCCCGAAGCGCCGGGCGCCAGCGCGCCCTCAGCGGCGGTGACCTCATAGGCCTTGCCGCCGATGGTCAGCACTCCGGACAGGGCCTTGGGCGGCTGCGGCTGCTGGAAGGCGTAGCCCGGCGTCAGGCCCAGGGTGAGCCCGTCCGGGCCGCGCTCGATCGGCTGCGGCTTGGCATGATCGATGGCGGTGGAATCGAAGGGGAAGAAGTAGGCGTCGGAGAGATCCGCTCCCTTCAGCGCCTCGCCGGTGATCGCCAGGGCCAGCATCGGTCCCTGCTTGGCGAAGGCGCCGGTCAGCGCGCCCGGCGTGGGGGTGGCGGCCAGAGCCGCGGCGATCGGGCCGCTCCACTGCGGGTTCGGCGCGGCCAGGCCATCTTTCACCGGCAGCGAGAGCGTGAGCGCGGCGTCCTCCGGGACGCAGATCTCCTCGCAGACCAGGAAGGAGGCGGCGGCCTTCAGGGTGACGGTATCGCCGGGCCGGGCGTTGGCCGGCGCGGTGATCGGCACCGCCAGCAGCACCTCGTCCTGGTAGCCATAGTTCATCAGCGGGCCGGTCGGCTGCCGCTTGGGCGCGGGCCAGACGATGTCGCCCGCGGTCCAGCCGGGCGGCAGCGTCCAGGCGATGCGGGTCGCCTCACCGCTGTCGCCCGAATTGCGCCAGTAGGTGTGCCAGCCCTTGTCGATCTTCTGGCGCAGGGCGACGTAGGTCGTGGAGCCGGGCGCTATGGACTGGTCGCGGGCGACCAGCTCGGCGACGAGGTGACCGGTGTCGACCGGCTCGGCGCTCGCCGGGATTGCCCAGACAAGGGTCAAAGCCGCCAGCAACTTGGCGAAAAGGCGCGTCATCCGGTCATCCCGATCAGGTCCGCTTGCTATATGGCCCGGCCACGCGGTTCCGCAAAGCGACGCTGGCGCCGCGGAGAGGCCTAGCCCTCGGCCAGGGCCAGCCAGCGGCGCGGCCACCTCCAGCCCAGGGGGCGGACTTCACCCGGCTTGAGGGCCAGCGATTTCACAGTCTTGGGCGAGAGCGGTCCAACCACATGCACCGGTTCCAGCCCCTTCACCGGGCTGGCGGCGACGCCGCCGATCAGCATGGCGCGGTCGATGGCGGTCCACTCGGCCTTGGCGCGGTCCTCATGACCGACGGCGAAAAAATGCCGGATCGGCGTGGACTCCCCCGCCAACTCGACCATCACCCCGATCAGCCAGCCATTGCTCATCTTCGCGCTATAGCACCGCCCAGGGCCCGGTGAAGATGGCGATCTCACCGATGGCGACGAAGCCCCGCACGGCGCTCCCATTGGTGGCGGCTGATCGCGTATTCGACGTCGCCGTACTCGCCTCCCGCGATCACCTCAGGCCAGTCGTCGAAGAAGCTGCGCACGAAGCTTAGGCCGGCTTTCTCCATCACCCGCCGCGAGGCCAAATTGACGCTCATGGTCTTGGCGAAGAGTTCGGCCACGCCGAGCTCACGGAAGGCCTTGTCGACCAGAGCGGTCGCACCTTCGCTGGCTAGTCCTCGGCCCCATGCCATGCGCCGCAGACGATAGCCGAGCTCCACGTCGTTCGGGCCGCGATCAGAGACTGGCCGCAGCGAGAACCAACCGAGGAACTCTCCGCTGGTGCGATCCTCCGCCGCCCATGTCCAGGTCTTCAGAAAGCCGGACGAGGCGGTCATGGCCGCAAGCTTCACGGCGACGTCCTCGCGCGACGTCGCACGCCCCCCATTGAGGTAGCGCATGACTTCGGGGTCGCTGTCGAGCGCCACAAGGTTGTCGAGATCGTCGGCGGCAACGGGGCGCAGGGCCAGACGCTCGGTGGTCAGGAAATAGGCCATGGCCCCTCCTTCCTCCGTCAACCCGCCGGGAGGGCCTATACTCTGGCCCAAGTGTTGCATGGCCACACTCGACTTGTCGTCTTCAGCCGCCACTATCGGCGAATCAGCGATTTTCCGAACTGGAGTGCGTTCAGTGCCCGCGTCCTTCGATGACATCGAAATGGGTCAGGTGGTCTCGCTGGGAGAAATCCCGGTCGAACCGGCTGCGCTCGAGGCCTTCATCGCCGCCTTCGCGCCCGGCTGGCCGCTGGAGCGGGGCGCGCCCGACGCCATGGTCTACGCGCTCTGGTGCCGGCTGGACGCCGCTTCGGCGCTGGAATGGCCGCAGACCAAACGGCTGGGCGTTGACGCCCTGCGTTGGGCCCGCAATCCGCCCGCCGGCGAGCTGCTGCGCGGCCGCATGACGGTGATGGGGAAGGATCCGGTCGGCGACGGCAAGGGCATTGTCATCGCCCAGCACGACCTGCTCGACGAGGACGGCCGTCTGGTCTTCTCGTGCCTGACCCGCAGCGTCTTCGCTCGATAGCCCCAAATAAGAACGGCGGGCCCGCGAAGGCCCGCCGCTTTGAAGTTCATGCTGCCCAGTGCCTTAGGCGTTGGCGGCTTCCGGCTGCTGCGCTTGGCGCACCATGGCCAGGGCGATCAGACGATCCCAGCCGGCCAGCGAGACCAGGTGGGCGTAGATCTGGGCCAGGGCGCCATTCTCGCGCAGCTCCAGGTACTTCTCGGAGGGCAGCTCGTTGAGCTTGGTTTCCGAGACGCCGAAGTACTCGGCGATGGTTTGGGGCTCGCCGGCGCTGCCGTCCGGGTTGGTCGGGGTGAAGATGGCCTTCTTCGTTTCGAAGAGGTCCAGGTCCTTCAGCAGCTGAACGAAGCTCTGGGTGCGCTGACGCTCGACCTCGTAGTCGTTGCAGAAATTGATGCAGTTCTGCGTGTACTCGGTCGGCTTGCCGTCCTCGTCGAAGAACTTCATGTCGCCGCCTTCGACGATGAACTCAGCGGCGCGGTCGATGCACAGAATCATCTGGCCGGCCGAGCTGTCATTGGCGAACACGAACGGATAGCGGCGGATATAGGCCGGCACGTAGACGCCCGCCTCGAACAGGCCTTCCTCGGTCAGGAACATGTTCTGGCCGGGGTTCAGACCCATGACTGCCAGCGGGATCTTTTCGTCGCCAACGAAGATGATCGGACCGCAAAGCGCCGACACGCCGAACTCGGTCACGGTCAGCGGGACCGCATGGCCTTCCTTGGCGAACTTGAACGGCCCGGGGACGCTTTTGACGCCGAGGGTCTTATGCAAATCGACCGAAAGCGGCTCCGGCTTGGAATAGAACAGCACGTTGCCGGTGATCTGGCCCGGGCTGGATTGGTTTTGGGTCGCCATGAAATACCTTCGATGATCCTGGGCGATTGATGTGCGTGCGCGAGCGGGCGGTTCTTTTGGCTTTGCGCGCCGTCTCGGCGAGGTCCGCGCTTCTACCTGATCGGGCGAAGGGCGGCAAACTGCTTGGCGGGCGCTTGCTTCGGTGAAGCCGAACCGCTTCAATTCGTCTCATTCGATCAAGCCGCCAAGGCGACATACCGGAGGATATATTTTGGCTATCTTTTATCCCGACATTCTCGATCAGAAGACCGCGCCCAGGACTTTCACCTACGGCGACAAGGACGTCATGCTCTACGCCCTGGGCGTCGGCATGGGCCAGGACCCCATGAACGAGACGGAGCTGCCGTTCGTCTACGAGAAGGGTCTGAAGGTCATCCCGACCGCCGCCACCGTGCTGGCTTCCGGCATGCGCGGCGCCGCCGGGCCGGCCCCGGAGATGCCCGCCGGCCACCGCCCCAGCCAGATCAATTTCCTGATGGTCGTGCACGGCGAACAAAAGGTCGAGCTGCACAAGCCGCTCACCGCTGGCGGCACCTACACCGCCCAAGGCCGCACAGCCGGCGCCTATGACAAAGGCGAAGGCAAGGGCGCGGTCATCATCAACGAGACCATCTGGACCGACGAGAAGGGCGAGAAGGTCGCCACCCTGACCGGCTCCACCTTCGCCCGCGGCGACGGCGGCTTCGGCGGCCCGTCGGAAGGCGCTCCGGAACCGCACGTGGTCCCGACCCGCGCGCCGGACATCTCGGTGGACTTCACCACCCGCGAGGACCAGGCCCTGCTCTACCGCCTGAACGGCGACCGCAACCCGCTGCACTCCGATCCGGACATCGCCCGCAAGGCCGGTTTCCCGCGTCCGATCCTGCACGGGCTGTGCACCTACGGCATCACCTGCCGCGCGGTGCTGCAGGCGATCACCAACTTCGATCCGGACCAAATCTACTCGCACCAGGCGCGGTTCTCGGCCCCCGTATTCCCCGGCGACACAATCACCGTCGACCTCTGGAAGGACGGCAAGAACATTTCGTTCGAGGCCCGTGTGAAGGAACGCAACGCTACGGTCATCAAGAACGGCCTGACGGTGCTGCGCTAAGCATTGTTGTCACTCTGGAGCCCCAAGCGCGGGCTCCAGGGTGATTTCCGCCGCCTCGTGATCTAGAGAGACGGCATGACCCGTAGCTTGACCATACTGGCCGGCATGGCGATGGCCGCTGGCCTCGCCGCCTGCGCCGCGACCACAACCGCCGAAGCGCCGCCCGTCGACGAAAGCCTCGTCGCGCCGCTCAATCCGATTCCGACCACGCTGATTGGCTATCTGCAGCCAGGCGACCTCGACGGCGCGAGCCTGCTCGGCCCGCCGCCGGCCCCAGACAGCCTGACCGGCCGCGCCGACCGCGCCCGCTACGAAGAGACCCGAGCGCTGGAGGGATCACCGCGCTGGAAGCAGGCGCAGACGGAGAACGACCTCTGGGGCGGCGGGGCGCTGAAGCAGTACGCCTGCAGGCTGGGCGTCTCGATCGACGAGAAGCAGACCCCCACCGCGCTGCGGGTGTTGCACCGCGTCGAGCTCGACGTGCGCACGGTCGGCAAGCCGGCCAAGGACCACTACAATCGCCCGCGACCGATGGTTGGCGACGAAAAGCCGATCTGCATTCCGCGTGAAGACTGGATGAAGACCAACGCCTCCTACCCGTCCGGCCACGCGATGACCGGCTGGGCCTGGGCGCTGATCCTGGCCGAGCTGGCCCCGCAGAAGGCCGACGCCATGCTGGCGGTGGGCAAGCAGGTCGGCGAGAGCCGGATCATCTGCGGCGTGCACTACGCCAGCGACATCGAGGCCGGTCGCACTCTGGCCGGAGCCATGGTGGCGCGCCTGCATGCCGATCCGCAGTTCCAGGCCGACATGAAGAAGGCCAGCACCGAAATCGCCCGCGCCAAGGCCGCCCCGGGCGGCTGCGCCGCCTAGGGGCGTAGCGCCCGGTAGAGCACGGTCGGCCGCATCGGATCGTCTTGTGCGTGACCGGGCCCTGGAAAGCCGCTGACCTCAGCGTCATAGGTCATGCCGAGGCGTTCCATCACCGCTCGCGAGCGCAGGTTGATCGCTGCGGTGATGCAGTCGATCTCAGGAAGATCCAGGCGCGTAAATCCGTCCTGCAGGACCGCAGTCGCCGCTTCGGTCGCGTAGCCGTGACCCCAGGCGTCGCGGGTGAGTCGCCATCCCATGTCGACAAAGGGTGGAATCGGCAGGTCTTCGAATGAGGGCATCAACCCGCAGGCCCCGATGAAGGCGCCGTCGGCACGACGTTCGATGGCGAACCGACACATGCCCAGCCGGTCGAGGGCGTCGTGTGCACGGTCCATGTAGGCCCGGGCGCGGTCGCGGGTGAGAACTCCGCCCAGCCAGCGCATGACCTCCTCGTCACGCGACATCTTGGCGAACGGCTCCAGATCCTCGTCACGCCAGCGGCGCAGGATCAGGCGTTCGGTCTCGATCATCGGCGAGCCGTATAGACGACATGGCGGTTCAGGGGATGGTCGGGCGCCAGGCGCGGATGGTCGAAGTCGCGGCCCGGGTCGGCGACCATGCCGATTTTCCGCATCACCCCCTGCGAGGCCAGATTGGTCGCGGCGGTGAAGGCTATGAACTCTTTCACGTCAATATGGATGAGGGCCCAGTCGAGGGCGGCCTTGGCGCCCTCGGTCGCCAGGCCCTGGCCCCAGGCGTCGTGGCTAAGCCGCCAGCCCATCTCGATCGCCGGTCCGACCGGCAGCGCGCCCGCCACCACATGCGTCAGGCCGATGAACCCGACCAGCCGGCCAGGGACCTTCAGCTCAGCGGCCCAGAGCCCCCAACCGTGCTGGTCGATATGGGCGTTGATGCGGTCCAGCATGGCGTCGCTGGCGGCGCGGTCGATGGCGCCGCCGAGCCAGTCGCCCACGCGCGAGTCGCCGTTCAAGGCCGCGAACGGTTCGCGGTCCTCCTCTCGGAAGCGGCGCAGGATCAGGCGCGGAGTCTCGATCATGCCCGCGAACAGATCAGGCCGGGCGCGGCCCCGTCAACGCCCCATAGAGGTCGGTGCGGCGATCGCGGAAGAAGCCCCAGGCGGCGCGGTGCGTGGCCAGGAAGTCGAGGTCGAAGCTCGCCTGAACGATGCCTTCGTCTGCGCGGCCCAGCTCGGAGACCAGGTCCCCGCGATGGTCGGCGATGAACGACGAGCCGTAGAAGGTCTGGCCGCCATTCGGGTAGCCGTCCCAGGGTTCGAAACCGATGCGGTTGGCGCCGACCACCGGGATCACGTTGGAGACTGCGTGACCCTGCATCGCCCGCCGCCAAGGCAAGGCGGTGTCGAGGCTGGCGTCATGCGGCTCCGAGCCGATGGCGGTCGGGTAGAACAGCACCTCGGCCCCCATCAGCGCCATGGCGCGGGCGCATTCGGGGTACCACTGGTCCCAGCAGATGCCGACACCCAGGCGGCCGAACCTGCTGTCCCAGACCTTGAAGCCGGTGTCACCGGGCCGGAAGTAGTACTTCTCCATGTAGCCGGGACCGTCAGGGATGTGGCTCTTGCGATAGAGCCCCATCAGCGAGCCGTCCGCGTCGACCATGACCAGGCTGTTGAAGTAGTGCGGGCCTTCCTTCTCGAAGATCGAGATCGGCAGCACGACGCCCAGTTCTGCGGCCAGCGGGGCCAGGGCGGTGACGCACGGATGCTCGCGCCACGAATGGGCCTCGGCGAACCAGCGCTCCTCCTGGGCGACGCAGAAGTAGGGCCCCTGGAACAGCTCCGAGGGCAGGATCACCTGGGCGCCCTTGGCGGCGGCCTCGCGGATGAAGCCCTCGGTCTTCTTGATGTTGGCCGCCAGGTCCATGCCGTAGGAGGTCTGGATCGCGGCGACGTTGATGGTCCGGGCCATCAGGCGGGCTCCTGCTGAGTGATGCAGTGGAAGGATCCGCCGCCGGTCAGGATGGCGTTGGACGGCAGGGCGATCACAGTGCGGTCCGGGAAGACGGTCTGCAACGCCTGGGCCGCCAGCTCGGCCGCTTGGCCTTCCTTATAGGTCGGCATGATCACCGCGCCGTTGGCGATGATGAAGTTCATGTGGCTGGCGGGGGCGGCGCCGCCCTCGTGGCTTTCGATCCAGCCCGGCGAGGGAATGCGCACCACCTTCAGGCCGGCCTGAGACAGGCGGCGGGCGGCGTCGTCATAGGCCTCGACATTGACGTCCCCGCGGCCGAAGGCGACCGGGCAGACCGCGACGCCCGGCGCCACGAAGCGCGCCAGATTGTCGACATGGCCGTCGGTGTGGTCGTTGGCCAGGCCATCGCCCAGCCAGATGGTCCTGGTCGCGCCGAACGCGTCGGCGAAGGCGGCCTCGGCTATCGCCTGGGTCCAGCCGGGATTGCGGTTGGCGTTGAGCACGCACTGGCCGGTGGTCAGCACCGTGCCCGCCCCGTCGTGATCGACGGCGCCGCCCTCGAGAATGAAGTCGTGCGGGTTCAGCGGAACGCCGGAGGCCTGGGCGATCTGGCCGGCCACCTCGTCGTCGTGGTCGAGCTGGTACTTCCCGCCCCAACCGTTGAAGCGGAACGCCTGGGCGACGTGCCCGCTGTCCCGCAGGGCGAAGATCGGGCCGGTGTCGCGCAGCCAGATGTCGCCGAATCGGCCTGGAACGATCTCGATTCCGGAGACGTCGCCCAGCAGGCGGCGAGCGTCGGCCTCGCCGGCCGCGCTCCCGGTCAGCAGGCGAACACGCTCGCGACCGGGGCCGGCCAGGGCGCGCGCCAGGGCGGCGACTTCTTCCTGGGCCTGCGCCAGGTCTTCCTCCCAGAGCTCCTCATGGCTGGGAAAGCCCAGCCACATGGCGCGGTGCGGAGCCCATTCGGCGGGAACGAGAACAGTCATGGCGCTACCTTAGTCGAAACGAACGCGCGCAGATGGGCGGACGCAGGCCCCACGTCAAGCGACACAAAGAAAAAGGGGCGGCCCGTCGCCGAGCCGCCCCCTTCAGATCTGGCCCTAAGCCCTTGAGGGTCTAGAACTCGTAGCGGAACGAGACCTGCGCGTACCAGAGCGAGCGATCGTTGTTGATCGTCCGCGACGTCGCCGTCGAACTAAAGTTCGAATAGATGTAGCGATCGCAGGCCGTGCTGCCGGCGCCCGCCGCGACACCGGCAGCGGTGCCGCAGGCGACGTCGACCAGGCGATTGTTGCCCTGGCCGGAGCCGGTTGAGCCGTATTCCTCGACGATACCCCACTTGTTGTTCAGGAGGTTCAGGACGTTCTGCAGATCCAGAACCACCCGGAACTTGTGGCCTGCAAAGAAGCTCGGGATTTCCTGGCTGATCTGAAGATCGACCTGGTTGACGTCCGGGTTCCGGTTGAAGCCCTTCGGAACGACGCCGGTCGGCAGCTCGAAGCGCTCCACGGCCGCCTTGAAGGCGTCGCGCGTCGCGGCGTTGGCGAAAGTCACCGGGCCGACGAGCAGGTCGTTCGGATTGGTGTCCGCCGCGAAGTCCGGGACATAGAGCTGGTAAGCAGAGCGGTTGGTGCCGAACACCGTGCTACGACCGCCACCGGCGCTGGCCATGGTCATGTTGAACGGACGGCCGGAGCGGGTTTCGGCGAATAGCGAGAATCGCGTCGGCGCGCCCTGGATGAACTCGTGCCGATAGCTGACGTCCAGCTTGACGCGGTCGCGAACTTCCTCGTAGCCGCGGCCGTAGGCGTCGGTGTTGGCATTCTCGGCGGCGGCCAACTGGCTAGCGTAAAGCGAACCCGAGGTCGTGCCGAAGCGCAGACCGCTGGTGCCCTCTTCCAGGTTCTGACGAACATAGCCGAGCGAGGCGTGCAGGTCGTTGCTAAAGAAGTCGCGCGCGATGCCCACGCCGAACACGTAGCCCTGGCCGCGGTCCTCATTGGTGACCACTAGGTCGGCAGCCGCCGGGATATTGGTCCCGCTGATGCCCTGGGCGGCGCGGGCCGCGTCAGAAATCACCAGGCCGTCATAACGCGGGCGGCCATCGGGCGTGGTCTGCTGAACGCCGTTGACGAGCAGCGGTCGGACGCGCAGGTCACGATAGGCGATGGTGTCGCGGGTCTCCGTCATGACCAGATCGGCCGAGCCGGTAATCTCCCACGGCAGGTCGACCTGACCTGACAGGAAGAGCTTCCACGCCGACGGGATCTCGAAGTTCGGAGACAGGGCGATGACTTCGGAGTTCGCCGGGATGCTGGATGGGGTGACCAGGCCGGTAACCGCAGCCGGAATGTCGTAGCCGAACCGCGGATCGGCGGTGTTCACGTTGAGGGCCGCGGCGCCGATCGCCTGAGTGAAGGTCGGGGTGTTGTTCAGTTCGATGAAGCTGCCGTCCGGCTGGCGCCGGATGGTGACACCTGCGGAGGCGTACCCGGTGGTGCTGTAGACCGTGCTGATGAGCACGTCCGGAATGCCGCCGGAGAACAAGCCCAAGCCGCCGTTGATCCGATAGAAGCTGTCGGGTTCATACTTGAACGCTACCCGCGGCATGAGGATCGAGCGGCCGTCGTAGTTTTCCTGGTTGCTGAAGCCGTTCCGCGCCGTGAAGAAGGGGTTGAGGATCGGCTTGTCGTCGGTCTTGTACCAGTCGTAGCGGACGCCAGCGGTCACCTGCAGGGCGTCGGTGATGTCCAGCACATCTTGAAGATAGACGCTGTTTTGCTGGTACTTGAAGTTCGCCGCGGCGTCGTTGGGGTCGCCCGAGGGGGCGTTGCTGTAGGTCAGCTGGTTGGCACGGCCCGCCTGGAAGTCCGCGATTGAGTCGAAATAGTAGACGCCGTCGCTGTTGGGGACAAAAAGGTTTACGATTTCAAGATTCTGAGACTCGATTCCGGCCTTGAAGAGGTGCGGCCCAAACGAGTAGTTGGCCTTGGCCTGGAAGAGCAGGTTGTGGGTCTCGAGTTCATTGGCCTGACGGAAGCCGTCGGGGCCGATCCGAATGTTCGAGGCCGGGCTTTCGCAAGTGGTGAACACCCCGCCCGGATTGTCCGACGAACAGATCTGCAGTTCGCCGAACTCCTGGCCGGCCGGCGGGTTCTGACGCCGCTCGTAGTCCCGATACGAGACGCGCAACTCCGTGCTGAGCTGCTCGGTCCAGTTCGAGTTCAGTTGCCCAACGTAAGAGTAGTCTTCGTCGCCCGATAGGTACCAGTTGGAGCTCAAGCCCGCAGTCCCAGTATTGAGGTTCGGGCGAGCGGTGTTTTCCGACAAGGAGTAGCGATAGGTAAATGCGGCGCGGTGCTGCTCGTTGATGTTCCAGTCGAGCTTGGCCGAGTACTTCTCGTCGATGATCGGCGTGGAGCGCGGTATGCCGCCGGCGTCGAATTCTGTCGCGTAGGTGTTGTTCAGGATGTTGACGACCTTGTCGATCGTATCCTGGGTCACGCCGGAGATGCTGTTAGCGAAGCCGGCGCCGATCGGGCCGACCGGGACCTGCTCGGCCGTCTCGTACCGCTCGTAAGACACGGCGAAGAACAGCTTGTCCTCGATGATCGGGCCGCCAAGGAAGCCGCCATAGTTGGTCTGGGTGATGACCTGCTTGACAGGGCGATCGCGGATCGAGTCACCCACCATGCCGTCATTCAGATAGTTGACGAAGGCGGTGCCGTGGAAGTTGTTCGTGCCCGAGCGCAGCACAATGTCGATGGAGCCGCCCTGGAAGTCGCCGTTCTCCACGTCATAGGGCACGGCTTGGACGGTAAACTGCTCGACCGCGTCCAGCGAGACCGGACCGCGACGGTTCGGCAGGCCTCCGCTATTGAGGCCGAAATCGTCCTGCACCGAGGCGCCGTCGATGGTGATGCGGTTCAGTTTCGGGTTCGAACCGGCGATCGAAATACCGCCGTCGGCGTTGGTGTTCGAGGAGGTCAGCAAGTTACGGCGCGCCAAGTCGCGAATGTCGCGACTGACCGAGACGACGCTTTCGATGCTGTCGCGGTCCAGGGTGCTGGCGACGCCCGAGTTGTCTGCCTCAAGGTCGCGGGCGCCGGCCACAACCAACTCCTCGACGGCGGCGTACATGTCGATGTCCAGGCGCAGGGTTTCGCCGAGCGCCAGGTTGACGCCGGTGAGCGTCTTGGTCTCATAGCCCGCTGCGGTGACGGTGATGGTGTACGGGCCGCCAATGCGCAGGCCGCGGGCATCGAAAACGCCTTCCGCGTTCGGCACCGTGGTCACGCGGGTGCCAGACGGCGTATGCAAAAGCGTGACCGAGGCGTTGCGCACCACCGTACCGGTGTCGCCCGTGACCTGACCACGCACAGAACTCGTCGTATCCTGCGCGTACACGGCGCTGGACATCGCGCACACGAGCGCACTGACAGCCGCGCCCGCGGCGAGCCTATTCATCATTCGCATTGAAATCCCCTCATCCACCAGAACGGGATGGACGCCCCGGCCCACAGTCCCCACTCTTGGCGGTCCCTATAGCGTGGAAAATTTGTCTGTGGGTGACGGAATCGTGACGGCGGCGTCACTGTGGGTCGCAGTCGTTCATTCTCGTGGCGCCTGTCGCTTTACAGACACGCTGCACCACGAAAATTTCCCCGCGAACCCGGCAAAAGAGGCTTACGCTTGCCCCCCAAGACGCCATCCGCAGACGGAATTGACCCCCAATGGCGGGCGGTGCTGCTCATTACGGCAGCGCTTACCGCGGTGCGGCTGGTCGCGCTATTTGCGAGTCAGCTCGAGCTCTACCCCGATGAAGCGCAGTACTGGCTTTGGTCGCGGACGCTGGACTGGGGCTACTACTCCAAGCCCCCGATGGTGGCCTGGCTGATCTGGGCGACGACCAGCCTGGGCGGCGACGCCGAGCCGTGGGTCCGCTTTTCCGCCCCGCTGCTGCACGCGGTCACCACGCTTTGCGTCTATGGGGTCGGCCGCCGGCTCTACGGAACATCGGCCGGCTTCGCCGCGGCGGCGCTCTATCTGCTGATGCCCGCCATCCAGCTGTCGTCGCTGGTCATCGCCACCGACGCGCCTCTGCTGATGTTCCTAAGCCTGGCGCTGTTGGCCTATGTCGAGCTGCCCAGCGCAGATCCGCGCAGGCGGCTGTGGCTGGCGGGCGCGGTCGGCGCGGCTACGGGCTTTGCCTTCCTTTCGAAGTATGCCGCCGTCTACGGACTGATCGGGGTGGCGTTGCACGTGCTGGTTTCGCGCGAGACGCGGCGCGCCTGGAGCCTCCCCAACGCCGCCCTGGCGATCGCGGCCTTCGGCGTAGTGATGGCTCCGAACCTGATCTGGAACGCCGGACACGGCTTCGCCACCGTCCAGCACACCGCCGCCAACGCCAACTGGGGCGAAGGTCACCAACTGTTCAATTTCGCCGAGCTCGGCGACTTCCTGGCCTCGCAGTTCGGGACCTTCGGACCGATCCCGTTCGCAGTGCTGATCGGCGGCTCGATCCTGCTCGCCTGGCGCCGCCGCCTGCAGCCGGCCGACATCCTGCTGCTGTGCTTCGCCGCGCCGCCGCTGCTGATCGTCACCGGCCAGGCCTTCATCAGCCGGGCCAACGCCAACTGGGCGGCCGCGGGCTATGTGCCGGCGATCATCCTGGTGGCTGGTTGGATGATCCGCTGGCGCGCCCGCGGCTGGCTGATCGCCGCCCTGGCCATCCAGGCCGCCGTCGCCGTCGTCTTCCTGGCCTGCGTTCTCAACCAGGACTTCGCCGACCGCGTCGGGCTCTCCAATTCGTTCAAGCGCGCCAAGGGCTGGGAGCAGCTCACCGAGCAGATCGGCGAACGCGCCCTGCGCGAGCCCAGGGGCAGCCTGACCGCCATCGCGGTCAACGACCGCTTCCTGTTCAACGCAGCGGCCTACTACGGACGCGACTATTTCGGCCGCAACGGCGAGCCGCCGCTGAAGATGTGGGTGCGCGAGGCCCATCCGCAGAACCAGGCCGAGACGGTGGCCCCGCTCACCATCGCCAACGGCAAGCGCGTGCTGGCCGTGGCGCTGGAGCAGGTCTATCGCGACGAGATGGCTGCCGACTTCGGCAAGGTCTCCAACGAGCAGATCATCAGCGTCTGGCTGGACCGCAAGCGCAAGCGGCGCGCCGAGTTGTTCATCGGCGAAGCCTTCACGCCGGCGCCGCGCGATCCGGTCAGTGGTAAGCCGATCCCCAAACGGCCTTGAGCGCGCGGTCGCGTCCGCAGCCGATGCGGTAGGCGTTGTAATTGGCTGGGTTCTTCTTGGCGTAGTCCTGATGATAGGCCTCCGCCGGCCAGAAGCGGCCGCCAGTCAGAACCCGCGTGGCCACTGGCTTGCCAAGCGTCTTGGCGACCTGGGCTTTCACCGCCTGGGCGGTCTGGGTCTCGGCCGCGTCGGCCACGAAGACCGCCGTCGAGTAGGACGGCCCGCGGTCGCAGATCTGGCCGCCGGCGTCGGTCGGATCGATGTTGTGGAAGAAGCCGTCGACCAGCTTGGCGTAGCTGATCTTGGCCGGGTCATAGGTGACCCTCACCGCCTCCAGATGACCTTCGTGGTTCTGGTAGGTCGGGTTCTTCAGCGCCCCGCCGGCATAGCCGGAGACGACGTTGGTGACCCCGGGCAGGTGCTCCATCGCCTTCTCGGCGGACCAGAAGCAGCCGCCGGCGAAGACGGCGGTCTTCAGCGCCGCGGCCTGCGCGGCGGGGGTGATCGTCAGACTGGCGAACGCCGCGAAGGCGGCGGCGGCGCGAAACGGGCTCATCGCATCTCATCCTGGCGCGGCCGCAGGGACCGCAGACAGCAACGATACGCGCTAAACCCGCTGGCGGATGCCTTTAGAGCGCAACCTCGAAAGCAGCCTCGGTCTTGGCCGCGATTTCCTCGACGCTGACGCCGGGCGCCAACTCGACGAGCTTCACCGGGGTCTTGCCGCGGTTGATCTCAAAGACGCCGAGTTCAGTGATCAGCAGGTCGACGACGCCGGCGCCGGTCAGCGGCAGGCTGCATTCCTTCAGCAGCTTGGGCGCGCCCGACTTCTCGCAATGGTCCATGACCACGACGACGCGCTTGACGCCAGCCACCAGATCCATGGCCCCGCCCATGCCCTTGACCATCTTGCCGGGCACCATCCAGTTGGCGAGGTCGCCGTTCGCCGCGACCTGCATGCCGCCCAGGATCGACAGGGCGATGTGGCCGCCGCGGATCATGCCGAACGAGTCGGCGCTGGAGAAATAGGACGACGACGGCAGCTCGGTGATCGTCTGCTTGCCGGCGTTGATCAGGTCAGCGTCCTCTTCACCCTCATAGGGGAACGGGCCCATGCCCAGCATGCCGTTCTCCGACTGCAGGGTCACGTGCATGCCGTCGGGGATGTAGTTGGCGACCAGAGTCGGGATGCCGATGCCGAGGTTCACATAGAAGCCGTCGCGCAGTTCCTTGGCGGCGCGGGCGGCCATTTCATCGCGGGTCCAGGCCATCTTAAGCGCTCGCCTTCTCTTCGCCCGTTCGCGTTTCTTTGGGACGGGTGGTCACGCGCTCGATGCGCTTCTCGTAGACCGCGCCCTTGATGATCCGATCGACGAAGATGCCGGGGGTGTGGATGTGGTCCTTGTCGATGGACCCGATCTCGACCAGCTCCTCGACCTCGGCGACCGTCACCTTGCCGGCGGTGGCCATCATCGGATTGAAGTTCCGGGCGGTCTTTCGGTAGACGAGGTTGCCCTCCGCGTCGCCGGTGTGCGCCTTGACGATGGAGAGGTCGGCCACCAAACCGCGTTCCATCACATAGGTCTCGCCGTCGAACTCGCGCACTTCCTTGCCTTCGGCGACCAAGGTGCCAACCCCGGTCTTGGTGAAGAAGGCCGGGATGCCGGCGCCGCCAGCGCGGATGCGCTCGGCCAGGGTGCCCTGCGGGTTGAACTCGAGCTCCAGCGCGCCCGACAGATAGAGCTGCTCGAACAGCTTGTTCTCGCCGACATAGGACGAGATCATCTTTTTGATCTGGCCGCTCTCCAGCAGGACGCCGAGGCCGAAGCCGTCGATCCCGCAATTGTTGGAGACCACGGTCAGGTTTTTCACCCCTGACTCTCGAATGGCGCCGATCAGGTTTTCGGGAATGCCGCAGAGGCCGAAGCCTCCGGCCATGATGGTCATGCCGTCGAACAGCAGCCCTTCGAGGGCGCGCGCGGCGTCGGTGCGGGTCTTTCCAGCCATGGGGTCCCTTTAAGCTGCAAACGGCTCGTTGAGAACGGGGTCACGCGAAAAAATTCACCAACTGGCGAACAACTATTCGGCCAGCTCCTTGGGCTTCTTCTGCAGGACGTCGGCGGCCTCTTCGTTGAGCGCCCGGCCGCCCTGGCGGGGCACCGAGAACGGCTCAGGCGTCGGCGTCGGCATGTTGCCGCGCATCAGCCAGCGGCCTTCCTGGATGCCGCCGGCCACCTGCAGTTCGAGGCGCTCGGTGTCACGGCGGCGGACGTCGCGGACGACATCGGCGGCTTCGACCTCGTCGACACCCAGCTGGATCAGCACGTTCTTTCCGAACGCCAGGGCGGACTCGAAGGTTTCGCGGACCTGGTAGTCGACGCCGGCCTTGATCAGTCGCAGCACGTGGCCGCGGTCGAAGGCGCGGACGAACAGCTTGGCCAAAGGGAACTCGGCCCTTACCAACTCAACGATCTTGTCGGCGGTCTCCGGCTTGTCGACGCAGACCAGGATGGCCTCGGCGTTGCCTGCGCCCGAGGCGCGCAGCACGTCCAGGCGGGTGCCGTCGCCGTAATAGACCTTGAAGCCGAAGGTGCCGGCGGCGCGGATCATCTCCACGTCGGTCTCGATCAATGCGACCTCCATGCCGCGGGCCAGCAGCGGCTGGGAGACCACCTGGGCGAAACGGCCGAAGCCGATCATCAGCACCCGGCCTTCGAGGTTGGCGGCGAGTTCGACGCCGTCGAGCGACTCCTTGGGCGGCGGCAGCAGGCGGGTGAGCGCGAACACCACAAGCGGGGTCAGGGCCATGGAGAAGATGACCACCGCGGTCAGGGCGGCGCTGGTGCGCGCCTCGACGACGCCGGCCGCGACCGCCGCGCCGTAGAGCACGAAGGCGAACTCGCCGCCCTGGGCGAACAGGGCCGCGCGCTGGATCGCCTCACGGTGATCGGCGCGGAACAGCCGGGCGACAGCGTAGATGCCGCCGGCCTTCACCGCCATGAAGGCGATGACGCCGGCCAGGATCAGGCCCCAGTCGGCGGCGACCACCATGAGGTCCAGCGACATGCCGACGCTGAGGAAGAACAGGCCCAGCAGAATGCCGCGGAACGGCTCGATGTCGGCCTCAAGCTGGTGTCGGAACGTCGATTCCGAGAGCAGCACGCCGGCCAGGAACGCGCCCATGGCCATCGATAGCCCGCCCCATTGCATGAAGAGCGCTGTCCCCAGCACCACCAGCAGCGCCGCTGCGGTCATGATCTCGCGCGCGCCGGTGCGAGCCAGGATCTGGAAGAAGGGATTGAGCAGCCAGCGGCCAGCGGCGACCACCACAGCGATGCAGCCAAGGCCGATCAGCAGCCCGACCCAGGCCGGCCGGCCGCCGGCCACCGGCTCGCCGTTCATCGAGGCCAGGACCACCACCAGGGCCAGGAGCGGCACCACCGCCAAGTCCTCGAGCAGCAGGATGGAAACGGCGCGCTGGCCGGCCTCGGTCGAGGTCTCGCCGCGCTCGTCCAGCATCTTCATGATCACCGCGGTCGAGGACAGCACGAAGCCGCTGGCCCCGATCACCGCAGCCGCCGGGGGCAGGCCCGCCAGCATGGCCACGCCCGAAAGCAGGGCGCAGCAGACCAGCACCTGAGTGACGCCAAGGCCGAAGATCTCGCGCCGCAGGCTCCAGAGCTTGGCCGGACGCATCTCAAGTCCGATGACGAACAGGAACAGCACCACGCCCAGTTCGGCGACGTGGAGAATGGCCTCGGGGTCGTTGAATAGCTTCAGTCCGTAGGGGCCGATCACCAGGCCGGCCGCCAGATAGCCGAGCACGGAGCCCAGGCCGAGCTTGCGGAACAGCGGCACCGCCACCACGCCCGCCGTCAGCAGCGCGACAGCGTGGCCGAGATTCATGCCCGCAGCTTCGGCCGCCATGGTTGCTCCTATTGTCTTCGGAGGCGGTCAGCCGCGCGCCTCTACCGGGCGAGGTATATCGTGTGCGCGGCTATGTCGCGCATCATTCCGGCGCGAAAAAAGTCCGCCGCTGCGGACTGTCCGAAAAGACGGCGGCGGCGGCGCACGCTTGGCCGCGCCGGTCCCGGAGTTGTTGCCGACGGGCTGTCCGGTGTAGGGGTCGATAGTGGGGCGGGCGGCCATGACGCCAGCGCCAAGCATGTAAGCCGCCAGGCGCGCATCGATGATCTCTCGGGTCAAAATCGGGTGCGGCCGCCGGTACGACCAGGATTCCCGGCATCTGCCGGGTAGAGGATCAAACGTGACGACGTCAGCCATCGCCCCCGTATCGTTCAAGCGCTTCAACGGCGACTTCGAGGGCTTCTCCAACGATCTCGGCGGTTCGTTCGCCCGCTACGGCTTTGCGGTGATTTCCGATCACGACCTGCCGCAGGCGCGGATCGAAGGCGCGATCGCCGCCACCAAGGCTTTCTTCGCCCTGCCCGAGGAGATCAAGCGCCGGTACGTGGTCGGCGTCGGGGGCCAGCGCGGCTACACCCCGTTCGGCATCGAGACCGCCAAGGACGCCAAGCACTTCGACCTGAAGGAGTTCTGGCACATGGGGCGCGACCTGCCGGCCGATCACCCGTTCCGCGCCTTCATGCCCGAGAATGTCTGGCCCTCGGAGGTTCCGGCGTTCCACACCGAGATCGCCTGGCTGTTCAATGCTCTCGACGGATTGGGCCGCGAAGTGCTGGAGGCGATCGCGGTCTATCTGAAGCTGGATCGCCAGTTCTTCGCCCCGACCGTGGACTTCGGCAATTCGATCCTGCGACTGCTGCACTATCCGCCGGTGCCCAAGGACGGCCCCAACATCCGCGCCGGCGCGCACGAGGACATCAACGTCATCACCTTGCTTCTGGGCGCCGAGGAAGCCGGGCTGGAAGTGCTGGACCGCGATGGCCAGTGGCTCCCGATCAATCCGCCGGCAGGCTCCGTGGTCTGCAACATCGGCGACATGCTGCAGCGGCTGACCAACCACGTCCTACCATCGACCACCCACCGCGTGGTCAATCCGGCGCCCGAGCGCCGCGGCTTTGCGCGCTACTCGACGCCGTTCTTCCTGCACTTCAATCCGGACTACGAGATCCACACCCTGTCCGGCTGCGTCACGCCAGAGCACCCGGACCGCGGCATGGCGCCGATCACCGCCGACGAGTTCCTCAAGGAACGCCTGCGCGAGATCAAGCTGCTGTAGGTGGGGCGACCCTCACTGTGAGTAGTGCCCAAGACTGGCACGGCGTTCTCGCAACTGAGCGCCGGGCTCAAGCCACCGCGTTCGGGGCTCCCGCGGTCGAATTGGTAAACGGGCGATAACCATTTGACCACGCTTGACTTTATATCCTCTCGACCCGCAATTGCGGGCGACAAGCCGTGGGGGCGGCGGGTTTTCCACAGATTATCGATCACGGGTGTCCGAACGCCGTTCGGATAAAGACAGAAATTTAACCCCGTCGCTTCAATCTCCGGCCGCAACCGACGTCAGGGGGAGAATATGTCCAAACCTGGATCGGCGTCGCTGGTGGAGGCCGCGCGCCTCACCGCAATCGCCACCCTCGATTTGGACGAGCTGAAGCCGACCTTCGAACGGATCGGCCGGCTCGCTCGCGCTTTTGCGAAGCTGGAGCTGGGCGACGTCGTGATGGTCGGCGCCGAGCGCACCTGGCATGCCAGCGTCGGCCCGAGTTGGACCGACGAGCACGTCTATCAGGACCAGTCGTTCTCCGAGATCGTGGTCCGCGACGACAGCCTGCTGTGGGTCGCCAACGCCTTGGACGATTCCCGCTTCGCCAGCCATCCCCACGTGACCGGCCCTGAGCAGGTGCGCTTCTACGCCGGCGCGCCGATCCGCCTGTCCGATGGGCAGCCGATCGGAGTGGTGTGCGTCGCCAGCGGCCAGCCGCGCGCCTACGACGCCGAACTGGCCCACTATCTGATCGACCTGGCGGCCATCGCCTCCAACGAGTGCTCCCGCCACCACGCCCAGCGCGACCTGGTGAAGTTCGCTGGCGAGGCCGAGGCGGCCAACAAGGCCAAGAGCGAGTTTCTCGCCAATATGAGCCACGAGATCCGCACGCCGCTGAACGGCGTGATGGGCATCGCCGGCGCCCTGGCCCGCACCGACCTGACGACGCACCAGGCCGAGATGGTCGAGCTTATCGAAACCTCGGCCCAGACCTTGGAAGCCCTGCTGACCGACATCCTGGACCTGGCTCGCATCGAGGCCGGGCGGATGGAGATCCGCCCCGAGCCGTTCGACATGGCCACCTCGGTCAACGCCTGCGCGGCGCTGTTCGAGGCGAGCGCCGAGGCCAAGGGACTGGTGCTGAAGGTCGACATCGAGCCCTACGCCCAAGGTTCGTTCGAGGGCGACGGGCCGCGGATCCGCCAGATCCTCACCAACCTGCTGGGCAACGCCATCAAGTTCACGGCTGAGGGCGAGGTGAAGCTCACTGTCGCCGCCCGCCGCGACGAGACCACCACCCACCTGACCTTCACCGTCGCCGACACCGGCATCGGTTTCGACGAGGCGACCCGCAAGCGCCTGTTCGGCCGCTTCCAGCAGGCCGACGGCTCGATCACCCGGCAGTACGGCGGGACCGGCCTGGGCCTGGCCATCTCCCGCTCGCTGGCCGAGGCCATGGACGGCGAACTGAGCGCCAACGCCACGCCCGGACGCGGCGCCACCTTCGTGCTCGAACTCGAACTGCCCCGCCGCCACGGCGCGGTCGAGATGTGGGGCGAACACGAGAGCGAGGATGTCGAAGAGGCTGAACTCGACGCCATGCGCGTGCTGTTGGCCGAGGACCACCCGACCAACCGCCGGGTGGTGGAGCTGATCCTCGGCGCCGCCGGGGTCGAACTGATCTCAGTCGAGAACGGGGCCGAGGCCGTCGATGAGGCCGCCCGCGGCCACTTCGACCTGATCCTGATGGACATGCAGATGCCGGTGATGGACGGGCTGACCGCGATCTCCGCGATCCGTCGGCGCGAGACCCGCGCCGGCCGGCGCACGCCGATCTACACCCTGACCGCCAACGCCATGCCCGAGCACGCCGAGGCGTCCTCCAAGGCCGGCGCCGACGGCCACGTGACCAAGCCGATCACCGCTGAACGACTGCTGCATGTGGTGGAACAGGTCTGGGCCGAGAAGGTCGCCGCGAACAACGCGCCGACGACGACGGACAACGTCGTGGCGTTGCGGGCTTAAGTTTCTTCAGTTGCTCCACCTCTGGGGGAGCTGTCAGCCAAATGGCTGACTGAGGGGCCTGCCGGCTCAGCAATCCCCCTCCGTCGCGCTTCGCGCGCCGCCTCCCCCAGAAGGGGAGGAACTTTAGCCCGCTACCTCACGAAGATCCCCATCAGCAGCGGGCGGGCGAACACCGAGGGCGCAGCCTTCTGGGTGACGCCCGGAACCCAGAAGCTGAGCTCGGCGCCGGCGTTCAGCGTGGCGTTCAGCATCTGGGCGGCGATGAAGGGATCGACGGGGCGAATCGATCGCTCGGCGATGCCGTCCGAGATCATCGAGGCGAAGCGGTCGGAGACCCGGTCGGAGTGGGCCACCTGTTCCTCGCGGATCTCCTCGGGAAGGGCCGAGAGGGCCGAGACCCGCAGCAGCGGACCGTGCTCGGACAGCTGATATTCGGCCAGGGCCGCCGCGGCGCTGGAGAGGCGCAGCCACTGGTCGCCCGGCAGGTTCATCGCCAGCCGCTGGACCCGGCGCATCACCTCGAATGTGCGGTCGAAGCAGGCGACCACCAGGTCGTCCTTGGCGTCGATGTGATGGTAGAACGACCCCTTGGTGACGTTGAGCTCGGCCGAGATCTTGTCGACCGAAGCCCCCCGGTAGCCGCGCGAATTGATCAGCCGGGTGGCGGCCAGCAGGAAGGTCTCGCGGCTCATCTCGGGGCCCTCGCCGCCCGCCAGCTCGGCCAACGGCGCCGCAGCCGGCTCCCAGACAGCGCCTTCGGTCGCCAGGCCGCCGACGAGGATGTCGTACATGCGGTCGCGAATGCGCGGATAGTCTTCAGGGTCGTACTTGGGCAGCCAGGCCCCGGCCCAGAACAGCTGAGAGAGCAGCATGTGGGTACGGGCGGTGCGGCGCCCCCGTCCCAGCCAGGCGAAGTCGGGTGACTCGAACAGACTTCGCACCTTGCGGAAGAGGCGCATGAACGCCTCCATCACCTCGGCCCGGCGCGCGTCGTTGAGGGCGCGGATATCCGATAGCACCGGCAAGGCCGAGGCCTCGCCGACCGCGGTGAGACGCAAGCGCTCCAGATAGAGCTCCAACAGTCTGTGCAGCCGCGCCTGCGGGGTCGGAGCCGTGACCGCCTCGTCGGCGGCGGACTGCAACCAGGCGACGCCACGCAGCATGCAGGCGGCGGCCAGGTCGTCCTTGCGCTTGAAGTAGTAGGTGACGCTGGTGGTCGAGAGGCCGACAGCCGCGGCGGCGTCCGCAAGGGTCAGGCCCTTCACGCCGCGCTGGTTGAGGATCACGGTGGAGGCGTCGAGGATCGCGTCTCGCTTCTTTCGGAAGCGGTCCGTCGCGCGCCCGCCCTTGCGATCAACCATCCAAGCCTCTGAATTCGCCGGACGACTGGCCGAGCGCGCGACCCATCGCCTGTCCCCTTGTGTATCGCACGCCCCCTAGACCCTTTCCGGTCTGGCTTCCACTTGAAGCTGTCACGCTCTTGCGTGCAAGGCCGTCAGCTGGAGGCGAACGGATACGGCGAAATCGACTTGGTGAAGTCGTCGACCGTCAGTGTACGGTTGATCGGCTCGGCCGCGCGCTGCGGACAGGCCGGGCGCTCGCAGATCCGGCAGGCCGGGCCGATAGCGGTGGCCACCGGTTCGCGCAGGTCGATGCCGCGCGAATAGACCAGCCGCTCGGCGAACTTCAGCTCGCAGCCCATGCCGACGGCCAGCTCGGAATCATCGCCGCCATAGGGCGCTGCGATCCGGCTGACCGTGCGCGACAAGGTGAAATAGCGCTGGCCGTCCGGGGTCTCGACGATCTGGGTGACGATGCGGCCCGGCGTGCGGAAGCTGGTGTGGATGTTCCAGCGCGGACAGGTGCCGCCGAAGCGCGAGAACGGAAACGTTGCGCCCGCGAAGCGCTTGGAGATGTTCCCGGCGCTGTCGACCCGCAGCATGAAGAAGGGCACGCCCCGCGCGCCAGGTCGCGACAGGGTCGTCAGCCGATGGCAGGCCTGCTCGAACGAGACGCCGAAACGCGAGCGGACCAGTTCGATGTCATAGGCCGTGCGCTCAGCCGCCTCATGGAAGGCGGCGTAGGGCATCAGGAAGGCGGCGGCGAGGTAGTTGGCCAGCGAGACCTTCAGCAGGCTGCGGGTCGGTCGGTCAGGCGGCGCGGCCCGCTCCACCAGGGCGTCGAGCAGCGCGCCGTGCTCAAGGATGGCCAGCTGGTAGGCCAGGGCGAAGGAACGGCCGGCGCCGGTCAGCACCTCGGACAGGAACAGCCGCTTGCGGTGATGATCGTAGCGGCGCACCGACTCCGGCAGCACGTCGACCGGCACGATGCGGACCGAGACCCCGTGTCGGCGCGACAGTCGCTCGCGGGCGGCGACGGCAAAGTCGAGCGGTTCAGCGGCCAGCTCACCCGCCATCTCCTCGGCCGCTTCCTCCAACTCCGCGAAATGGTTCTTCTGCGCCTGGATGAAGTCGCGCACCCAGTCCGACGGCGCCGCGGCGGGGCCGGCCGCGCCCTCCTCCGGACGGCCGATCGCGCCAAGGTCGGTGAGCCGGCGCTGGTCGAGATAGGCGCGGTAGAGCCGGACGATGGCCTCGGACACCGCCGGCGCGCTGTCGGCCACCTCGGCGATTTCGTGGCGGGCGACAGCGAGGTCGCGGAACATCTGGTCGGAGAAGACCTCGGACAGGCCTGTGGCGTTGCCGGAATCGGGGTCCGTCGAGAGGCTCTTGAGGTCGAGATCATAGGCCTCGGCCAGTCGCAGCAGCACCTGGGCGGTCACCGGCCGTTGGTTCCGCTCCAGCAAGTTCAGATAGCTTGGCGAGACGCCAAGGTCCTCGGCCATGCGCGTCTGGGTGAGGCCCAGGTCGCGGCGCAGGCGCTTCATGCGCGCGCCGAGGAACAGCTTTCTATCGGTGGTGGCGGGAGCCATGGAGTCGGATTGTCACAGATTTACACAATTTACAACGTCGCACTGTGACAAGTCAGCTTTCTTGCACGAGATTGGCTATTCGCCCCAAGGCGGGCAAGCGTTAGGGCTAAGGAATGGCTTGTAAAAACGCAGGCTGAAAAAGTTCTCGGTTCCGGCCAATGGCCGGGGGAGCAAGGAACATGACCAAGGAACGGTTCTGGGTGGTCGGCGGCGAATATAGCTGCCTGGCCTTCACCAAGCTGAAGAACGGCGTCCCCCAGGTGCTGGGGCCGTACGAGAGTCGCGACGAAGCCAAGGAGGCCTGGAAGAAGGTGTCTGCAGAGACCCGCAGCCAGGCCACCACCCGCTTCGCGATCGCCTCCGAGCAACTCGTACTGCCGGCTTAAGGTCAGGTTCCTAAGCGCCCGATTGTCTCTCCTCGAGCCCGCCCCGGCCATCCGGATCAGGGCGGGCTCGCTTTTTCAGGAGACGGCTTTCGCCCGCCGCCGCGGCGGCGGGCTCAACAAATCCGCCCCGCAAGGGAGACGGATGGGGTGACGGGCGGAGAAGCTAATATTCGGTCGTTTCTCCGCCCCGATCACAGATCCAGACAGATGCGAAAAGGGCCTCCGGATGGAGGCCCTTTTGCTTTGGCTACTTCTTCACCCAGGCGCCGCCGGCGTCCTGGAAGTAGTCGCCCGGCCTCAGCTTGGCCTGGACGACGGTGCGGAAGGCCGACGACCCCGCAGCCGCAGCGCTGACGCCGTTCTGGGCCGCAGCCTGGGCGTAGAGCTGGCGGCGGCCAGCGTTGATCTCGGAGACCGCGGCGCGCACGTCGCCGCTCGCCGCGCCGGGGTTCACGAAGCCGAGGAAGCCGTCGCTCTGCTCGCCGACCACGCCCTCGGCCTTGGCCGCGTCCACGGCGGCCTTGGCGGAGGCCGGATCGGCCTGGGCGACGCCGGCGATGGCGAGGCTGGCGACGACGGCGGCGACGGGGGCCATCAGTTTGTCGAATGTCATGTTGATCCCCTTAGAACAGGTTCGGGTTCTGTTTGATCAGCGCCTTGACGTCGTCGTCGAGGCGCAGGCGGACGTCGGCGTCCAGCTTGGCGTAGATGGTGATCGGCGCGACCTCCACCCGCACGGTCGGCGCGCATGCGCTCAAGGCAGCGACCCCGGCCAGGGCGGCCACGGCGGGAAGATTTCTTGTCATTCGGTCGTCTCCAATCTCACGGCCAAGCTAGGTCATCGCGGCTGAACGGCTTGTGAACCACGAAGGGCCTGATAGTCGGCGAAGTCCTTCAGCAACTCATCAAGGTTCAGCGAGGTGTCGAGGGTCAAGTCGACCTTGGTGCCCGAGGGCAGCGGCAGGGTCTTGTTGAGGAAGTCGCGCCGGATCAGCTCCATGATGGTCAGGCGGATCTCCTGCTTCTGCGGCGGGCTGTGCTCGCCCTTCACATGCAAGAGGACGCCGAGCCGGCCGTTGTCGAGGCTGTTGACCTCGGCGTCCAGGGCGCTGAAGGCCAGGTGCTCCATGGCCTGGTAGGCAAATTCGCTGAAGGCGTTGACCTCGCCCGGCGCAGCCGCCGGCTCGGTGACCGGCAACTGCACCCCGGTCGCTGCGCCGGCGATGGTGGCCTCGACCGGCGTGGACGCGACCGGCACCAGGGCTTCGCGCAGGATCGACAGCCGCCCAGGCTGGATCGCCGCCAGGGTTCCGCGCGCCACCCGCACGCCTTGCGGCGTCACTTCGAACGGGACGCGGCCGGTCAGCACCGCGTCCAGGTCTACGCGGTCGCCGAAGGGCGAAGCCTCGACCAGCTCCTTGATCTGCACGCCCTGGAAATTGACCACGCCCTTCCACGGCGCGCCGGGCTTGAACGGCACGCTGAACGGCTCGAACGCCAAGGTCCCGCCGCCGACCGCCAGCTTCGCGCCCTCGACGGCGATCGCATCGCTTTGCAGGCCAAAGCTGATCTCGACATCGGTCAGTGGGACGAGCGTGTTGATCGCTTCGGCGCGCAGTGTCTGGCCGGGAGCGGCGATCAGCGGGACCAGGCTGGTGAACTGCGCCTGGCCGGCAAGGCCGACCACCGGCCCCATCGGGCTGACGAAGTCCATCCGCTCGACGTCGAGCACGCCATGGCTGGTCGAGGCGCCGGGCGCCCAGCCGATCTGGCCTGTGAACCGCGCCCGCCCAGCCGCCGGGGAGGCGACCATGGCGGCCAGGGGCGACAGGCCGACCGGCTGCAGCCCGCCGTCTTCGAAGACCAGCACCCCGGTGTCGAAATCAAGTTCGCCGCGGCCGTCGGCCCTGTGACGCAGGTCTCCATGTCCCAGCCGCCGGCCGGCGAGGTCGGCGACCTCGAAGCCCGCGATCCAGCCGCCGCTGTTCGCCCTGGCTTCGCCTTTGATGTGCACAGGGTTGAAGCGGGTTTCGGCGGCGGTGTCGTCGACCCGCGCGGCCGTCACCGTGACCTTGCCGTCGAGGCGCTCGCCGGCTCCGCGCAGGTCGACCGGGCCCGAGGCCTCGGACAGCCTGGCCTCCAGGAACGGCAGCTCGGCCGTCAGGTTTCTGGCCTGGCCGCGCACGCGCCACGAGCCGCCGGTCAGGCTCATCAGCGGCGGGCCGCTCGGACATATCTCGCCTGTCAGCCGCTCCAGGTCGCTGTCGCCCAGCTCGACATGGCCGGCCGAGAGGCTGACGCAGCGGCTGGCGGTGAAGCTGGTCGTGGTCCCGGCGATGCGCAGGTCGCCGGCCGCATCGACCGCGCCGTCGCTGATCGGCGCAAAGCCGCCCTTGGCCTTCAGCGCCAGACGCGCCGTGAGGCCGTCCTTGGTCAGGTCGTAGCGCGCCACCTGCAGCTCGCCTTCGGGCAGCCCGCCGCCCTTGACGCTCAGGTCGAATGCGCCGCCGCCGTTGGCGAAGATCGGCCCGCCGGCGCGATAGAGCGAGAGTTCGCCGCCGGTTTCAGTGCGCAGCTTGGCCGGCACGCCGAGGCTGATCGACAGGTCCTGATGCGAAGCGCTGATCGCCACCGAACTGGCGGTCAGCTGGAAGCCGGCCAAGGCGCGCTTGAGCGCCACGGTCTCCGACGGGTCGCCGGCGCGGACCGGTCCGAGGCCCGACCAGGCCCCGCGGGAGACGACGGCGCCGCGCAGGGCCACGTCGGCCCGGCGAGGATCGAAGGCCACCAGCCCGCCGAAGTCGGCGCGCGTGTTGCTCAGCGCCAGGTCGCCGGTGCGGGCCGAAGCGGCGGCGATGCGGGTGCTGAGCTCGGCCGAGACCACGTCGCCGGCGACGCGCGTCCAGCGCAGGTCCCCCAGCGAGGCCTCGCCCTTCGCGTCGCGGACATCTATCCCGGCCAGCTTGCCGGACTTGAGGCTGGCCTGAACCTCGCCCTGCCCCTGCACCGCAAGGTTTTCGATCCAGCCGGTGGCGGCCCCGTCGAACCGGGCGGTCAGGTGAAGTCCGCTCGCCTGCTCGGTCCCGACCGCCGCCGATCCGCTGTCGAGGGTCAGGCGCGCGACGACCTTGCCGTCGCCGCGCCGCTTCTTCAGGTCGGGATAGGGCCCCTGTAGCGAGAGGTTCAGCTTGGCGTCGCGAGCTGAAATCTCGCCGGACTTCAGCGTGGCGGCAGGGGCGACCACCACCAGGTCGACGCGGTCGCGGGTGGTCGCCATGCGCAGGCTCGCCTCACCCAGGTTCGCCTGTAGCCCAGGACCGCTGAGGGCGACCGGATCGAGCCGGGCGTCGAGCGCCATCAGCTTACCGTTCTGCATGCGCCCGTCGGCGGTGGCTTTGAGCAGGCCGTAGTCGGTGTCGAAGCGCAGGACGCCGCGATGGATCTCGACGATCGGCTGTGGAGCCTCCGGCTGGGGCGGGCGCTTGGCGAACTCTTCGATCAGCGGGTCGAGCGAACCGAAGCTCAGCTTGCCGGCCTTGTAGCTGCCCCGCGCCACCGGGCGGTAGAGCTTCACCGAAGCGACCCGGACGCCGAGCGGCTCGCCGGTCCAGAAGCCGGTGACGCCGTAGTGGACCTCCACGCGCTCGACCGAGACGTCGGGATCGTTCTGCGGCCCAGCGCTGACCCGGGCGGTGAAGCCGCCGAATTCGAACTCGCGGAACTCGACGTTGGCGGGCACGCCGCGGGCGTCCAGCCAGCCGATCAGCACCTCACGGGCGATGGCCCGGCGGGTCACATAGACCGTGCCGCCGACGAAGACCGCAACCAGCACGGTTGCGGCCAGCGCCGTATGGACCCGTCGCCATCTGCGACGGGCCGCACGGTTGGGCGGCCTGGTTTCGGACTCGGTCAAACGCGACGCCTGCTGCTCCCCAGAGCATTTTCCGCCGAAGTGGATGCCGGTTCGGCGGAGAAAATGCTCTCCTTCTTGAGAGTCTTGAGCGAAATCCGATTCAATCGAACCGGATTTCGCTCGGGCAGGTCATAACGCAAAACCGACGAAAGCGTGGCCGTGAGTGTGAACTTTACAACCCAGCGACGCTGGCCAGGGCCACGCCGCCGTCCACAGCGATGGTCTCGCCGACCACATAGTCCCCGGCCCGGCTGGCCAGGTAGATGGCGGCGGCGGCCATGTCCTCGTCGCGGCCGATGCGGCGCGAGGGGATGCGCTTGGCGATCTCGTCGCCCTGGTCGCGGGCCACGCGGTTCATCTCCGATGCGAAGGCGCCCGGCGCGATGCCGGTGACGTTGATCGAGTCCTTGACCAGCTCCGCCGCGATCCTGCGGGTCAGGTAGATCAGGCCCGACTTCGACGCGTGGTAGGAATAGGTTTCCTGCGGGTTGAGACGGATGCCGTCGATCGAGCAGATGTTGATGACCTTGGCCGGCTGTTCATGGCTGGCCGCCGCCTTCAGCGCGCCATGCAGCGCCTGGGTCAGGAAGAAGGGCGACTTCAGGTTCAGGTTCAGCACCTTGTCCCAGCCGCTCTCCGGGAACTCGTCGAAGGGCGCGCCCCAGGCGGCCCCGGCATTGTTGACCAGGATGTCGAGCTTGGGTTCCAGGTCGTTGAAGCGCTTGGCCAGGGCCTGGCAGCCCTCGACCGTCGAGACGTCCTGCGGCAGCGAGATGCAGCGCTCGCCCAGCTCGGCGGCGGTCTCGTCGCAGGCCGACGGCTTGCGCGAGGAGATGTAGACCTTCTCCGCCCCGGCATCGAGGAAGCCCTTGGCGATCATCTTGCCGATGCCGCGCGATCCGCCAGTGACGAGAGCCACGCGGCCCTCCAGCGAAAACAGTCCCTGAGCCATATCTTGCTTCCCCTAAGGTGATGTCTGGCGACCATTCTCCGCCGAAGTGGATACCGGTTCGGCGAAGAAAATGGTCTAGCTTCATGATCCTTGAGTGAGATCGGACCGATCCCACTCGGCGTCTGATAAACCCACGTTCGGCGCTCGGAAACCCAACGGATTTTTGACTCGCGCCGGCCAAGCGGGGCCTGTAAACAACCGTTTGAATCCAAGGGCGACCAGCCTCCACGAGCCGCCCCTCTCCAACATTCGAGGATGCGCTACATGGCCGAGATCAATTCGGTGACTGACCTCACGCTCGACGGCGACGTCGCGGTGATCACGCTCAACTCCCCCCCGGTGAACGCCCTGTCGGCCAAGGTCCGCGAAGGCCTCTACGAAGGCTTCAAGGCCGCCGTCGCCAACGACGCCGCCAAGTCGATCGTGCTGATCTGCGAGGGTCGCACCTTCATCGCCGGCGCCGACATCACCGAGTTTGGCGGCGCGATGGCGGGTCCCAGCCTGACCGACGTCCAGGACATGATGGAGAACTCGCCCAAGCCGGTAATCGCCGCGATCCACGGCACCGTGCTGGGCGGCGGTCTCGAAGTGGCCCTGTGCGCCCACTACCGTGTCGCCGTTCCGTCGGCCAAGTTCGGCCTGCCGGAAGTGAACCTCGGCCTGCTGCCGGGCGCCGGCGGCACCCAACGCCTGCCGCGCGTGGTCGGCCCCGAGCGCGCCCTGGAAATGATGACTTCCGGCCGTCACGTCGGCGCCAAGGAAGCCCTGGCGGGCGGCCTGACCGACGAGCTGGTCGAAGAGGGCAAACTGAAGGAAGGCGCCATCGCCTTCGCCAAGAAGGTGGCCGCCGAAGGCCGTCCGCTGCGCAAGATCCGCGACCAGAACGAGAAGGTCGAGGCCGCCCGCGGCAAGCCCGAGATCTTCGCCGACTTCCGCAAGGCCAACGCCCGCAAGTTCCGCGGCTTCCTGGCCCCGGAATACAACATCCAGACCATCGAAGCGGCGGTGAACCTGCCCTTCGATGAAGGCCTGGCCGTCGAGCGCAAGCTGTTCGCCGAACTGATGAGCGGCCCGCAGTCGGCCGCCCAGCGCTACTCGTTCTTCGCCGAGCGCACCGCCCAGAAGATCCCGGACGTGCCGGACGACACGGTGCTGATCCCGATCAAGAAGGTCGGCGTGATCGGCGCCGGCACCATGGGCGGCGGCATCGCCATGAACTTCGCCAACGCGGGCATCTCGGTGGTGATCGTCGAGCAGAAGCAGGAGCCGCTGGACCGCGGCCTGGCCACCATCCGCAAGAACTACGAGCGCACCGCCAGCCGTGGCGGCATCACCCCGGCCCAGGTCGAGGAGCGCTGCGCCCTGATCACCGGCTCGCTGTCGATGGAAGACTCGTTCGCCGACGTCGACCTGGTCATCGAGGCCGTGTTCGAGCGCATGGACATCAAGAAGGACATCTTCACCAAGCTCGACGCCATCTGTAAGCCCGGCGCGATCCTGGCCACCAACACCTCGGGCCTGGACATCGACGAGATCGCCTCGGTGACCAAGCGTCCGGAGAGCGTCATCGGCCTGCACTTCTTCTCGCCGGCCAATGTGATGAAGCTGCTGGAAATCGTCCGCGCCGATCACACCTCCAAGGAAGTGATCGCCACCTCGATGAAGCTGGCCAAGCAGATCGGCAAGGTCGCTGTGCTGGTCGGGGTCTGCCCCGGCTTCGTCGGCAACCGCATCCTGGGCGCGCGCCAGCGCGAAGCCCAGAAGCTGGTCATGGAAGGCGCCATGCCGTGGGACATCGACCGCGTCCTCTACGACTTCGGCTTCCCGATGGGTCCGTTCGCCATGAGCGACCTGGCCGGCCTGGACATCGGCTGGGTGAAGGAAAAGTCGAAGGGCGAGAGCATCCGCGACGTGCTGTGCGAAGCTGACCGTCGCGGCCAGAAGACCGGCGCCGGCTACTACGACTATGACGAGAACCGCGTCGCCAAGCCGAGCCCCTTCACCGAGAAGGTGATCAACGACTTCATCGTCAAGTCGGGCGCCAACCCGCGCAAGATCAGCGACGAGGAAATCCTTGAGCGCTGCATCTTCCCGATGATCAACGAGGGTGTGAAGATCCTCGAAGAGGGCAAGGCGATCCGCGCCTCCGACGTCGATGTGGTCTGGCAGAACGGCTACGGCTGGCCGGTCTATCGCGGCGGCCCGATGCACTACGGCGACCAGGTCGGTCCGGCCAAGGTGCTCGCCAAGATGAAGGAATTCCAGGCCACCATGGGCGACCAGTTCAAGCCGGCCGCGCTCCTGGAAAAGCTTGTCGCCGAAAACAAGAAGTTCGCCGACCTCTAACAAGGCGACCGCTCACTGAGACAGACCCCGGCCCGCAAGGGTCGGGGACGAGCAGGAACCACCCTCCCAAACTCGTTTAGGACATCCCTCCATGCGTGAAGCCGTCATCGTCTCCACAGCCCGCACCCCGATCGGCAAGGCCTATCGCGGCGCCTTCAACAACACCTATGGCGCGACCCTCGCCGGCCACTCGATCGCCGCCGTCGTCGAGCGCGCGGGCCTCGATCCCGCCGAAGTGGACGACGTTGTCTTCGGCTGCGCCCTCGAGCAAGGCACCACCGGCAACAACATCGCCCGCCAGGCCGCCCTGCGCGCCGGCCTGCCGAACACCGTCTCGGGCATGACCCTGGACCGCCAGTGCTCGTCGGGCCTGATGGCGATCGCCACCGCCGCCAAGTACATCATCAATGACGGCGCCCCGGTCGCCATCGGTGGCGGCGTGGAATCCATCTCGCTCGTCCAGAACGACAAGATGAACCGCTTCATGGCCGGCGATCCCTGGCTGCGCGACCACGTGCCGGAATTCGCCGTCTCGATGATCGAGACCGCCGAGATTGTGGCTGAGCGCTACGGGGTCAGCCGCGAAGCCCAGGACGAATACTCGCTGCAATCGCAGCAGCGCACCGCCCAGGCTCAGTCGGAAGGCCGCTTCGCCGCCGAGATCGCTCCGATCACCACGATCATGAAGGTGGTGGTGAACAAGGAAACCGGCGAGACCGCCGACAAGGAAATCACCATCGGCATGGATGAGGGCAACCGCCCGCAGACCACCCTGGCCGATCTCCAGAAGCTCAACCCGGTCTTCAAGGGCGGCCGCTACGTGCCGGAAGGCAAGTTCATCACCGCCGGCAACGCCAGCCAGTTGTCGGACGGCTCGGCCGCCGTGCTGATGATGGAGCGCAAGGAAGCCGAGAAGCGCGGCCTGACCCCGCTGGGCGCCTATCGCGGCATGGCCGTCGCCGGCTGCGGCCCGGAAGAAATGGGCATCGGCCCGGTCTTCGCGATCCCGAAGCTGCTGGAGCGCAATGGCCTGACCATCGACGACATCGATCTGTGGGAGCTGAACGAAGCCTTCGCCAGCCAGGTCCTGTACTGCCGTGACAAGCTGGGCATCCCGAGCGAGAAGCTGAACGTCTCGGGCGGCTCGATCTCGATCGGCCACCCCTACGGCATGACCGGCGCGCGCTGCACCGGCCACGTCCTGCACGAAGGCAAGCGTCGGGGCGCCAAGTGGGGCGTCGTGACCATGTGCGTCGGCGGCGGGATGGGCGCGGCAGGCCTGTTCGAGATCTTCTAAGGCCGTCCGCCACGCCCATCATCAAGGAGTCGCCGAAATCGCTCGGCGATTTCGGTGGGGCGCGGCAGGCCTGTTCGAGATCTTCTAAGGCCTCTTAGTTTTTCGAACGACGAAGGGCCGTCCTCCAGGGCGGCCCTTTTTCGTGGCCGCGACCTGTAGGCGTTTCAGTCCGCGTTTCCCGAACCAGCCACCCGGGCGATGATGATCGTCGGCTTCGCCCTGGCCGCCACGGCGTTGCGCCGCCGCAACCGTCTGGCGCTCGCGGCCTAGGCAGAATCCGGGACAAGACGGGGACGCCATCGGCGGTTGTCGCCTCCCGCCGCCATTCCGGATAGGCTGGCCCCGGGGCTCTCGAGAGCCTCGCCTGGACCTGGCCCTTAATGCTCCTCTTCGCCTCGGTCGTCGTGCTCCTCCTGCTGGTGCTCAACGGCCTGTTCGCCATGTCCGAACTGGCCGTGGTGTCTTCCCGGCGCGCCAAGCTGCAGGCCCGCGCCGAGCGCGGAGACAAGGGCGCAGCCGCCGCCCTGCGGCTGTCCGAGAACCCGACCCGTTTCTTGGCCGCCGTGCAGGTGGGCATCACGCTCATCGGCATCCTCTCCGGCGCCTACGGCCAGGCGACCATCGCCGGCGAGCTCGACCTCATGCTCGAGAAGATCCCGGCCCTGCACGACTATTCGGAGCTGATCTCCACGGCCATCGTCGTGGTGATCATCACCTACCTGTCGCTGATCATCGGCGAGTTGGTGCCCAAGCGCTTCGCCATGGTGTTCCCCGAGACCATCGCCTCGCTGGTCGCCCGACCGCTGTCGTTCATGGCCCGGCTCATGGGGCCGTTCGTCTCGCTGCTCACCGTCTCCACGGTCGGCGTGTTGCGGCTGCTGGGCATCCGCGACGAGAAGGGCGAGCGGATCACTCAGGAGGAGGTCGAGACCGTGCTGGCCGAGGGCACCAGCGCCGGCCTCATCGAGCCCGAGGAACAGGCGATGATCGGCGAGGTCATGCGCCTGGGCGACCGCCAAGTGCGCGTAGCCATGACCCCGCGCCGCGACATCTACTGGATTTCGCTGGCCGACCCGATCGACCAGCAGATGGCCGACATCCGCGCCTGCCCCTATTCGCGCATCGTCGTCATGCGCGGCGCCGACACCGAGGAGCCGGTGGGCGTGGTGCACAAGAAGGACGTGCTGGACGCTTTCCTCGACGGCGCGCGGCTGAACATCGAGATCCTGATGGAGACGCCGCTCTACATCGTCGAGACCACCTCGGTGCTGCGCGCCTTCGGCCTGCTGAAACAGACGCCGCTGCACATGGCGCTGGTGGTCGACGAGTTCGGCGCCCTGGAGGGCATCGTCACCGCCACCGATCTGCTGGAGATGATCGCCGGCGACTTCGACGAGGCGCACGACGCCGACACGGCCGGCGCCATCATCCAGCGCGAGGACGGCAGCTACCTGGTCGACGGCCGGGCCGAGGTCGAGGACCTGGCCAAGGTTCTCGACGCCGACTTCGTGGAGACCAGCGACTTCCACACCGCCGCCGGCCTGGTGCTGCATGAGATCGGCCGGTTGCCGGAAGAGGGCGACCTGTTCGAGATCGCCGGCTACCGGGTCGAGGTCATCGACATGGACGACCGCCGCATCGACAAGCTGCTGTTCTCCAAGCTGGAAGGCCGCGACGGGCCCAGCCTGAGCGACATCCTCTCCTCCTAACTCGGCCGCCTGCGCGGCTTCTGGACGCAGGCTTACGGTCAAGCTTGGCAATCCTTCCTTCACCGCGAGCGCGTGGAGTCTCACGCCTGGGGTGGGCCTCTGCGAGTTAGTGGGAGGGGTCCTGAAAATGGACATCGGATTGAAGGCTGGCCTCGCGGCCGTGGCGGCGCTCATCGTCGTGGCCGGCTGCGCGACGACGGCGCCGGAGCCGAAGAAGGGCGCGCCGATCGCCCAGACCGACCGGCAGCTCGAAGCCCAGGCCAGCGCCTTCGAGAGCTTCATGCGCAATGCGCGCGCCATCGACGGCGCGTTCAGCGGGCCGGCCGAAGTGGCCGAGGGCCTGCGGGTGGCGTCGGGCTACGACCCCAAGCAGATGGAGGCCGGAATGGTCGCCTATGCGGCGCTGGCCGCCCTGCAGGAACCGAAGTTTGTCGCTGGCGTGCGCAAGGCCGCGCAGGGCCCGGACGGCAAGGGTCTGGCCGCCCGTATCGCCGCCCGCCCCGATCTGGCCGCAGCCCTGCCCGGCGC